>JAWPMV010000002.1 GCA_033391075.1 Bacteroidia bacterium
AACCCATGCAGTGGCCGGGGCTAAGTCAGAAAGAGCAGCGATAGATTTTCTTGCCCGATTCATGGCATAGTGCTCTAGCGCATGACCGAGACTAAACAAGAACAGGAGCAAGGCAGCCTCTTGCCATTTTCCCAAAGAAGCAGCTCCTGCTGCTGCAACCAGCATAAGAAAATCAATCTCAAATTTTCCTTTGCGAATGGTTTCTATGGCTTCGAGCAATGTAAAATAACCGCCTAATATAAGGGCGATCACGTACAGTGAAATCGTAAGCCACTCTGGAATATTTTCTAGAAAAGACAGTAGTACTCCCGAAAGCCAAAACACCCCACTGCCAATGGCAAAATAGAGTTCTGTATTTTCTCCCAAAAACTCACTGTGTCCGTGTTCGTGATCATGTTTTTCTCCATCTTTATGCTCATGCTCCTTAGCGGTTGCCTGAACGATTTTAAGGCCCGTCTTTTTGATGACTATTTCAACTTCCTTCTGGGTAATATGCTGAGTGTCCCATTCTAGCTGGACTACTCCGCTAGCTGAAACGGATGCTTCAACAATCCCCTCTACTCTCACCAACGACTGCTCTATGCTCCTGGCATGTCTTTGATGGCGGATGCCTTTTACATCCATGAGAAGATGGCGATAACGATCGGTGAGACTTGCTCCGTTTTGCTGGGCAAGTGTTTTTACCTTGTTCAAGGAAATGATTTGAGGGTCATAATGAATGCAAAGCTGAGCAGGTTCACCTTCTTTTATGTGGGCATCTTCTATGCCATTTTGGGGTTTTAGTGCGAGAATTAACCGCTCAACACATCGGTCCTTTTCGTCTGGTATTTCTGGCAACAGAACGGGTATTTCAAGTTGTAATTTTTTCATGAGGATTAACTGTAATGTTAAAAAACAAGGAAGGAGGGCCATTCGCAATCAAATGGCCTCCTTTTGGGTTAATGATCCTCCTCTGCCTCGCCTTTATTCATTTCTGCCATCAGATAATAAGCTCCTGAGAGGACAACTTTGACATCAGGAGGAAGGGACTCTATCGAATATACCTCTGTAAAGCCGTTTTCCGTTACCCCGGTCCGTACCAACACTTTGCGAAATTGACTCTCATTATGGTCTTCTGACTCTTCGAGAGATACATCTTCGGGTAACTCGACAAAGATATAGGACTGTCCTTCCTCGCTGACGATGGCTGATTCAGGAAGTGCGGGGACCGTAAGGGCATCCAACCAGATTTGCGCTTCTGCATATAAGCCCCCGATAAATTCAGAGTGTTCCTCTGTCAGATGGCCATGAATATTGACCGTGCGGTTATCTTGATCAAATTCTTTCCCAATCAAATGCACATCGCCTTCATAGGTTTTGTTTCCCTGAGTAGGTAGTCGGAAGGTGATTCTTTGCCCTTTTTTGATCCGAAACAAATCTTTTTCAAATACCTTGAGTTCTAAATGCATGTGCCGATTATCAACCATCTCATACATGGTGTTTTCTGGTTCAACTAAGGCTCCAAGGCGAATATTTACCTTAGTGATATAACCAGAAAAGGGTGCCCGAATGGCAATCCTCCGCTGTATGGTACCTGTCTCCAGGTTTTGGGTTGAAATCCCAATATAGTTGAGGCGTTCTTTTAGGCCCGTTTGCTTCGCAGTCATCGCATTGAATTCTGCCTCTGTTTCCTGCAATTTTTTCTTGGCACTAACATGAGCAGCCGCCAAGGTTCGCTGCCGCTCTAGTTCCAGGGCCAGGAATGTCAAACGACTCTTCACTTCCAAATATTCTTGTTGGAGTTGTAGGTAATCAGGATGCGATAGTTCGGCTAAAACAGTTCCCTTTTTGATGTAATCACCTTCGAGAAAGCGTGTCTTTTCGACAAAGCCTTTGTGGGGAGGATTGATAGCTGCCTGATTGGAAGGGGGTAAATCCAGCATCCCATTAGCTTTAACATACCCAGCCAGTTTCATTTCCTGGAAGCTACCTGTTTTAAGTCCTGTCGCTTCAATCTGCTGGCTGGTAAAGATAGCGATCCCTTCAGGACCAGCCTCTTCTTCGTGTTCATCTTCAGTCAATGTCGCCTCAGTAGAAGCCGTTTTTGAATCACAGCTACTGAAGAGCAAAATGCTTATTACAGCAGCTATGAGGAATATATAATATGAAATTCTTTGCATGATTTTGTTACTCAAAATGGATTAGATACCTAAGAGATAAGATAGGCCAATAACGGCCTGATTGGTTTTTCGTATGCTTTCCAAATAGGAAATCCTGAGCGCAAAGGCTTGATCGAGGTTCTGGATATAGGCCACATAATCAATCTCGCCAGCCCGGTAAGCCAGAGTTCCACTTTGGACTAGATCCTCTGCCAGCTTAAGGCCTTCTGTTTCATAGAAGGTAAGTTGTTGCCTGGCGGTTTGATATTGCCGATGTAGCTGATCCCAGGCTGAACTAAGTCTTAATCGGGTATCTTCAGCCTGACTAGCAATCACTTTCCGCTCGATGGCATGCGCTTGACTTTCAGCCTTCTTTGCCCGCAACCACAAGGGAACCGATATGCCTACCTGCCATCCTTGAAAACCACTAGCTCCATCAATTTGCTGGCGAAAGTATCCAGCTGAGAATTGGGGCAAAAGCTGCGCTTGAGCGACCTTCTGTGATTTTTCGGCTACCATAATTTGCTGCTCAACAAAAATCAGATCAGGGTTTCCCCCAATATTACTTGCAGCACCTCCCGGTAAAGGAAACGAAGAATAAACCGTATTAAGCGGAACCATGAGCGAATCAGTGGTACTGAGCCATTGCTGCAAAGTCCGGTGGCTCATGGCTATCTGACTGAGCACTTGCTGATAGTCCAGCTGAATTTGCTGGAATTTTGCTTTTGCCAATTGGCTTTCCACTTGATTGCTTTCCCCAGTCTGAAAACGGAGATCCGCAGCTTCCAGGAAATCTTGATAGTACACAAGCAGAGAATCATATTGATTTCGCTGTTCAAGCCAGAAATGCCAGGTTTGATAAGCCAAACGTACTTCTCTGCGGAGTTGGTTTTCACTGATGTCTTTGGCTCGTTCTGCTAAGTCTGTCTTCGCTTTTAACAGATCGCCATTGCGCTGATATACCTGTGGAAGCGAAAAACGTTGACTTAACTGCCATTGATTATCCAGGGCAGCAGTATTAAACTGTCCGCGACCATAAGAAAGTGATGTCGCTGGAAGATCAAAGGCACTTTTTTGAAGAGCTTGTTGTCTTTCCACTCCAAGAACCGCTGTTTGTATTGAAGGATGCTTGTCTAAAGCCAACTGCACTGCTTCTTCAGCGCTCAGGGGACGTTGTGCCATACTAGTTAGTGGAATACTTAGGCATAAAACAAATAATCCCTTCAAAATTATCCCGGAAGCAGAAGGCTGTGCTTTTGAGCGGTTCTCATCAAAAAAAATCCGATATAAAACAGGCAGCACTAGAAGCGTAAGCAAAGTGGCTGTTATCAAGCCTCCGATGACAACAGTTGCCAAGGGTTTTTGCACCTCTGCGCCTTCTGAAGTTGAAAGAGCCATCGGTAAAAATCCCAATGAGGCAACGGCAGCAGTCATGATGACAGGGCGCAGACGCACACGGGTTCCTTCCAGGATGCGTTCTCTGACGTCATTCACACCTTCTTTTTTAAGATCATTGAAATAGCCAATCAGGACAATCCCGTTAAGTACTGCGACGCCAAACAGGGCAATAAAACCAACCCCCGCCGAAATACTGAAAGGCATACCGCGTAGGGTAAGTGCCCAAATGCCTCCAATGGCTGAAAGCGGAATCGCGGTGAAAATAAGCAAAGCCTGCCCAAGAGAATGAAAGGTCAGATAGAGTAGAGTAAAGATAAGGAGCAAGGCCACTGGCACAGCAACGCTCAGCCTGGCTTTGGCTTCCTGCAGGTTTTCAAACTGACCGCCATAGGTAATATAATAGCCAGGTGGAAGATCAACCTTCTCCTGAAGGGTTTGTTCAATTTCACCAACCAGACTTTCTACGTCCCTTCCTCTGGCATTCACTCCCAGGACAATCCGACGTTTGGTGTCGTCCCGGCTGATCTGCATGGGCGCATTTTGGTATTCAATGCTTGCAATTTCATTAAGAGGAACACTGTTCCCATTGGGGAGAGTTAAGTACAGTTCACGCAGGTTTTGAATGTCTTGCCGGAAGGCCTTTTCCAGCCTTACAACCAGGTCAAAACGTTTTTCCCCTTCAAACACCACTCCTGCAACCTCGCCAGCAAAAGCAGTTCGCACCAAGGTATTCAAATCCTCAATATTTAATCCATATTGAGCGATTTTATCTCGATCGTACTGTACCTGCATTTGGGGAAGGCCAACGATTTGTTCTAATTTGGTATCACCCACTCCGTCTATGACTTGAATGGCTGCATTGGCCTCCTGTCCTTTTTGATACAAGAGCTGCAGATCTTCCCCGTAAATCTTGATCGCAATGTCAGAGCGTACTCCCGTCATGAGTTCGTTGAATCGAAGTTCAATGGGCTGGGAAAACTCAAAATTGACTCCGGGAATTACTGCCATAGCCTCCTTCATTTTTTCGACCAGTTCTTCCTGGCTCCCTGTGGTTGTCCATTCGTCCTTGTCTTTCAAGACGATAATCAAATCACCAGCTTCGATAGGCATCGGGTCTGTGGGAATTTCTGCTGCGCCAATCCGGGTAACGATTTCTTCTACCTCTGGAAACTTCATCAAAATTCCTTCCAGGCGGTTCATCGTTTCGATAGTCTGACTAAGTGAACTTCCGGTTTTGATGGTGGCATTGATGGCCAGATCGCCTTCCTCCAGGCGAGGAATAAATTCTCCCCCCATATTCGAGAACCGCCAAAGGCTGAGGCCAAATAGTATAATTGCTACCCCAATGACTAGCGAGCGGAATCGAAGAGAAAACCGAATGGCGGGATCATATATTCGTTGGAGTACCTCTATAATACGATCAGCAATGGTGCGCTTTACTTCTATTTTTTTGGATAAAGCTAGCGCAGACATCATCGGAACATAGGTCAGGGAAAGAATAAAGGCTCCCAAAATGGCAAAGCTTACCGTTTGGGCCATGGGAGCAAACATCTTTCCTTCGATCCCTACCAGGGCCAGGATAGGGAGATAGACAATCAAAATGATGATTTCCCCAAAAGCCGCAGAGTTTCGGATTTTGATAGCAGAGGTTCTGACTGATTTGTCCATTTCTGCCTGCGTCAGCACCTGGTTTTTATGCTGGGTATAAAGCCTATGTACAATACTTTCTACAATGATGACCGCTCCATCTACAATGAGACCAAAATCAATGGCCCCCAGGCTCATGAGGTTAGCTGAAACGCCAAAAACATTCATCATAGCAATGGCAAAGAGCATGGCCAGGGGAATGACAGAAGCTACCACCAAACCGGCGCGGAGATTACCCAACAGTAGAACCAGGATAAATACGACGATCAGTCCACCCTCGATCAGATTAGTACTTACTGTTTTGATAGTTTTGTTAACCAGTTTACTTCGGTCAATAAAGGGATCAATGGTAATGCCTTCAGGCAGGCTTTGCTGTATTTGCTCAATTCGGGCTTGTACCCGCTCGATTACTTCTGCTGAATTGGCTCCCTTGAGCATCATGACGATCCCACCGACAGTTTCCCCTTCGCCATTACTGGTCATGGCTCCATAGCGAGGGCTATGACCAAACTGGACTTTGGCGACATCTGAAATGCGAACCGGGATGTTTTCGACGGTTTTGACAGGAATTTTTTCAATGTCTTTGAGGGATCTGACCAGGCCCTCACCGCGAACGAAATAGGCATTGGGTCCTTTTTCGATATAGCTTCCTCCGGTGTTTTGATTGTTTTTCTCAACGGCCTGATATACTTCAGCCATAGTTACATTCATGGCCCGAAGCTGCTCGGGATTTACCGCAACTTCGTACTGTTTGAGAAAGCCTCCAAAACTGTTAACCTCGACGACTCCATCAACACCAGAGAGTTGTCGCCTGACAATCCAATCCTGGATACTTCTCAGTTCCATAGGAGAATACAGGCTGTCATAGCCAGGTTTAACATGTAGGGCGTATTGATAGATCTCTCCCAGGCCCGTTGAGATGGGCGACATTTCCGGGCTACCAAGTCCAGGAGGAATTTCTGCTTCTGCAACCTTTAATTGTTCAGAGACCAATTGACGGGGTAAATAGGTCCCCATGTCTTCTCTAAAGACCACCGTTACTACGGATAGGCCAAAGCGGGAGATAGATCGGATTTCGACCACCCCCGGCAAATTTTGCATGGCCAGTTCTACAGGATAGGTAATAAACTGTTCTACCTCCTGGGCGGCCAATGTAGGAGTCTGCGTGATGAGTTGTACCTGATTGTTGGTAATATCGGGGACCGCATCAATGGGCAATTGCCGCAATGAGTACAAACCCCAGCCAATCAGACCTAACACCAGCAGGCCTATGATGAACTTATTCCGAATGGAATAAGCAATAATGTTATCAATCATGCTTAGCTGATAATATGTAATGAATGAAATGAGCTTAGCCTTATGCTCATAAGGAGCAAGGCCAAATCAGGTCAGAGGGACCTACTAAATTCAGCTAAGCTTTATAGGAGGGCGAAGAAACGGAAGAATCACCTCGTTGGTTCTCAGGTTGGAATAAAACCCATGAGGAGGAGATTGGATTGATACAAGTGGAAATAAGGGCAAATCGCCAATAACGATATGGGTGTGGCAACAATGACACATACAATAGGGAGAACAGTGTCCTTCATCATGTTCACCTTCATCCTCAGCAGGAGAAGGATTTAATAGATCGTTTTCACTGATGCTTACCAGGTGAGAATCATCCTGTGCAACTGGCTCTATATCCAGGCAAGGATAAAATGCCATAAGCAGCATATAGAAACTCATTATGTAGGACAAGATTCTCATTTATTCACGCAAATGTACGGATTGTAGCGGATAATGTTGAAGAAATTACTTTAAAAACCTAAGGTTCAGGAATATGTTCTACAAATACATTGTCAGCAAACTTTTTGGAAACGGTCATAGTCCTCTTCGGTTTTTGATAGGCCATAAATATTATTAGATTTGTCTAAATTGTTTTTAAGTTTAGTTTAAATTTTTTTTTATTCCAATCTAATAAAAAGCTATGAGAATAATCATACCAGCCAAAGTATTTTTTCTGCTTTGGCTAGTGATCCTTTCCATCGCTTGTGAAAAGATCATTCCTGTTGCTCCTCCTGAAAATGAACTACTGGATGGCCCAATCGAAGGTTTAAGCCCCGCTGAACAGGCTCAATTCCTGGCAGGGGATATTGCCTTTAATGACGAAGTATTTACGGTTGAAACCGGACTAGGACCTTTGTTTGTTGCCACTTCATGTGGCAGTTGCCATATTGGGGATGGGAAAGGGCACCCTTTTACTACCCTAACAAGGTTTGGACAGATTTCACCCAATACAATGCCTGATGTATCCATTGGAGGTCCGCAGTTGCAACACCGGGCTATTCCTGGCTACGAACCAGAAACAGTGCCGGAAGGCTCACCTTTTATGAAATTTACCCCTCCGGCGGTTACAGGATTGGGCCTTCTCGCAGCACTGACTGACGAGCAAATCCTGGAACAAGCTGATCCCAATGACGCTAACGAGAATGGCATCTCGGGTGTGCCCAACTTTATAAGTCCTCCTGAATATTTTATTCCGAAGTGGTATCACCAGCCACAGGATGGAAAATACATTGGGCGATTTGGCAAAAAGGCAGCTGCAATAGATTTGCTTCAACAAACCGTTGGTGCCTATAATCAGGACATGGGAATCACTTCTACTTTTGAGCCACTGGATGTTGCATCTGGGTTGATTACTGATCCCGAAGTAACAGATGAGACGGTAAAAGACGTTGTGTTCTATCTTAGAACTCTGAAAGCTCCCTTGCCCAGGTTATCCGACGATCCACAGGTTATGAAAGGCAAATCCTTATTTACTGCAATCCAATGCAGTTCTTGCCATACTCCTGAATGGACAACACCCGAATCTGACATTGCTGCCTTATCCAATAAGACCTTTTATCCTTATACTGACCTGCTCCTTCACGATATGGGACCTCAGTTGGATGATGGAGTAACAGAAGGATCGGCTGAAACTTTTGAATGGAAAACTCCCGCTTTATGGGGCCTGGGCCTTTCTCCCGATTCTCAAGGAGGGGAATATTTCCTGATGCATGATGGAAGAGCCAGAAGCATCGAGGAAGCTATTTTGATGCATGGAGGGGAGGCGGCAGAAAGCAGTAATAAATACCAAACATTGAATCCGTCAGACAAGGAAGCTCTTATCCAGTTTTTAGAATCCCTGTAAACGAGGAAAATGAAAAGAAAAGAGTTTTTATCGACTTGTGGTTCAGTTTGCCTAGGCTTAACGGGCATTCCGATTCTTCTGCAAAGCTGTATAGGGACTAAATTCCTAGATGGAACGCTAACTGAATCTTACTTGGAAATCCCGCTGAGTGCTTTCGAAATCATAAAGAAAGAAGAAAAAAGATTTCGCAAGTATGTAGTGGTCCAGCATAGCAAACTTCAGTATCCTATTAGTGTATACAGGTTTTCATCATCTGAGTATCAGGCCTTATGGATGAGATGTACCCATCAGGGTACTGAGTTACGCGCTTATAACAATCGGCTCCAATGCCCTGCACATGGTAGTGAATTTACTCAAAGGGGTGAAGTGCAAGATGGCCCTGCAGATGCATCTCTGCGAACATTTCCTGTTATCATTGAAACTAACACCCTCAAAATACATCTGGCATGAAGAAGCTGATAGCTGGAAGCATATTCCTTTTCTTCTGTCTCTGTGGTTCCGCCCAGATTGATAGTTCGCTACTTATAAGGACACCGGTTGATACCTCCTTTCAAAAAAGCATGAATATGGATGCGGTTTACAATCGCCCTTTTCTGCAGGTGGGGAAAATGCCTGTTACAGTAGGAGGATATGTAGAAGCAGACTATCAATATATAGGCGAAGATGGTGTAACGGAAGGGCACAGTTTTCGAATCCCGCGCATGACACTTTTTGTTGCTTCTTCTATTCACCGAAAACTGAAATTTCTCTCTGAAATCGAATTGGAGGAAGGCGGTAAGGAAATTGCTATCGAGTTTGCGGCCTTAGATCTTGAATTACATCCTCTCCTCAATTTCAGGGGCGGGGTGATCATGAATCCTATTGGTGCCTTTAATCAAAATCATGATGGACCGAAATGGGAATTTGTGGATCGTCCTATCGCTATGACCCAAATGCTTCCTGCCACCTGGAGCAATGTAGGTTTTGGGCTGTATGGAAAGCAGTATCATAAGCAATGGGCTTTGGGGTATGAAGTGTACCTAAGCAATGGCTTTGATAATTCGATCATCAGCAATTCAGAAAACAAGACCTTTCTCCCTGCCTCTAAAGCCCATGCTGACCGTTTTGAGGAAAGCAGTAATGGCCAACCTTTGTTTACGGGTAAAGTGGCTGTTCGCCATCAGATGATCGGGGAGATCGGACTTTCTTATATGGGCGGGATTTATAACAAATTCGAAGAAGATGGATTAGTCCTGGATGAGAAAAGGCGAGTAGATGTGATTGCTGTTGACCTTAATACTACTATACCCCGAATATCAACCTACATAGTTGGAGAGTGGGCTTGGATCAAAATAAATGTTCCTGAGACCTATACACAGCAATTTGGAAACCGTCAACATGGCGGGTTTATTGATATTGTCCAACCCATCCTAAAGCGAAAAATCTTTGGCTTTAAGCGGGCTGTCATCAATGTAGCTTGCCGATTGGAGTATATCGATTGGAACGCAGGAAATTTCAAGGAAACAGGAGGCAATATTTCAGATGATCTTTGGGCAGTTGTGCCTGGCATCAGTTTCAGGCCTACTAGGCAAACTGTTTTTCGACTTAACTACCGATATATGCAGCAACAGGATATCCTTGGTAATCCGCCTGCTAAGATTGGTGGGATTCAATTTGGGGTTTCTTCATATTTTTAAACTGAAAGGCATTATCTGGTCCTTTTGCAAATAATTTGGTTTGTATCTTAGATGGCAAATGCGATGATATAAGAAATTTTCTCAAGGATTCTCAGAAAGTAGATGAGACCTATATAAAAGTAAAAGGAGTATGGAAATATCTTTACAGAGCCGTGGAAAAACGGGGAAGAACCATCGACTTTTATCTGTCTCACACTCGGAGTGCAAAAGCTCCAAAACGCTTTCTACAGAAAGCAATCAAAGAATTAAAGGATTGGCAACAGCCCTGTGTGATTAATCCGGATCAAAATCCTAGCTATGGAGCAGCAAAAAAAATGTTGAAAGAAGAAAATCGTCTGGCAGAATTTAGTGAGCACCGAAAGGCCAAATACCTAAATAATATTATTGAGGCTGACCATGGGAAACTAAAGCGGCTAATCAAACCCACTCTAGGATTCAAATCCATGAAAACAGCCTATGCTACAATCAAGGGATTTGAGACCATGCGTATGTTCAAAAAGGGGCAGTTTGATCTGTTTATGTATGGAGCGAAAAGCAAACTCATGGGTGAAATCCGCCTAGTCGACAGGCAGTTCGATTACTTCTAAAAAATGACCACCGGATAACAATCTTTTGCTTAATCTTGGTATTTGCAACAGAGCCCGAAAACGTACCCTTGCCTCTTTTTCATAGCGCAGATTCAAGAAAAAGTTCCAGATGCAGCTTGATTTTTGCCCCGCACATTTTTACGCTCTCCTAAACTTATGCGTGAATAAGATCTACATGTTCTGCATGTTCGACATGGGAGGACTTATTCATAAAGTAGAACCTTTGCCAATGCGAATGGGTAAACCTTTTTTCAAGTCCTCTGTTTTTGACAAATTCTTGGGAGGCTATATCTTCTAAACCAAAACAGAAATAGATTTGTGCGATTCCCAAGCTGTTACAATCTTTGATGATCTCCTGATAAAAAGCATCTAAGGTTTCCTGTGGCACCTTGTCTCCAAAGCCACAAAATCCGTAAGCAACATGACTATTTTCAGGGAATTGATGAGAATACTTCGCTCCAGGCAATTTAAGTTCATATTTACCATTCCTCACCCAGACCAGAAAAACAAGTTTTCCATTTTGTGTCAGAGAGTATAATTTATCTCCTCTCGAAAAGCGTGTTAATGACTTTTGGAATAAGGTTTTTCTGGAAACATAGTACAGCGGTTCATGGTAGTTAACCAAGTCCGAGAAGTCATTCCTTTTAATCGCATAGGACTCTCCCAGACCTAAGGCCTCGGGAATCCCTTGAGGTTTCATTACTTGAAAGACTCGATATTCATGCTTTCTTTGGATAAAGTTCAAACATAAATGAACCAATCCCTTTAACCCGCTTTTTGACAACCTTTTGAGATATGCCCTCAGTTCGGTTTTCCAAAACTTGACATCATAATCATTTACTCCAGCTTTGGCGAACAAACGAAAACCGTTTTCTTTTAACCCATGTTTCAAATCACCAAAAGCCTTGGCTCGCGCATTAAAGTAAAAGGTCATTTTTTTCACTTCCCGCATATGGTTTGCAAAGCGGCTTTTGTATCCGTCTTTTCCGGGAGTCAAGTCAATGAGTGTATATCCTTCTTCAGGCCCAGACTGCGCCAGCTCTATCAAGTGAAGTTTTCCCGGAGAATTTCGGCTTTCAGAAGGATCGTAGCTTGTATAACCCGCTAGACAAAGTTCTTTGCCGTCTACATAGCCATGGTTAAAAGCAATAGGTTTGTCATCTAACCACAGTACAGAGAAATGACTCATCTCTGGGAATTCCTGTAGAGCTATTAAAAAATCCGTTATATGAGGATCTGTTTCAAACAGTCTTTTTCCAAAGAGGGCTTCTTTTTTGAAATCACTTTGCCGGGAAAATTCCTTTAAAAGAAATTCCATCCTATCGGTTCCTGAAATGCGTTCGTATCGAAAATTCCCCCGTTCATTGTACTGACGGTAACATCGTTTTACGTTCGCCCGTTTCTTTATTTTTTTCAGCTTGGCAGGATTTTCCAAATTCCAAACAGGATCCGTAGCAATCTCTAAATGACAATAAATCCCATGTTTAGTCAAGGATTCTTTGTTAGTCCAGGAACTATTGGAGTCCGGAGCAACCCAACCCAATCGCCAATGTCCAAAAGAAAAATCTTTCTTTAAGGTTTTTAGGCAATGTATTCCAAATGATTCCTCATAATCTGCTTCAGCAATAAACCCATGGTACTCTGCAAGTTCATCACCTGCACAAACCACATAGTTCTTTTCTTTGTGTATAGCCAAAGGTAATAGACCCACCAATTCGTTGTCATCGTCCCAAGCTAAAAAAAGTAATGGGGTAAAAAATCCTGAGTAGCTTTTGTACCAAGTAGTTACAAAATCATAGCCTTGAAAAACTGAAAGCTTCGTTTGTATTTTTAATAATCTTTCCCAGTTGAGCTTAAGTGTTTCTTTCTCAATCTTATCAAAGACTTCTGCCCCTTGATAAGACTGAAAAGTAAATTCCTTGTTCATAAAGTTTATTAAGTCGGTCATTTCTATTATTACTCGCTATATAAGAAGCAATGGTCCAGTAATTACTCCCATTTTTATTATCAAATATTATCCAGGCATAATTATTTTCATCTTCATTTAGAAACAATTGCGGATCAGAGAGAGAACTATTATATGAAAGTTCCAGTTGTGCAGTAGGAGCATTCGTTCCTATGCCTACATCGCCACCGTTATAATAAGCAATAGTTCCATTCTCACTCCAAATACTTGAACCAGAATTGTCATTGGCCGATTGACTTCCATTCCACTTTAATACTTGCCCAGATAAAGGAGCTGTAGCAGCAACGGTCTGTCCTTGTATGGCAGCTACATTCGGATTGGGATAAGTCCCGGATAAATCTCCCCCGGCAGATGCGCCTACAACAATATCATCTCTTGCATTTATATCTCCCGTACTTGAAATAACACTGCCATTGGTATTTATTCCTGCTCCTACTGTATAAGTCGTCCCTGTTGGCAAGGTTATACTCCGAGGGGCGGTATTTTCAGCACAAGACAAATAAATCAGTGCAAGAGTGTGGTTTTGGAAACAGACATTTTTTTCCAGTACAAGACCAAAAGATTTGGTAGTCCCAATCATATTCTTCTATTTTTTGCATTACACCCCTAAATGTGTAGAATTTTGACTGCTTCATCTGCAATCGAACAGAAATAACTTCAACTTTAATATTGAAATTCCTATTCGATCATTAGTTTATTCATCTTTATAGAATCATCCTCATAAACAACAACAATATAAAAGCCTGGACTCAATTGTGAGAGATCTAGACTAAAAGAGATAATTCCATTTTCTGAAAAAACACTGTCTGAGAAGTAAATTTTTCCATCGACTCCAATTACTTTAAATTCCGATTGCTCTTGCAAAGTCTCAAGCTGAATATTAAGCTCTTCATTAGCTGAAATAGGATTGGGATATATAAATGATTGTGGGGGTTCTAGCCCAGGGGAATATAGACCTTGGAATAATTTTTTTGCCTTTGTAAATGCTTCTACCCCAATTTTTTCTCCAATCAATCTACCTGGGATATCATCAGCAGGGGGATGAATACCTCCCCAAATTCTTGAAAGACTGGTTTGATCTGAGGCATCTCGATATGTTGCCCATTGTAAAATTATATCTTGACTTGGTCCTTCTTCAAATACTAAAAATTCATTCTTCTTTGCTACAAATTCACCAATTCCTCCTGGGAAAAAAGGATCTCCTGTAAGTAAGGTAAGCACCTCTGCCGCAGCACGAGAAAAGGTTGAGTGGCCTGAGATATATCCTGCAAAGTTTGGAGTTACAAAACTAGGCCTTTGGTACGGCCACCAATTTTCTGCTAGAATCCACCCTACACCTGCTTTACTAGTATCAGGATCTATTATAAATTCAGGTCCCTTCCATGCTTTTAATTTAATTTTACCTATATGTTGACCTTGGACTCCCGCCAAGGGATCGCCTTCCTGAACAATTTCAATTTTCCCTGCTTCCAAGGGCAATCCATCAGGATCATAATTGAGGAGATTAGGATCACTGGATTGTCCACGAACTCCCATCCACCTAATTGCTGAAATAGGTCTTACATAGTCGTAATATCCTTTTATTCCCCATGATGCAATCGCAGCATCATGCATTGCTCCAGCCAGGGTTAAATACGATTTAACGTCCCACTCCAATGCTGATAATTCTTGGCCTTGTCCTTCGAACTTCCTTTCGAAAAGTGGATGATCAATTACATAGTTTAAAATCGTAAACCAATGTCCGGGTGGGGTTTCGGAATCAGGCCCATCTGCCCAAAACTCTGCCAGCACTCGTGTATAATCTCCTCTAAGTACCCATTGAGGATCGTAAGGAGAACCAGTATAAGGGTTGATTGAGTGTCCATTTCCAATGTCTCCGCCTTCATAACGGTTATAAAATGATTTCAACCCTTCTGTCGTAGTGGGTAAGTTCTCGAGAGGAATATTACCTCTTGATGCTGGTGATATATCCCATAAAACAGAATCATTAGGGTCTAAATGTGAGGACCATAAAGCTACTAATGAAAACCCCCATTGATAGTTGGTAAAGTCAGTATTTGATCGCTCTATGGGTAAATATGGCGGTGGGCCTGGATCATGATAAACATAGAAATCAGTACCGAATTTCTCGAAGATTTTTACATCATCATTTTGCAACGCGAATGGTAATACTTTGCCCCATTCCGGACTCAAAAAAGGTGGTACGTCCCCTGGTATAGGGTTACCAGCTTGATCAATAAAAATGTCAAATGTCAGTGGCTGCCATTTATTGGGATCTGTTATGAAAGGATTTCCTGGATCGTTCGGATCCATTGGGAAATTACTGGGTACATAATATTCATTTCTGTAATTTTCCTCTTCATTAGAATAGTCATTGGAACCATAATCAATCAACCCTTGGCCGATATAATTTCCCAGTCCAGATAGGCTCCCATTTGTATAATTTATAGACAGATTATTGGGATCATAGCCAAGAGAACGAAGTAGAGAATCACATTTAGAGATAGTTTCAATAGACCCAGGTGAATTTCGAAATCTATACCTCAATAATCTAGCCAATGCATAGCTCATGATTTCCTCTCGGCCTTTTTTAACATCCCCTTCATAATTAAACCCCTCAAACCCTAGGGTGAAATTATGTACAGTTTTTCCCAATAGATAAGTTTCTGAATTTTCAGATAAAACAGCCCATGCATCATACATAGCTATTGAGGTATGGAAAAGATTTCTGGCATGGACAGTTGGTCTTGCAAAATCATTTCTAATTCCTTCAAGTAGAACCTCATTCCATTTACGGGCCACAGAATGCTGTGATTTTGATACTGATGAAAATAGTACTAAGAATAGAAATATAATGAATCTTACATTTTGCATGTCGTTATTTTTTTGATAACATCAAAAATAGGAAAGGAAATTACATTTCCTAGATCCCCGATCTAATTAACCATTTCCCAACTTTTTGCATCGGCTGTTCAATCAACTTATAGGATACATAAGAAATAGGAATGGTTATGATTAAAACGGTAAATAATCGAAAAATGTAATTTATAATGGCCCAAAGAGGATTAGTTGGCTGGATAAAATCGAGAAAATTCCAGTATCCCAACCAATAAAGTACGGCAAAATGTACTAAATATGCCCCATAGCTAATTGTACCTAAAAATTGAAGGGGTGAATTGACTATAAATTTGAACTCATATTTTGAGAGGGCCAAAAGCAATAGCAAAAAACCCAACCCAAATGCTATGTTAGGTGGTATTAGCTTGGGCCAAATCATGGTAGCTAAGAATAAGCCTGCCAAAGATCCTAAGTTAAATTTTGATACACTTATATCTCTTTTTATTACGATAAAGTAGGCGATAATTCCACAGCCAAATACAGGTAATTGAGCAGGTAAGTAAAGATTTAAATAGGCCTTCCATAATTCAATCTCCTCAATGGGTGGGTACTGATACCCTATCGCTTTGAGGATTTGTGCCAAAACAAAGGTGCCTAAGGTGAAGTGAATCGCTTGGTTCAAATTTTTAATTCGACCTATTAGCATAGGGATTAGTAAATAAAACATCATTTCAGCGGTGATAGACCAGCCTCCAGGGACTACACTTGTAATCCATGTTGGGCGTACCCCGTGAATGAATAATACATTTGCTAAAATATTCCAAGGCGTTACGAAGGGTTCATTTCCCAACCAGAAACGGCCCCCGAAACCATCTTGCCATAAATAGTAAGCAATGCCGATGTAGTAAAGAGGGGCAATTCTAAAATATCGTCGAATAAAGAAATTCCGAACAACTTTCCTTTCTTTTTCCAAACGGTATTGATATGACAAAAAAAGCGTGAATGCACTGACTACAAAAAAAAGTTGTACTCCTCGTTCTCCCTGGCTTATTAAGGCATCAAAAAAATCGGGATATTCATTGAAGCCATAGCTGCCTGTGTTTACAATCATAACCCCTAAAATAGCAAGTCCTCGTAACGCATCGATATAATTTAGTTTCATGTATTTTAATAAAAATGAGCTAGAGAATCCAAAACTCGGGATGTTGACCCAAGGACCTCACCTGGGAAATAATCTCATCTGCGTAGGTAGGATTGCTTATCAAAACAAGGTCTGGCTTATATGTGAGGACAAATTCCGGAGCTACTACCTTTTGTCCACTTCCTGGCAAATACTTTCCATGACGTCTTGCATTAATGTCTACAATGAATGGTATAAGATCATTGGCATCAAATACATTAAAGAAAGTAACTGCTCTAGTCCCCGCCCCCCAAGCTAAGACCTTTTTATGCTCAAGTTGAAGTTGGTGTAATCGTTTATCTGTTTCTGATTTTAACTTTTGGAATGCTTGATTCAGCCGAATAGTTTTCTCTTTTAAGTTCTTATTTACGTTTCGCTGGAGTTCGCGAATTTCAGCTATACTTAGCAGCGAGGAAGTTGGACGTGCTTCTATTGCCAAATAATTGTTTTCCCAGCAGGAATAAATATCTAATACTTCAAATCCGCATAAACTGAATATGTACGTCAGGGATTCCTTTGTAAAGCAGGATCGATGTTCATAGCCAAAACTGTATATACTTAATTCGTCAAGAATATTGTTGGTATTAGGAACTTCAAAATAAACAATTGGATTTTCGCTAGATCCTAAATTTTCCCTGACCATCTTCAGAAAGGTGATTGGCTCAGAAATCAAATCTAGAAGAAGGCGACAAACCAAAAAGTCTGGCTGTAAATAGTGATAGTTACTACTATAATAAGCTCGAATAAATTTCAACCTATTTTGCGTTTCCTTTTCAATTAATTTATTCTTAGGTCCTGGATCAAAACCTATTCCTATATTGTTCCCTTTTCTACAAATTTCCTGTAAGAAATATCCTTCTCCACACCCTACTTCTATTATCTTTTTTCCATATAGATTATATTTTTTGATTAATCGGTCTGTCAGCTGATCTATATATATTTGATAAGAAGAAGATTCGGCTAAAGAAAAATCATTTGAATCAAATTTCAGCTTTTCTAAATTATGCCCTTCATTGCAGATGAATCCGCAAGCATCGCAGTATGAAAGAATTATATCACTTCTTGAAACCATAGAGGCTCGCTTTGGTGAAGGACTAAAAACACCACTCTGAGTAGGGATTTGTGGAAGACGGAAGAAAGGATTGGCTTTATTTTTGCCACATAATGAACACATAGGGGAAATAGAGTCTTCCTGAGAAACTATTCTTATATTTTTAGTAGTCATGTCAAAAATGAAATCAAAATCCTAGGAGGTCTCCTTGTGATAAAATATTTGGGAAAGCCAGAAAAATAAAGTTTATAGTCTAAGTCGCAGATATGTTAAAAAAGGCTGCCAGTTATTGATAAAGAATCAATATTTATTTCAGTTCACGTTTCATAAATTATGGAGACTTTTAACAAACTATATAGAATGTGAGTACAGATCAATCGAATATTGAGGCCCTAATCAAAGGATGTAAACTAGGTGATAAAACTTCACAGGAAAGTTTATATAAACTCTATTATGGATATGCTATGGGTATAGCTCTGCGATATAGTGGTTCTCGGGAGGAAGCAATGGAAATACTTAATGATGGATTTTTAAAAGTATTTGTTCAGTTGCAAAAAGGAAGTCAGGTAACTTCATTCAAAGCTTGGTTGAGACGGATTTTGATAAACACTTCGGTCGATCGGTTCAGAAAAGAGAAAAACAAAATAAAAACAGTTGAAATTGTGTATGCTTCATCTAATAAGGATTCATATTCAATTTTAGATTATCTTTCAGAACAGGAAATCATTAATTTTATCCAACGACTTAGTCCAGGATATCGAATTGTATTCAATTTATTTGTATTGGAAGGATATTCTCATAAAGAAATATCTAAGAAGCTCGGTATTGCAGTAAGTACCTCTAAAGCTAACTTGAGTAAGGCTAAAGCAAGTCTGAGGAAACTTCTCCCCCAGCTAGCCCCAGAAAGATTTGAACAATATGGATGAACAAAATATAGAGAGTAGGCTCCGAGATAGATTTGAGGTTTATGAAGATCCTACCTATGATGAGGAAAACTGGGAAAAATTATCCCGTACACTTGGCACATTGTCAGACGCACCCAAGAGCCCTTTTTATTTTTCACCCAATATGTTAAAGATGGGTGTTGCTCTGCTTCTTTTTTCTAATCTGATTCTTATTGGCTTTCTGTTAAAACAAAACAAGCAAATCGAAGATTTAGTAGCGGTTCAAAGTAATACAAACGGGAATCATACACCTACTCTGAAGAATGAAGACTCCGCTTCAGCTAAATCTTCAAATGAGATTGTCAAGAACGATGACCGTGAAAATAAAGAAGAGAATCTAGATTTAAATGTCCATTTACCTGGACCATTAGTTCATAAAGAACCAGTTGATGGTAACGAAAAAAATAAATTAGAAGGAGTTATAAACGAACCAAAAATTGGGAATAGCTTAAAAAATGAAGATGCTGTGGTTATATCTGAAACTCAATCTGGAGGCCAGAGCTTGATTTCAAATAATGATGCGTACCTTCCGGGTTCCATATTGGATTTGGTTTCTTCGAATATCCTTAATACAGTGGAACTTCAAAACCCTCTTAATGCCTCTTTTCTCGTATCTACTTTCCATATGGATAATAAGGGTCAATCCCAATTTCTAAAAAACGATAAGAAAAAGTTTGTCGAAATTCTAAGACCTGGAATCTTTGTTGGCTTACCGCGAATAAGCACTGATATAAGTAAAGCAGAACCTGGTTATGAATTCGGCTTAGATTTAGAAATAGCATTATCAGATAGGTTCCATCTCTATACAGGAACAACCCATGTCTTTCTTTCTTATAAGATAGATGACCATGGACGTCCAGAAGAGCTTAACGAACTATTAAGCACGTATCCTGCTATTTCAGAAGATCAATCAATCAGAAATTTACACGAGATTTTTGCAGATGCGCGAACTTTGGAATTTCCTATAGGGGTTCGTTATGAATTGAATAAGGGAGAACATTTGCAACCATTCATCGATGGAGGTATCTATGGAAAATTGTTTTTAAAACAATTCTTTGAATACGAATACTCTATATCGGAAGATCGGTTTATTAAAGAAACTGAGATCCGGAATAACAACTTCAATTTTGGGGGAATTTACACGTCTATTGGCAGTCGATTCAGGCTTACGAATAAATCTATGGCTGAGTTAAGTCTATTCTACAGGCAGGACTTGATTCCACAAGGTTCTGAGGGGCGAAAATTTTCGTTTTGGGGGATTAAAGGAGCTGTTCGCCTGGTTCCTTCCAGATAAATTTCCTGAAGTTCGGAGTATTAATATTTGAATTAAGGCAGAGTTGATAACATTAGCAAAGCCATAATAATCATTAAAGAGTTTTCTGTTAGCGTTACCTTTGTCATGGGTAAGTTGAAAACCGTTCCCAGGCAGGCACATTGAATTTCATTTTTCCGCAGCAAGGCCTGGCTTACTCCTACTGTTCCTATTCCTATAATCACGAGTGTGATAATATTTGTCAAAAAAAGGTTCGCTCCCCCCAAATAGGCTATCCCCAAACTTAATTCTATAAATGGATACACAAATGCATATCCCAACCACCGTTTTGCGATAGGATCATAGCCAGCGAAAGCATAAGCAAAGCCTTTTATATCCAACAATTTAAAAAAGGAGAATACGAGGAAAAAGCCCCCCATAAAATGTTTCATAGCTGTTTGGCTATTCCATTCTCCCGCCACAAACTGGCTTAGCCCCACCCCTAAAATCAGGTAGGCAAATATCAGAAACAAGGGAAATAATCTTTTGTAATTGTTTACTTGAATATCCTCTGATAAAGAAACTGTTTCTGCTATGATAGGCGAATGAAGTTCGCTTATGGTATAATTGCCTGCTTGATCCAGCGCTTTCTGTAATTTCTCAGTTTTTACATGGGAGTTCATTCCAATCCTGGCTTCACCCCTTGATAAATCTACCCTTACTTCGTTAATCCCAGATATTGCTTCCAAAGCCTGATGTACATGCTTTACACAACTATTACAGGTCATCCCTGATATCTCATAAGTTTGAATCATGATACTTCTTATTATTTATTACAAATATCCCTGTTGAGGTTGATATTACCTTTACATTATTTTGGTTAATGTTTCCAAAACCTTGTCTAGGAGGTATCAGGAGTAGGTCTTATTTATACAAAAAGAAGCGGACATACTTTCAATCAGTTTTTGGGATTTACTTCATCCAATGATTTTCGTCCAGGTTTAATTAGTTTTCTAAAAGCAGATGGGGAAAGACCTGTAATTTTTTTGAATTGTCCTGATAAATGTGCAGTACTACTATATCCGAGATCAAAGGCGATTTCTCCAATGTTTAGCTCTCCGTAAACCAAAAATTCCTTGACACGCTCAATTTTCTGGAGTGCAATATATTTTTCTATGGTAATTCCCTCCTTCATAGAAAATAACTTAGTCAAATGATGATAATTTATTCCTAATTCTTTTGATAGGAAATCTGAAAAATTCTGATACTCGGGCTTTTCCTTTTCATGGTGAATAACTTCAATTACAAGCCTTTTTACCGCTTCTATTGTTTCACTTTGCTTATCTCCAAGCAATTCAAATCCACTCTCCTGCAAAGCTTGTTTAATGCAGTTTTCTTCTTCTTTGGTCAACTCTTTTTTTAGGACGACTTTTCCTAATTCAATATGGTCTGGTTCAAAGCCTAATATTTTCAACTCTTCCTTCACAACTCGGATACAACGCTGGCAAACCATGTTTTTTATCGATAGAACTGTAGGTTGATTCATAATTAGTTAAAGAAAGTTTTTATTGTATACTATTATATATGTTTCACTCAAAAATCGGGATTAATTTCAGGTTATATTTTAAAAGAGTAAAGCCTCACTAAAACAAGCCTAACCATAAGGTATAAGTCCTTCATTACCAATTATACTAATAAAAATCGCTGAGCATATAAATTGAGCATTTTCGTCTTAAATAGTTGAAATATTATGAAAGGAAGGCAGCCTCAGAGAGCAATTATACGACTTAGACTTTAATTCATTGTTGTTTAGAATAAGAAGAGCCATGAATAATAGCTCAAACTCATAATGAATTTGAAATTATTATTAGTCAATAATGGTGGTGTGAATATTACAGTAGCCATATCCCCTAAGTATTTGGGTCATGAAATGCACATGATTGTAAAATTGAATTAATAGCCATAGATTTTGGAACCTCAACATAAAAAAAATAGAGAAAATCCCTTGAGATCCTTAATGAAGGATAATGTTTTTGAACAGCTTTCCGAATTGAACCTGATAGATGCTAATGGGCTTAGAAACTTCGTGATTAGGGAGAAATATAGAAAGCTGAGGTCACAAGAGTTCAAATCAAAGGAAGCATTGGATATCATACACCTTGAGTATAAAAACCTAGCTTACAATACCATTCGGAAGATTATTTTCCGAAAAGTATTAAAATGAGAAGGCAATATAATTATTCAATTACACAAACTTGGATTATTCAATCTGCCAATTAAAAGTATTTTCTAAATCAAGAAAATCGATTTTTCTTATTCTGTAATTTTTCAAGCAAATATATATTCTCTAGTTCTATCGTAAATGCATCGGTCTCTTGTCCAAATTTAAATACGGTCTCATAAGCAGCGATCTATCCCTAAACAAATTCATAAGCATACGCCTTAATTGGCTATCCTCTACAATTCCAAGTTTAAGACCTCTAAAAAATGTATGCTTAATCAATGAATCATTATATTAACTTTTCAAAAATAATCCTATGCGGAAACTTGCTACTTATTTTTTCCTTTTGTGTGTACTCGGTTGTGCAGAAAACAAGCCGGACATCAAATTTGTCCCCCTTCATTTTCGTGGAGTTGAAACCCCAGCTCCAAAGGGTAGTGAATTTCCATATCTTTTTGAAAAAGACGGTAAATTATATATGTCCTGGCTGGAAGAACGCGAAGACAGTAGTTTCCTCAAACTTGCTTTTAGGGATGGAGAAAACTGGAGCGAGGTGATGACAGCTGCCAAAGGGACGGACTGGTTTGTCAATTGGGCTGATTTTCCAGAAATACATGTAGGCGCAGATGGCAGTATGTATATGCATCATTTGGAAAAAACAGGAAATGGGACCTATGCCTATGGGGTAGAAGTTTCTCAAAAAGGCCCCAAAGAGATGCATTTTACGGACTTAGGGCAGCCATATACGGATACTTCTCAAACCGAGCACGGATTTGTTAGTTTCTTTTCAATAAAAGAAGAAGGTATGGCTATGGTTTGGCTTGATGGAAGAAAATACACTTCCGGAAAAGAGGAAATGAGCCTTCGCTCAGCAAAAGTAGATCCTTCGGGTAACTTTTATGAAGAAACTCAACTTGATGGGCGAACCTGTGATTGCTGTCAAACGGATGCAGCAGCTACCTCGACCGGAGCCATCGTTGTATATCGGGATCGATCCGAAGGGGAAATCCGGGACATATACCGCAGCATATATAAGAAAGGAGCATGGTTAGAACCTGCTCCAGTTGCCTCAGACAATTGGGAAATAAATGGTTGCCCTGTAAATGGACCTGCTGTGGCAGCCAAAGGGAACGAAGTTGCGGTTACATGGTTTACAGTTGCAAATGATACTCCAAAAGTAAAAATTGCCTTTTCTCATGATGGTGGTGAGCATTTTGACTCAGCTATCCGTATCGATGCTGGAAATCCTATTGGTAGGGTAGATATTGTCTGGACTAATGAAAGATATGTGTATGTAAGCTGGATGGAGCGAAGCGACGATAAGAAGGCAAAGATAATGATGAGGTCAATTTATCCAGGTGGGCCCCTATCAGCACCTCAGGTAGTTGGAGGAATCAGCGGAGAAAGAGCAAGCGGTTTTCCAATCATGATCAATCAGTCCGATAAGATTTATCTCGCCTGGACCCAAGATTCCGAAGTGCCTGAAGTGGTTTTGTGGGAGTCTTTTCAGGAGAAGTGAAAAGTGTTAAAGGTCCGGCCACGGATAGAGGAGGTCGGACCTCTATTAAGTTTTAACTGGTAGATATATTTTGGAAATTGTGAGCATCATGTGAATTCACAGCTAATGCATAATAACCGTATGATGACAATGCTGCTTAATTTTTCATCCTAACTCTTTTTTTAGCAATTGAGCGTTAATAGCTACAATGACAGTACTGAGGCTCATGAAAGCTGCACCAATAGCTGGGGAAATCATGATCCCCCATTGATAAAGTACACCAGCCGCTAAAGGAATAGCGACCACGTTGTAAGCAGTAGCCCAAATCAGATTTTGGATCATTTTCTTGTAGGTGGCTTTCCCAAAAAGGATCATGTTGCTTATGTCTTTGGGATTGCTGTTTACTAAGATTATGTCAGCAGTTTCAGCCGCAACATCGGTACCACTGCCAATAGCTACTCCCACATCAGCCTGTGCTAAGGCAGGAGCATCATTCACCCCGTCGCCCGTCATAGCAACAAAAGCACCTTTTTGCTGGAGTTCCTTAACTTTATCAAGTTTTTGATTGGGTAAGACTTCAGCGAAAAAGTCATCCATGTTTAATTCCTGACTGACCTTTCTCGCGACTGCTTCATTATCTCCAGTCAGCATGACTGTTCTGATTTTGTTGTCGTGTAGGGTCTGAATGGCTTCTTGACTTTCCGGGCGTATCTGGTCTGCTAACGATATAAGTCCTGCTAATTCATCCTCGACCAACACAAAGACAATGGTCTCACTTCCATCATTTTTTGCCACATCAGGTGTAGGAATTCCTTTTTCCTTCAGGTAGCCAGGACTAACGACCTTTACATCTTTACCTTCAACACTTGCTTCCACACCTTTGCCGGTAATGGACTGAAAATCCTTGGCTTCCGGAATCTGGATATTCTCTGTTTGTACTTTCTCCATTATGCCTTCTGCAATAGGATGTTCAGAGTTAGCTTCCAGCGCACTGGCTAAACGGAGAAGCTCTACTTCACCTATGTTTTCTTTTACACTGATGATGCGATTGACCCCAAACTCCCCGGTCGTGAGGGTTCCGGTTTTGTCAAAAACAAGGGTGTCAATCTTTCTTGCATTTTCAAAAGCTGTCCTGTTGCGGATCAATAGGCCATTCTGGGCAGAAATGGCCGTAGAAATGGCTGTAACCAGTGGGATGGCCAATCCGAGCGCATGCGGACAAGAGATGACCATGACTGTTACCATACGTTCCAGGGCAAAGGAAAACTCATGGCCTAATAGTAACCAAACAGTTAAGGTACCAAAACCTACGCTGAGCGAAACAAGGGTCAGCCAAAAAGCAGCTTTGTCCGCTAGTTTTTGGGTTTTGGATTTCTTCCCCTGGGCTTCTTTGACCATGTTGATGACTTTGGAGAGATAGCCTTCATCACTTGTGCCTGATACTTCTACTTTCAACGAGCCTTTACCATTGACACTTCCGCCAATCACTTGATCTCCCTTTGACTTGCTGACAGGTTTACTTTCTCCCGTCAGCATGCTTTCGTTTAAGCTACTTTCTCCTTCGATAATGATTCCATCGGCAGGGATTTTTTCACCAGGCTTGATCAGGATAACATCTCCTTTTTTGAGATCTGCTACGGGTACGTCCATGACATGATCTTCATGAACCAGATGGGCTTCGTCCGGCATGAGTTCGGCTAGTTTTTCTAAGGCTTGTGATGCCCCCAAGACTGATTGCATCTCGATCCAGTGGCCGACGAGCATAACATCAATGAGGGTAGCAAGTTCCCAGAAGAAGGTTTTTCCTTCCAGACCAAATACCACCGCGGTACTGTAGCCATAGGCGACCATAATGGCGATGGCGATAAGGGTCATCATGCCGGGAGACTTTCCCTTTAATTCATCTAGCATTCCTTTGAGGAAGGGCCAGCCCCCGTAGAAAAATATCAAGGATGAAAGGCCGAAAAGAACATATTTATCTCCGGGAAATTCCCATTCCAATCCTACCCAAGTTTGGATCATGGGCGAAAGGAGGAGAATGGGGAGTGTCAAAAAAAGCGAAACCCAGAACCGTTTTTTGAAATCTTCAATCATCATTTTGTGATGATCGTGATGTTGAGTCTTTTGGGTTTGTCCTTTATGATTGTGTGACTGATGATGATTTTCATGAGGAGTTTTCATTTTTTTTTAATTATAAGAGTGTTTTAGTCTGTACACGAATCGGGCTAAAATCGAAGGCTCAATCCCCCTCCGCCTCCAAAGCGGTTATCATATAGCCCTGTAAAGGAAAAGTTTTTAGATAATATGAATTCGGCTCCTGCATTCCAGACAATTTCACCTTTCAGGGATTTTCCGTTTTGTAGCTCTGTGGTTAACCCAAAATCTGCTTGATATTCATAGTAGCCGGAAATCGAAAACCTGCGAAAAATCATGAGGGATCTACCAATGCTGATCCTGGGCCGTAGTAGATGATCTACTCGCATATCTAACTCAAACATATAAGGGGTAAACCAGCGAATTCCTACCACTGCTACAGCTTGTAAAGTATCTAAACTACCACTGGTTGAATTTTCTAAATTGACCCCTCCAAATACCCTGAAATAATCATAGAGGTATCTTTCGTAGGTAAATTCTGCTTCTATGTTTTGATTATAGCCATATTCTGCTGACAGGTTGAATTGATTGCGAATAGTTGAGGAAACTAAGTTGAGAGAAGTCATCTGTGAAGCGATATCCCATGTTCCCCATGTATATTGGCGATTGGTTTCATGTACCAGTTTGGCAAGAGGATAAGGTCTCATTCGAGGATCTCTAGGAGTATCATAGCTAAATACCCGTGCCATACCTCCCATCATGTGATAGAGAATGTGGCAGTGAAAAAACCAGTCTCCGTATTCATCCCCATAAACTTCTATGGTTACTTTTTGCATGGGCGGAACATTGACGGTATGCTTCAGCGGGGAATATTCTCCGTTTTTATTGATTACCCGAAAAAAATGGCCATGTAGGTGCATGGGGTGGTGCATCATGGTGAGGTTATTAAAGGTGATCCGGGTAATTTCTCCTTCTTTAATTTTGATTTTATCCGTTTCTGAAAGTGGAATACCATTCATGCTCCAGATATATCGCTGCATATTTCCGGTTAAGTTGAGTAAGACTTCCTTTGTGGGTGTACCCTGATCATAGACTGTTTTTTCAGGTGACTTTAAATAGTCGTAATTATAGTCGGAGAACATATTCATTCCCATCCCTTGCATTTTGTCACTTTTCTCCATGCCCATTCCCGGATGCTTCATGCTATCCATTGGCATGGTATCTTTCGGCATATTCATCGCAGGCATCTCCGGCTTTTTCTTAGGATTCATTTGAGAATGATCCATTTCTTTCATTTCGCCCATTTTCATCCCCCACTTTTTCTTCATTTTATAGGGATCATCCTGTTTGGGTTTAAACTTTATTGCTGGAGCGCCCATTCGCATATCCATTTTCGCCATCTGTTGCATCATGGCTATTTTGTCTGGACGAGGTACAACGGGGGCAAATAAAGTGTCCCCTTTCCCAAAATAAGTGAAGGTAGTTCCAGAGCCATCCTGGGCCATAGTGCGAAATTCAACCATGCCATCATCTGGAATGGTGAGAATGAAATCATAAGTTTCTGCAACACCAATGAAAGTTTTGTTCTTATGGACAGGCACTACATCCAGACCATCTGAGGAAACCAAAAGAGGATCTTCTCCTCCAAAAGTCATCCAGAAAGAGGTGGAAGCAGCTCCATTGATGATTCGCAAACGGACTTTTTCTCCTGGTTCAAAATCGGTATAATGACGACTGATAGCTCCATTTGCCAGAAAGGCAGGATAGTAAATGTCTGCGATATCTGCTGATTCCATTCGTTGTCTCCAAAAATTCATTTGAGCACCTAAAGCACCCCTTGCGATGACTTGATTCAATGGGGTCGCAGTACCTTTTCTAAGATTATACCATTCTGTGCCTCTCTTGAGAAAGCGTAGTACCGAAGCTGGATTTTCGTTGGTCCAGTCAGAGAGAAGGAGAACTTGTTCTTTGTCATAATCCAGGGTTTTTTCTTTCGGTTCAATAACAATTGAGCCATATACTCCGCTTTGTTCTTGTAGCATGGTATGCGAATGGTACCAATAAGTACCAGACTGTCTGATGGGGAATTCATATTTCTGGGTTTTTCCCGGCAAGATCGGTGGAGTGGTCAAATAAGGAACCCCATCATAAAAGTTAGGTAAAAGAAGCCCATGCCAATGAATGGAAGTTTCTTCGTCAAGTTCGTTTTTTACATAGATAACAGCATAATCTCCTTCTGTAAATCGAAGAGTTGGTCCTGGGATCTGGCCATTTATAGCCATTCCCATTACGGCTTTACCTGTGATATTTATACTTTTTTGATCTATGCTAAGATGATAGCTTGTTGTGTCCGTTTGGCCAATCAATGAGTTATACCCAATAATCATGACCCATAAAATGTACAAAGCTATGGGAAGTAATTTCATATGTTTTGATTTGTTTTCGTACCCAAGAACTAATGGGCTATAATTTCTTCAAAGGGTAATGATATTGATCTCTTTTCCCATTGGATTTTAATTATTCCTTTACCATTTCCTTTATCCTCAATGTTGTAAATGAGCCTTTCTGCTATCGGAAGGTCAACTTCTGGTGTCAATTCTACACGGATCACATCTTCTTCCTGCTTATAATCATCAGCCAGATGTTGTTCCCAGTTTTTATTGAGGATAAAGGTCCATTTTTCTTCTCCAGGAATAGTAAAAATGGCATAATCGCCTTTGGGAATTGACGTACCCTCTATCTCGATGTTTTCAGAAAAGCTAACTTTAGTAGCACTATGAGCACCGGTCACCCATACCTCTCCAAATGGCACAAGGCCGCCATAGATAATCCTTCCTCTTACGCCCGGAGAGTAGTAGGAAATTGAAACGTGAACATTCCCCACCTGACCATGGGCTTCTTTTGGAATACTTTTCTTTGTATTCTCAGGAAGGGTTTCTGCTTGTACAGCAGGCTCGTGATGATGCTGATCTTTTTGTTCTTGTCGATTTTGATTTTGACAGGAAATCAGTAGTAGCATCGCAATCCATGTAATAATGATATAGGATTTCATAATGTAGTTTTTATTTGTTGACATAATGTTGTTGGAGTACTAACTAGTTGCATTTGATAATTCTCAATTCGACTCCATTGGAAAAATTCTTTATGAAACTTATAGCTCATCTTCTACCTTTCCACAATGCAACATTTTATCACCGAAATAAGGATTATTCACTTCCTTTTCAGATGCCAGCCAATAGGCTCCTTTGTTGTTAAAGGCCATGGGACAATACTGGCGATAGAGGGTTGATTCATTGGCCTGAGTAGCCTTGGTTATTGCATAAACATTGTCTGAAAGCGTATTGAAATGGTCTCTTTGGTGAGCAGGATCTTGTGTTTCGGCTATATGTTCTGCATCGAAACGGATTTTTTTAAGGAGTTCATCCTCCTCATTTCCCAGAGCCTCGACAAGTTGAGTTGCGGCTTGGCTAGCCGTTTCTCCATTTGTCTGAACAAGCGCATCCTTTACCTGAAGATAGGCCTTCAGAATCTTCTGAACTTGTTCTTTAGGAATATCCATATCAGAAGCTGAAACTTCTGTTTGAGCAGCAGGTTTCATGTGATTTGCATGTTCTGCTTGGTCCTGATTCTGGCTTTGGCTCTCACCAGTACAAGCGAAAAGAGATAAAGCTAGAAGAATTACAAAAATGCTTAAGTTTAACGATTTGAAATAAGTCATGAGTTCTTTGAATTAATGATTATGAAATTGATTTGGATTAGTTTCTGATTTTTGAAAAAGGGCAGGCAATTGCTGTGTAACTGAGCCGCAAGAGAGCATTTTATCCCCGAAATAAGGGTTTCGAATTTCCTCTTGCAGACTTAGCCAGTTTGCTCCTTGATTATTCATGGCCATCGGACAGTGTTGAATAAATACCGTATCCCCTTTTATTCCCAGTACCTGCACGGCTTCAATAAGTCCTGAGGAAAGAAAACTGAATTGATTACGCTGCTCAGCTAGTTCTTCACCAGAGACAATGTTTCCAGCATGATTCTTTAGGGCTTTGGCCTGTTGCATCCAGTAGGCATGGATTTCTCCTTTTACCAGGCTCATGTCAATGTTCTCCAATCCTGAAAGAAATATCTGAGCTTGTTTCATGGCAACTTGGGCATTGGACTGAATCAAAGCATCTTTCAATGGGAAATAAGCAGCTAAAAGTTCGGATAATTGGTCCTTGAACATAGGAGAGGTGAGGGTTGTGAAATCAGGTAAATCGGAAACCTTATCTTCAGCATTTCCTACCAGGCGGTTCATCATGCTTTGCTGATTATTAAGCTGGGCTGCGGCATCAATAGAAAAACTGCCATAGCTAACTACTTCATCTCCAGCTTGAAGGCCATTCTTGACGAGATAACTGCTTCCCACTCTTTCTCCTAGTTCAACTTCCTGATAGCGGAAAGAAGGAACATTCATATTAGGTACTTGCACGTAGACTACTGAACGCTTTCCTGTCCATAGGACTGCAGATTTAGGGAGGAGTAGTTGCTCTTTTTCTGAAGAAGAGGAAAGCAGCTCACCTCTAACAAACATTTCGGGTTTAAGAGTCCGATTGGCATTTGATACTTCTCCTCTAATGGAGGCAACTCGGGTTCTAGGATTGATGACCGGATCAATAAAAGTGATATGAGTCGTAAAGGCTTTTCCGGGAACTGATGGTGTGGTAAAGCGAATGTCATCTCCTAGCTTAATTTGAGCAAGATCTTCCTCATAGGCATCAAACAATACCCAGACCCGGTTCAGATTGACCAAATCAAACAGTACCCCGCCTTGTTTTACATAGTCTCCTACCGAAACCCGTCGAGTTGTTACTACACCTGAAGCATCTGCATAGATGTCAAAGGTCTCCTGTATGGAATCACTTGCTTCCATTGCAGTAATTTGAGCCTCTGAAAGCTTCCAATATGCCAGTTTTTGTTTTGCGGAAGTAAGCAGGCCGGGGTTTCTGTCTTTGAGTTTATTTGCCTGGATCAGCTCCTGTTGGGCAGTAATAAGTTCCGGAGAATAGAGCTTAGCTATTTTCTGTCCTCGCCTAACGTATTCCCCTTCGAATGACACAAAGAGCTTTTCAATGCGGCCAGGAATATGGGCCACCTGACTGGCAGCCAAACGTTCATCCTCCTGGATTTTTCCAGAAAGACTTAGTATTTTTTCTGCCGTTCCACTTTTTCCAATTACAGTCGTTTCTATTTGGGCAAGTTTGACTGCTCCTGTCGTCATTTCTAGAATAAGCGGATCCGATGAAGTATTTTCCTCCAATGGAATGAGCTCCATTCCACAAATGGGACAACTTCCTGGCTCATTCTGACGAATCTGCGGGTGCATGGAGCAGGTCCAAATGGTTTCTTCAGCTTCATGAACATGAGCTAAATCTCCTTCAGGCATAGGGACTGGAGAGGGCTGAAAAATCAAGTACCCCAAGCCCAGACCTAATGCAACAGCAAGGAATAAGCCTGCAATAATAAGATGTGTTTTATATTGATTCAATCGTTTATTCATGATTTATCATTTTAGTTAATAAGGTAAATACCGCTCGATTCCTGCTTTAGAAAGATGGCTTCTCACCACAGCCTGGAGCTGACGAAGCTCATATTCGTTCAGAGACACTTCCAATTGTAAGAGTTCATCAAAACTTCGAGACTGGCTTGTATAATCAGCTTCCAGAATTTGAATGGCGGATTGTGTCGTTTGGATTTGTTGCTGGTAGAGTCCCAGATCAAGACGAGTATCTTCATAGTCAGCATAAGCCTTTTCAATCATAGCCTCAAATAGGCTTATAGTTTCCTGTTTTTGAGCTTCAATAGCTTCTATGCGGAACCGCTCTTCGCGGTCTTTCGCCTGATATTTTTTCCTGTAAAGCGGAATAGAAATAGTGGCTCGGATCTGAAAAGCATCCCTTCCATTATTGCTAGGAAAAGCATCGCTCCTTTGCCCGGTATTGATGTAGTCTGCCCCGATCCCAAAGGAAGGTTTCCCCTGGAATTTATTTACCTGGATAGCCGCCTGGGATGCTTCTTGCTGAAGCTCGAATATTCTAATTATAGGGTGAGAAGAACGTATTTTAGCTATCAGGGTATCTTGTGAGATTTTCAGCTCAGCAAGGGAGAGACTATCAGGTACTAGAACCTGGGCGTCTAAGTTTCGCTGAAGAATCTGGTTGATTTCTGCCAGAGGCTTTCGTTTGCGATTCTCCAGTACTTGAAGCCTTTGAGTAAGTTCATCTATCTTCAGATCAAGTCGCAAAACATCCGCCAGGCTCGCTTTGCCACTAGATACCTTTACCTCAGCCAATTCTTTCAGAGATTCAAACAGCGCAATATTCCGCTGAATGATGACCTGTGAAGCTTGTAATTCATATAAAACAAAGTAGGCCTGAGAAATGCGATATCTGAGTTCCAACTCTGTCGCTGCAATTCGTTCAAACTTTGCCCTGGCTAGAGTAATGGCCCAATCCTCTTGTGCTTTTAAGGTTCCAAACCATGGGAACATTTGTGTAATACCTATTCTCCCTCGTTGTGGTCCAAGCCGGGTTTCCACCGGTAGAATAAAGGCCCCCACTCCAATTTCTGGATTCAGCAACTGACTCATCTGAGGAGCCTTTTCCAAAGCAGCGTGATACTCTTTTTTCAGGGCTTTTAACTCCTGATTGACTACTACGGCCATTTGTAATAATTCATCCGGACTTTGAGCGTCGGCTTTTTGAGTAAAAACCAAAATGATGTTCAAAGCCAACAGGATATGTATGATTATCTTCCTCATGATTTTTTTCTTTGTTCAACATTGAATTGCCATTCCTGCCAAAGGGAGTAAAGAACAGGAACCGTAAACATAGTCAGGCTTTGTAGGACCATCCCTCCAAAGGAGGGGATAGCCATCGGTAACATGATGTCCGCACCTCTTCCAGTTGAAGTTAAAATCGGAAGCAAGGCCAGGATGGTAGTTGCCGTTGTCATCATGGCAGGACGAACACGGCGCATACCTCCAGCAACTACTGCATCCCGTATTTCGGCGATATCGCTGGGATTATTGCTGCGGAAACTATCTCTTAGAAATGTTGCGACGAGTACCCCATCATCTGTTGCAATGCCAAATAAGGCAAGGAATCCAACCCATACGGCAACGCTTAGATTGATAGTTTCAACCTGAAATAAGTCACGTAGATTGGTTCCAAATAGTGTAAAATCCAGGAACCAGGGCTGGTCATACAAGCCGATCATCAGGAACCCTCCTGAAAAGGCGATAAAGACCCCAGTAAAAACCATTAGCGAAGTAATTACTGAGCTAAATTGGAAATAGAGTATGAGAAAAATTAAGCCTAAGGCAATCGGGACCACGAGGGCCAATCGTTTGCTGGCTCGTACCTGCTGCTCATAGTTTCCAGCAAATCGATAACTAATACCTGCAGGAACTTCAAGTGCCCCTACTTCAATTTGACCTTCAAGGTAGCTTTGAGCTTGATTCACAACTTCCACTTCCGAATAGCCATCTTCGCGATCAAAGAGAACATATCCGATAAGAAAACCATCTTCACTTTTGATGGATTGTGGCCCTTGTTTGTATTTAATTTTTACCAGCTCCCCAAGCGGAATTTGTCCGCCATTAGAAGAAGGGAGTAGCACTCGCTGCAATACTTCCGGATCATCTCTTAACTCTCGGGGATAGCGAATTCGAATGGCATAGCGTTCCCGGCCTTCCACTGTAGTGGTCATATTCATTCCCCCTATGGCAGCCTGAATATAGCGTTGGACATCTTCGATCCTTAAGCCGTGTCTGCTAATCGCATCACGATCAATATCCAAAAGCAGATAAGGCTTGCCCACAATACGATCAGCGAAGACTGCTGCGTCTTTGACTCCTTCTACTTCTTTCAGTTCTTGTTCCAATTCTAGCCCGAAAGCTTCAATCGCTCTAAGGTCTGGGCCGCGAACTTTGATGCCCATGGGTGCGCGCATACCCGTTTGCAGCATCACCAACCTTGTCTGTATAGGCTGTAATTTAGGAGCAGAAGTAATACCTGGAAGCCGCGTTGATTTGACGATTTCCTCCCAAATATCATCTGGACTTTGAATATGGTCTCTCCATTGCCGAAAATATTGCCCATTTGGATCAGGGATTAGTTCTCTATTTGCATCTTGCTGGTATTCCCCCGCTTCCGCATCATAAGCGAAGCGAATTCGATGGCCTTGTTCATCTGTTTTGTACTCTGATTTGTAGAGAATGACATTCTCGTACATAGACATGGGGGCAGGATCGAGGGCACTTTCTACCCGTCCGGCCTTACCTACAACGGTTTCAACTTCGGGAATAGCTGTTACTGCCATATCCAGTAAGCGTAGATTCTTGATATTTTCTTGCATGCCTGCATGAGGCATTGCAGTAGGCATCAGCAGGAAAGAACCCTCATCCAGGGCGGGCATAAATTCCTCTCCAGTCTGTTGAAGAACCAAATACCCTTGATAGATCAGCAACCCAACGAGGCTTAGGAAAATGAATTTATATTTTAGTAAAAAGCGAAGGATGCGTTCATAAAAATGTATAATGACATAGAAAGTCCCGATTAATAATCCGATAATAGAACTGACAAACATAAAGTTAGTCAGCAGGGATTTGCTAACACCAAGGGGCATCCAAACACGGGTAAGTAGAAAAGCTACGATGACCGCGTAAATAACCGGTTGCAACCAGTTGAAGAGTGAAACGAGACCATTCCTATTATCCCTAATCCATAATCCAGCTATTCCCATTATCCCAATCAAACTAATGAGCCAGGTTAAGGGGTGATAAAGAGTCAGGATAATACCTACCAGAAATAGGATGCTATTAAGTATATATCGGATACTTTTTTGCCGGATCCGAATGGAAAAAAGGGAATGAGCCAGAGGTGGAAGGATGGTAATAGCCACAATGATAGAGGCCACCAAAGCAAAGGTCTTAGTATAGGCCAATGGTTTGAACAATTTTCCTTCTGCTGCCTCCATCGTAAACACAGGCAAGAAACTGATGACCGTAGTTGCTACCGCCGTAATGATAGCCGAAGCAACTTCTACGGTAGCTTCATAGATGGTAGTTAGGAGGTTTTCTCCTTCTGGCGCCTCTTCCATGCGCTTCACCATGCTTTCTGCCATAACAATTCCCATGTCAACCATGGTTCCGATGGCAATTGCGATTCCTGACAAGGCTACGATATTGGCATCCACTCCTAAATAGCGCATGGCGATAAAACACATCAGTATTGCGATGGGAAGGGTACTGCTCACTAAAAAGGAAGACTTAAGATTGAGGAGCATTAAGATCACCACAATGACCGTAATGAGGATTTCCAGCGTTAGGGCTTCTTGAAGCGTACCAATAGTTTCTTGGATGAGTTCTGTCCGATCATAAAAAGGCACTATTTTTACTTGTGAAATCGTCCCATTTGCTAAGGTTTTTGCTGGCAAACCAGGTTCTATTTCGGCTATTTGCCGCTTCACATTTTGGATAACTTCGAGTGGATTGGCTCCATATCTTGCGACGATTACGCCACCAACGGCTTCTGCTCCTGATTTGTCTAACACTCCTCTGCGTGTGGCTGGTCCAAGGTGCACATTGGCAATATCACCCACATGGATAGGGACATTATTTTCAGATCGAATGACACTTTTTTCGATGTCTTCAATCTGCTTTACATAACCCAAGCCTCGAACGAAATACTCTGCCAGATTAATTTCGATGGTTTGTGCGCCAACATCAAGGTTACTCCCCTTGATCGCTCGCATCACCTGATCCAAAGTGATACCATAAGTTTTCATCGCATCTGGGTCCACATCCACCTGATACTCCTTAACATATCCTCCAATAGAGGCTACCTCGGATACTCCTTCAGCAGATGAAAGTCCGTAGCGTACATAAAAGTCCTGTATGGTTCTTAACTCTTGTGGATTCCAACCTCCTGTCGGGTTTCCTGTGCTGTCTCTCCCTTCTAAGGTGTACCAATATATTTGCCCTAAAGCTGTTGCATCAGGACCAAGGGTTGGTTGTACGCCTCCTGGTAGAAGGTTGGCAGGAAGGGAATTGAGTTTTTCCAGAATACGACTCCGGCTCCAATAAAAATCTACATCATCATTGAAAATGATGTAAATACTAGAGAAACCAAACATCGAATTGGATCGAATACTTTTCACCCCAGGTATTCCTAACAAAGCGGTAGTTAAAGGATAGGATATCTGATCTTCCATGTCCTGAGGAGATCGTCCCATCCATTTGGTGAAGACAATTTGTTGGTTTTCTCCTATATCAGGGATGGCATCAACCGCTACGGGATCACGTGGTAAATTCCCTATTCCAAAATCAAAGGGAGCGGTAGCGAGTCCCCATCCTACAAAAACTAGGAGGAGAAGCCAGGCGACCAGCTTATTTTCCAGGAAAAAGCGAATATATTTAGCTAACATAAGTCAAATTCAGTTTAGGTTTACACACTTTTGAAAACGGATTTTTCTTAAACATGCTCAATAGAAATAGGCCACCTTGATGTTTTCACACCAAGTCGCCGAAGCTGAAAATGATTTCATTAACAAAGAAAAGTTTGCAAGCTCGATATGAGGTCGCAAACAAGGAGCGGGGGTTTGTAGTTTTGGTGAGGGTGGGAAAACTTGTGGTCTTCGGGTAAGATTAGCTTAAGAACTATTGCTATGAACCCAAGAAGCAGAGGATCTATTTCAAGCTGGGTAATAGAGGTCTTGGCTTGTAAGTCCTGTTCTGGCTTCAATACCTCAACAGTATCTTCGCAGCAGTCTTTTTCAGGTGAGGTTGAATTATCCTTTTGGTGAGAAGGATCTTTTGTATGCATAGGACAAGAATCCTTCTTTGCTTTTTTCTTGTCACAACTGTCTAATTTGAACAGAAAGGAACTATGTTTCAGTTCATTCTGGCAATAATGTTTTTGCACTACAAAGCCCACAGAGCTAAGTAATATGCAAATTGTCAGGATGATATGTATAATTTTTCTAAGCAAGGATTTTTATCTCATACAAAGGAACTGATATTTCAAAAAAAACTGTTATACATTTTTGGGAAATAGTTGCATGATTTTGCGCAAAACTACAGCACCCAGAATTCAGGATCTAATCCCAATTCTCTGGCTTGGGATTTAATTTCTTCTGCATAGGTAGGATTAGTAATGAGAACCAAATCAGGATTCTCTGCAACTATATGCTCAGGTGCGACCACCAATTGGCCACTGCCTGGTAAATATTTTCCCTGTCGCTTTTCATTAATATCTACGATTACTTTTATCAAATCATTAACTTCAAATAAGTTGAAGAAAGAAACCGCTCTGGCACCCGCCCCCCAGGCAACAACTTTTTTTCCTTCTTCTGTAAGTGTTTTGATACGCTTGGTAGAGCTCATCTTGATCTCTTCTAAAGCCTCGGCAATCTTTAGGGCTTTATTCTTTAGTTCCTGCCTAATCTTAGGGACAGCTGGTATTGACAATTCTCTGGGCTTAGCTTCGATAGCCAAAAATTCATTTTTCCAGCAAGGATAGATATCCAATACTTCAAATCCACAAAGCTCAAAGAAATACCTCAAACTTTCTGGGGTATACCAGGATTTGTGTTCATAGACCAGGTTCCAAATACAGAGTTCGTCTAAATTGAAGTCGGTATTAGGCACTTCAAAGTAAACAATCGTGTCCCGCTGAGTTTCTAAATTTGAGCGCATGCTTTTCAGAAAATCAAAAGGATCATTCAGTAGATCTACAACTAACCTACATATGACAAAATCGGCTTGTAGATGTGCATACGATTTTGAATAATAATCTCGTATAAAAGAAACCTTATCATTTTTCTCTCCAATAAGATTCTCGTGATTGAAACCAGGATCTATACCAATGCCAGCATTCCCACCCTTTTGACAAATTTGACTCAGGAAATAACCCTCTCCACATCCAACGTCAAGAATTTGCTTTTCTCTCAGATCATATTTATTTATGAGTCTATTGGTTGCCTCCTCTACATAGGCTTGAAATGAAGGCGACTTGGCTAAAGAAAAATCATAAGAATCAAACTGGATATTTTCATGACTATGGCCCTCATTGCAGATATAGCCACAATGGTCGCAATACGAAAGGATAATATCTCCTTTTAAGGCCTTGTGGGCTTTTTCCACTGAGGATGCAAAAATCCCATCTTGCGTTGGCATCTTTGGGATTTCAAAAAAGTTCTCGGCCTCTTTTTCTCCACATAATGAGCAAAGGTGTTTCGTGGCAATTTTCAATTCATTGTGTTCTACAATCATATGTATAGCATTTAATAGACTAGGGGTTAAATATTAATACAACCACAGGCGCAGGACTAGAATAAGCCAGATAATAGCCTAGACGTACTATTTCCAGAAAAGGCTTCCACCTCTTCATAATTTTTTTATTGTGCTGGAAACCTTTAGAGAAACTTCTACGACTTAGCCTAATGAGTCTTTCTTTTTGATTGCCCATCTACAGCCTTTATTCAGTTAAGGTTAATTATTCACGTTAAGTTTAAAGTCGAAAAATGAGTCTTAATCATTTATGCTCTGTATGTCAAAGTCATGATACAACCGAACTGTACTCACTCTCTCAGGTACCTACTCAAGATGGGCGTCTTTCTGAAACCCTCAAGGAAGCCAAAAGTAGCCCCATAGGGAATATTGATCTGGTGTATTGCTATTCTTGTGGATATGTAGAAAACGTAAGTTATGACCGGGGAAAAACGAATTTTGATTCTTATGATTTTTCTGTCTTTCATTCTCCCTCCTTTGCCTCTTATCTTGATAGGATCGTATCTAGACTGGTGAAAAAGCATCATATATACAACAAGACAATTTTGGAAGTGGGTTCTGGGGATGGCTATTTTCTCAAATCACTTTGTTTACTCGGGGATAATGATGGTATTGGCATAGATCCTGGGTTTGAACTTAAAGCAGAAAAACATTCTACTTTTTCTGTAAACTTTATTCGCGAGTACTATTCCGAAAAACACCAGGATCTTAGACCTGATTTCTTGTTTTGTCGCCATGTATTAAATGCTGTTCCTGACCCCATAGGATTTCTCAAGACAATCAGAAAAAATCTAAAGAATACTCCTGATTGTGTACTTTATTTTGAAGTTCCCAATGCACATTACACATTTGGAGAAAAAGTTGTTTGGAATGTTGTCTATGAACACAAATCGTGGTTTGCCCCCGCTTCACTCGTCCATATTTTTGAACATTGCGGGTTTGAAGTATTAGACGTAGTTCCTTGTTGGAAGGACGAATTTTTGGCAATTGAAGTCAGGCTTGCGCAAGCAGCTTTTAAGGTGGATGCGGTATTTAAAAAAGACCTTGTGTTGTTTTCAAATGAGGTTCAATCATTTCAAAATAGTGTTGAAAAAATCACAGAAGAAAATAGAAAAAGAGTAGCAACAATTGGAACGAAAAGCGTTAAAGTTGTCATGTGGGGCGCAGGAGCTAGAGGGCTTGCATTCTTAAATATGTACCCAGTTGATAAAACTATCCAATATGTTGTCGATATCAATCCCCTGAGGCATGGGAAATTTATGCCAGGATCAGGACATACTGTAATCAGCCCTGAAGAGCTCTCTGCGATTAAACCGGATTTGATCATTATTAATAACCCTACCTATGAATTGGAGATAAAAAACCATGCTTCGAGACTTGGATTACATGCAGAATTTTGGGTTCTTAATTAAAATATACGTATGAATACGCCTACAATAAGCATACTTGTAGTTACCTATAATCGTAGCCAAATTGTACGACGGGCTGTAGATAGCATCCTTGCACAAACCTATCAAGATTTTGAAATCATATTGGTCAACAACGGATCTACTGATAATACGAGCGCAGTTTTGGCTCCCTATCTGGACAATGAGAAGATTAGGTATTTCACTATATCTGAAAACAAGGGTGCTGCAGCTGGATTTAACTTTGCTTTTGATCAAATTCAGGGGGAGTGGTTTACTTTGTTACCAGATGATGATGTACTTCTTCCTAGTGCTTTTGAAACCCTTCTCAAGATTCCCCAAAATATTGATCCGACTATCACTGCGGTAACATGTAATTGTATTGACAGCTCAACCAGGGGCTTTTCAGGGTACGGATTGTATGAAAGCCAATTCCTGGACTTAGAAAAGATTGTGAAAAATTGCTCCGGTGAATTTTACGGAATTACCAAAACCGAATTATTAGGAAATAAGCGGTTGAATGTTGATTTGATAGGATATGAAGATTCTTTTTGGTACCAAATTGATGCGATAGCCAAACGGTATTACTTACACGAAGCCCACAGAATATATTCTACAGAGATCGACCCCTTATATAGAATCTCTATGACTAATGAAAGCCATCAGAGAAATATCAAGCGAAAAGTCCAATTATACAGTGTTTTATTGCATGAAGACTTCTATTGGAAAGTTACCAAAAAATACAACTTAAAGGAATTTCTCATGCGATCCTTTTATGGGTGGTTTTTCCTACATCTGGTGAAGGACAAGGAAGGAAGTCAGGGATATGCACAAAAACTGGCAGAGATTCCTGGCTTTAATAAATACAAACTTTTTTCGATGATCTTCACTTTAATGGGAACCAAGATCTCCAAATTCCTATATGTAAAGAAGCTGGTTTAAACAAAACCAAATATTTCTTACATAAAAAAATCTATTGGAAGCTTTTTCCAATAAAAATACGACTAGGCTAGTAAAAGAGTCTAAAATCTTGGATCAAGATCAAAAATTAGCTGAATCTTTAATAGGTGCTTGTCGAAAGGGAGATTTATCTGCTCAAAGAAATCTCTATGCACACTATTATCGTTATGCGATGGGAGTTGCACTTAGGTTCTGTAGCACCAGAGAAGATGCGATGGAGGTTGTTAATGACAGTTTCTTAAAGGTCTTTGTAAAACTACAGTCCAAAGAAAAAATAAAAGTTTTCCGACCCTGGTTTCGTCGTGTTCTGATAAATACCTCTATTGATAACTTTAGGAAACAGAAAAACCGATTTCAAACCCTGGAGATTGCCTATGCTTTTTCTGAGAAAGATTCTTACACCATTCTCGATAAGCTAAATGAGGAGGAAATAATAGCGTTGATCCAAAAACTGAGTCCGGCATATAGGATGGTATTTAATTTATATGTCATCGAGGGTCATTCGCACAAAGAGATTGCAGATAAACTTGGCATAGAGGTAAGCACATCAAAGGGCAATCTCTCCAAAGCGAAAGCCCGCTTAAGGATATTGCTCAGTAAGATATATCCTGAAAGAATTGAACATTATGGATGAACAAAACATAGATCGCAGGCTTAAAGAGCGATTTGAATCATTCGAAGACTCACGCTTTGATGAGCAAAATTGGGAAAGATTATCCCTTGCCCTCTCTCATATCAATAAATCAGCAGGGAGAGTCTTGATTAGTTCCAAACAATTTCTTTATTCGACCATCATTCTTTTACTTTTATCCAACCTTATCCTCATAGGTTTTTTGCTAAAAGGTAATGCTAGAATCGAGCAACTTATGGACAAAGTCATAGAGAATGGAGATATAAAAAGCACTAATGACACGATCTATATTGCCGCTGCTACTCCATTGACCATTGCTATAAATACAGACTTACCATCAGGGGAAACCCTTAACCCTTTGACGAAACCAGAAAATAGAGAAACTTTTTTATCTAAAACAAGCAATCATATTAAGGAAGAACTTTTACCAAAGGAAAAAATTGAGTTAGAGAAAAGCGCCTCGTATATAACCAAAACAGAAGGTAGAGAAAATCTAAAAACACAATCTAGGTCGATGAGCATAGATAGTTTAGCTCCTACTGCTAAGGAGGTCAAAAATAGTGCAGTTCCTAAAGAATTAGTGAATACACCCAAAGATGCTATTGCTGATAATAAACATTCAAAAAGATTACAATTACCAAAATTGAGCCTCAGACCTGGTTTTTTCATTGGACTTCCTAGAATCAGTACGGATAAGAGTAAAACAGTTCCTGGATTTACCTTGGGGGTTGATCTGGAATTTCAATTGTCAGATCAGTTGAATCTTCATACAGCTATTTCTTATCTCCCGCTTTCCTATAAAATCGATGATCATGATCTTCCTGGAGCGATAAATCAATTAATTAAGACCTATCCTGCTATTTCAGAAGATCAGTCTATAAGAAGCTTGCATGAGGTAATGTCAACTTCTCAAACTTTCGAAATACCCCTTGGGATTAGATATGATCTAAAAGTTCTAAATAATTCAAGGGTTTTTGTTGAAGGAGGTATCTATGGGAGATGGTTTTTAAACCAAAAATTTGAATACGAATTCACTAAGGGAGAGAGCAGGCTTATACGGAATATGAAGTTTCATGATCCATCCTTTTCTTTTGGAGGGTTTTACGCAGCCTTCGGGAATAAAATTAGACTACGGAAAAACATAGGGGAAATAGAAATTTTTCTAAAAAGAGATTGGAAGCCGCAAGGTTTAGAAGGCAGAATTTATAGTATCTGGGGCTTAAAGGGATCATACAGATTGCATCCCTAATCATTAATATAAATAATCAGTTTTGAGCTTTGATTTCACTGCATGTGAACTCAAGAGATTAAGCGTTTGCAAAAGAAGTATGAATTTCACTCAGAAATTGAAAAATCGAATCAGTAGTGGGCATGAGCGAACGGTTCGAGCAAAAAAGAATATTCTCCTTGCAATTTTTTATCGGGGTATAGGAATTTTAGTAGGCTTTGCCATATCTCCTTTGTCTTTAGCATACCTTGACCAAACCCAACTTGGCATCTTCATTTTAATTTCTACAACCTTTGATTGGTTTGAAGATCTTGATTTAGGAGTAGGTAAAGGGATGAAAAATAAGGTAGGTGAAGCAGTTGCAAAGGGTAAGGATTTGGAGGCAAGGGCTTATATAAGCTCAGCCTATGGGGCGGTATCGATTATTTTTGCTTCACTTGCTTTTGTCTTCATTTTTGCAAGCTTCCTGATCCCATGGTCAGAGTTTACAAAAACTGATCCTGGGATGAATTCGGAAATACGAATGTTGGCCATTATAGTTTGTGCAGCTTTTGCGATTCGCTTTGTTTCCTCTTTGATATATGACATTTTTGGCGCACTTCAAGAAACGGCCAAGATTGATTTTTACCATACCTTGACAAAGGTTACTTTCCTGGTGATCATGTGTCTGTTAATTTACTCGACCGAATCTTCTCTCCTGTATTTCGGTGCTTCCAAGTCCTTCACTTTTGCTTTTATCCCCTTGATAGTTGGCTTTTTTGCTTTTAGAAAAAACCTAAGGAAATACGCTCCTTCTATTCTCTTTTTCCAAAAGAAATATCTAAATACCCTGCTGAGTTTAGGAGGGATGTTCTTCCTGATCAGAGTAGCTATGGTAGTCATTTATCAAACCAATACCCTACTAATCACCACCCTTCTGGATGTCAGTCTGGTTCCGATTTATGATTTCTCCTACAAGTATTTTAGTATCCTCCTCATGCTATTTGTGATCATTACGAATCAACTTTGGCCTGCTTATGTAGAAGCTTATGCCAAAAATGATTATGAATGGATGAGAACTACTATCGACAAAATTGTAAAGATTTGGCTGGGCAGCGTCGTTTTGGGAATCCTCATGGTTCTATTTTCACAAGTCTTCTATTTCTATTGGATCAACGTCTGGCAAACAGAAGACAAGATTATGGTTTTTCCCCTGTCAGTGTCCATTTTTATTTGTATGTCCGTTTGTATGACTAATTGGGTAAACGCCTTTAACCTGGTCCTGAATGGTACTGGCAAGATTCGTTTGCAAATGTATGCCATGATCTTTGCAGCCATAATAAATATCCCAGCCTCAATTTTTTTTACCAAAACTTTAGGGATGGGTATAGAAGGGATCATTTTGGGTACGCTAGTAAGCCTGATCCCAAATGCGATTTTGGCCCCTGTCCAGGTTAAAATGATTCTTAGAAAAAAGGACAAGGGAATATGGTCCAAATAAAGTACAGTAATTCATTCTAATTCCGTTTTTGCCATATGATCAAAACTATGAATCTTAGTAAGTCTTTGCTCGATAAGTTAATCCGAAGGAAAAGCATATGGTATGAAAAATTGAGAGGATTGGATTTTACTAGGACTGTGGATAGTAAAACCCTTCGTTTAGACTATTTCGAAGGGGATGTGTTTTACGCAGCTACTTTAAGCCGTGATTTAATAGAAGTATTAGATGTTATTTCAATTCCAGAGGGAAGCAGAATCCTCGATTTTGGGGCAGGAAAAGGAGCTGCCATGAAAATCATGCAAAAATATAACTTCCTGGAGGTTGCAGGTGTAGAAATATCCGGAGATTTATGCAAAATTGCCCAGAAGAATTTCAAGATCTTAGGGTTCACAGATCTTGAAATATATGAATCGGATGCTTCCCTATTCGTGGATATAGATCGATTTACTCATTTTTATTTTTTTCACCCCTTTTCTAGAGATGTGATGAAGCAAGTTCTAGATAATATCCTAAAATCAGTTCAGGTTTTCCCTAGGAAAGTGAGCCTGATTTATTACAATCCCGGTTATCAGGATTTGCTTGATGCTAGACGAGAACTGAAGCTTGAGAAAAGCTTCGAAGGATGGAAATACAGGACCCTGGTTTATTCATACAAATAAATCCTCGAAATTTGTTCAAAATTTATACTCAATATTATGGCTGTTCTTAATGGACAAAAGAGAATATATTCTTCTCTTATCGGGAAAATAAAAAGGAAAATAAAAATTATTCGAGAGAAGCTTATGGGTCTAGATTTTACTAAAACCGTTGATAACAAATCACTTGGGCTTGATGAATTTGGTGAAGGGATATTTTATGCTCCAAGCGAAAATCGAGACCTGGAAAAAATACTGAATACTCTCAGAATCTCTCCCTTAGATCGAATTCTGGATTATGGTGCTGGTAAAGGGGCAGCCATGATGTTAATGGATAACTATGATTTTGCAGAGGTAGCAGGGGTAGAGATTTCAAAAGAACTCTGTGAAATTGCTAAGAAAAACTTTAAGCATCTTCAAAAGCCTCACCTGAAGGTTTACGAATCAGATGCACGGGAATTCTCTGATATTGAGCGTTTCACGCATTTTTATTTCCTTCATCCCTTCCCTCCAGATGTGATGGAAGTTGTATTAAATAACATCCGGGATTCTTTTATAAAGAACCTGAGAAAAGTCAATCTAATATATTATAGTCCAGCTCATAAAAATGTATTTGAGGAGCGAAATGACCTATTCTTGAATGTGTCTATTAAAGGGTGGAGATATGAAACTAATATCTGTACCGAGCGGTGGACAAAAGAGGAAAAACCATCGATTTTATCTTTTTCACAAACGTAATGCAAAGGCTGCAAAACGCTTTCTACAGAAAGAAATCAAAGGTTTAAAGAATTGGCAACAGCCTTACGTTATCAATACAGATCAAAATCCTAGCTATGGAGCAGCAATAAAAATGCTCAAGGAAGAAAATCGCATTTCAGAATTTTGTGAGCATCGAAAAGTCAAGTACTTGAATAATATAGTTGAGGCCGACCATGGGGAAATTGAAACGCTTGATCAACTGACCCTTTTTGAACATTCCCACACCCTCAAATCCTCCCCTCAAAAAAATCCACTGCCCGCTTCGCTCTACTCTCCTCCCGCGCTTTGCGCGAATAGCGTTTTGTATTCTCGGTGCTATGATGCCCCATGTCATCGGCGACCTCTTCGAGTCTACCTGTGCGGCCCATTTGCTCTGTGCCAAAAAAGTGGCGAAGGCTGTGGGCGGTCTTTTGGCCGTTGGGATCAATGACTTGGCCTAAAGCCATGCATTTGCTTTTGAGTTCTTTAACAATCCAACTGATAGAACGGGTGGTAAGTCTATCGCCATGGGTTCGGGGCGAAACGGAGGTAAAGAGTGGCTCAGGCCCAAAGAGAGGTTCGCGTTCTTCTTTATAGGCCATTAATAGTCGAAAAGTGCTGGCGGTTATGTGCACAAAATCTTCTTTCACCTCCGAGCCTTTGCGCTGAACATCCAGGGTGGGAAGGCCGTTGCTAGTGCCTATGTCCTCCCAGTTTGCCCGATAAACTTCTATGGTTCTAATCCCCGTATCTGCCATTAGGGCGATCAGGGCTTTGTCTCTTTTATTATCTGCCATATCAATCAGGGCAATCACTTCTTCCAGGCTAAAGGCTTCCTTTCTTTTGGCCCGAGAAGTAACTGGTTTTCTGAGTTTTACAGGATTGGCAGGGTTGAACATAATGCCTCCTATATTATTATCCAGGATGCAGTAATCATAGAAACTCCGAACGGAAGATATTATCTTATTCACATAAGCCGTGGAAAGCGGTTTTCGCTCGTCTTCTCCCTGGCAGGGGTCGCCGTATCTTTTCAGCTCTTCGATGTAATAGTAAATGTCTTTCGCATGAACGCGGTTAACCGGTATTTCTCTAAGAGCTAGATAACCCAAAAACTTCTCAAAGCTATAGCTATAGGTTCGCTTGGTTGATTCGCTGGGCAAAGTGCTCATCCAGTTTCTAAAGATTTCTTCTTTGGTAACGCTAAAGTCTCCGAGCAGTTTCTGCAGATCTTCCATAGGCTAAATATACACATTCTTTAATTGCGTGGAATACATATCAAGTTAGGAGTATTTTATCGAATATTTGTCAAAATAAAAGAAGATTAGTTAAGAATGAGGCCCTGCTTGATTGGAAATGCTTTCATCTTCGTATTATTTATTATTGTAAAATAAGGTTAATCGACAAGAAATAGGAGTAGAAGAATTTCGGAATTTATTTTTTGAAAAGTCCCAGAAAGTTTTCAGTTAGATTTTCTTACATATTTTATTGAAGCCTATCATTTTTTTGATAAACTTGGCCTAATGAGTCATATACGATCCTAATCAAATTTGCTGACAACCCATCTTGTCTATCAGCCATTCAAATAAGTAACAGCAAGTGTTCCCATGACAGTGGATTGTATTGTCATGCATTTTATAGCTCAGTGAAAGCTGGGCTTTTCTTTTTGTAGTGTTAGGGGATTATATGACTTATACTGCAGGGGGTAATTCGATTTTTGAAATATACGAAATATAACATATTGGTGATTAATTGTAATAGTTGTAGATTAATAAATCGGATCAACACCTAAGAATATCTTTTCAAGCTGATCAACTTCATTTGTGAGTACTTGGTCTCAATTAACTTAAGAGGCAAATGAAAGACTCAACTTTCTTATCCCCGCTTATTTTTTACGCTGAAGATAGTGCCGTTCAAACTCAGCTGTTTTCATGCGCTATGCAAGAAGCAAAGCCTAGATTCGAAGTGGTATATTTTCTCAATGGTGAACTATTGATTGAAGGATTGAGCCAAGCAGAACGAGAACAGAGGCCTTTCCCAAATTTGATTCTATTAGATCTGGAGATGCCTATCCTCAATGGGTTTGAAACCCTGGAACTATTGCGTAAAGAAAAAGTATTTGACGAAATTCGAATTTTTATCTTTTCATCTGTTGTGGATGATTGGATGGGAAAGGAGCTTATTCAGATGGGCGCAAATGCGTATATGAGAAAACCTATTGATTTGGATGAACTTATAAGTATTATTGTTTACCTGGATGAGACTATTTAATTTTCCAGTAAACAGGAACGATTATTCATCGGCTAATATATCTGAATTCAAGTAGTTGATATTCAGAACGGTATCTATCATAATAGGACCTGGATCTTTGTTTTCTATGCAATTTGTTTTTTACCCATAGCCGCTCAACTATTTCCAGATAATCGCTCAAAATACGTATCAAAGCCTCTTTTTTGGGATCATCACTTCCTGTTACTTTGATAATGAACTCTTCAAGGGTATGGAAGAAATCTGTAAGTATAAGTGCCTGATAAATAGGGTTTTCATGTTTTTGTAGGCAAATACAAATTTGCTTTTCCAGTTCTAATCTGGAACGTACATTAAGAATAACTTGTTCTATCGGATTCTTTTTCATCATAGAAAATTGAGAAAATCTGTGAGAGAGTTTCATTAAGTGTAAAAGGCTTCTTGGTGAGTTTTCGTGCTTATTGAGAGATCGTTCATTACTAGCTTTGGGACTTAGCTCTAAAGCCTTTTCATAGAATTCATTGAGTTGGCTCCATTCGATAGGTTTATGTATAAAACGCTCGACATAAGCCTGTTTGAGGATTTGTTTGAAGGTATAGGAGGATGAATCTGCTGAACAAAGCCAGATAAGGGGAGGGGAGTAGGAGAATTCTTTTAGCTGCATAATAATATCAAGAAACTGCCAGCCATCAAGGTAGGGCATATGAAGATCTAGGAGAATGGCATAAACAGAATTATGGATTTTTAATTCCTTTTCAAGGAAATAAAGGGCATCTCTTGCATCGGAGAAACATTTAAGCTGAAATTTACTACCAATGCTTTGGAGAATATTTTGATATACAGATAGAGTCGTTGAATCATCTTCAACGATTAAGATATACGGTTTGGCAGCATGATTTGCTGGAGACTTCAATATATTTCCTTTAACAGAGAAAGGACAAAGTTGGTCAGCCTTGACTACTTATTCAAGGAAAAGTAGCTGAGTGGAGAAATCCTATGTTTGAATAAGTATATCTGCAACAAAAATGGCAAACAATTTGAGGTAGTTTAAGGTGTTCATCCTGTAAATTAATCCCATATGGTTCAAGAGTTGCGGGAGCATTATGCTTTCAAATTTGGCTTGTTAAGTCAAGCGGAGGCTGAAAAAGTAATTTCACTTGGCTTCAGCAAACAACTTCCTCCCAAAACGATCTTTCGAGAAATAGGACAAGAAGATTATAGACTTGCCTACGTACTTAAGGGAATGTTAAGAACGTATCAATTGAATGATAAGGGAGAAGAAATTACTACTTTCTTAACTTTTGAGCATGATCATTCCATGAGTCTTCGCACCATCTTAAATGGGGAAGGTTCAAGGTATATGGTCCAATCAGTAGAGGAAACCATGCTTTTATGTATAGATTATAGAGATCTCATGGAGGTATCAAAGAAGAATCCTGGATTCCAATCTGCCTATCGATTTTTTGCTGAAAGAGTAATTTTAGAATTGCTGGGAAGGATAGATAATTTTGTACGTAAAAGTCCGGAAGAAAGATATTTAGATCTCTTGCAGAAAAGACCAGGTATTTTTTCTCGGATTGCGGCGAAAGATATTGCCTATTTTTTAGGGGTAACACCTGTCTCTTTGAGTAGACTACGCAAAAGAGTTCAGCAGAAAAGTTGAAAAATTATCTTTTGTTAATAGATACTTAGTTCAAAAGTATTAAGTTTGACTAGTCTTATGTTTTGTACTCAAATTTACGCAGAAGACTTTAAACCCTTCCTCAATTCTTTCAAGCACTATTGACTTATCTTTCAAGGGAAGATAGAACGGCAATTAAAACCTATATATCTCAGATATTAGGAACTATAAAACTGTTGCAAAGAATATGTAATAGGAGCCAATTGAGCTCAAGGAAATAGATTCTCAATTGATTGTATGTAAGAGTAAATATGAATTGAACCATTATACAGCGCCTCTCAACCAGGGCGCAATGACCATGTTGCTTGAAGTCGAGAGTTTCTAACTTTATGGAACTCTTCGACTTTCTTTAATACAAGAAAATTTTCAATCGTTAGGTAATCCTAAACCCATCTGATGCCCCTTTATTGGGGCATTTTTTTGTTAATAAAAATGAAAAACTACTTTCATAGAAACGTATGCCTAAGTCAAGGCATTAATTTGAAATCAGATAGGTTAGGTCTCTTATATGGAATTTAAGCCCTTTTGACTATTTTATTGGGGCGCAAGAGTATAAATAGATATTTCTCCTATCCCTGCATTTCTGCCCAATAGACTTTCATAAAAGCCTCTTAATATAATAGGTCCTTCCGAATTTTTTAGCAAATGATGCAGGGTCTCAAGATTAAATATGGCTTCCTTATTGAAATGCGTAATGATAAATCCTGTTTTCGGAGAATTATTTCCAAACTTTCCGCTGAGTAGGATACGGTTGATCCTTATCCCGGCATTTAAACCAAGTGCCCGGGCTTCTTCATACGTTAATTGCTCTATTTCAGCTCCGAGGGTCTCAAATATTGCCCTATCAACCGGACTCGAACCCCATTCTGGCTTAATATTCAACTGATAATTTTCAGCTTGAAGGAGAACTTGAGCAAACGATAAATTTACCCAAGCGAAAAAGATAATGAATATGTTTAACCTCATAGATAAAGTATTTTTCCTTTAAAATTCATACGACTACTCTTTATGATAGTTTTACTATCATCCATTTTTTATGATTAAGGAGCATTTTATGGCATATAAAGGACTTTGTATTTAGAATTTCACCTTATTTAAGAAAAATACTGTTAGTAATAGTTTTGTCAATAATAGTAAAATTATTATCTGCGATATTCGTATTGTCAAATAACTAATAATCAACTCATAAATTATATGAAGAAAAATAGTTTTCTGGTTTTACTTATAGCGGTGGGTATGTTAACGGCATGTAGTAGCAATGGGGAGAGTAAAGAACCCTTATCGAGTAGTGGGCAAATAGTAGAGGAGTCAATCGTAGGCCTGGTAGAAAAAGTTCTTACAAAAGAAGAACAGGATGCACTAAGCCCGGATCTAGTTATTCAATCTCTGAAAGAAGGAAATGAAAGATTTATGGTAAATGATCTGACCGCCAGAGATCATTCTGCTCAGGTTCGTGAAAGCGTAAAAGCCCAATATCCAAAAGCCATCATTTTATCTTGTGTTGATAGCAGGGTACCGGTAGAAGATGTTTTTGATAGAGGAATTGGAGATGTATTTGTAGCTCGTGTTGCGGGTAATTTTGTAAATGAAGACATTCTTGGCAGTATGGAATTTGCTTGTAAAGTCTCTGGATCAAAACTTATTCTGGTGATGGGACATGAGCATTGTGGAGCAGTGAAGGCAGCGATCGATGATGTTAAATTAGGAAATATTACTCCCATGCTTACGAAAATTCAGCCGGCAGTTGAGAAAATCGAGTATGAGGGAGACAGATCATCCAAAAATCAGACTTTTGTCCATAAAGTAAGTGAAAGTAATGTGCGCAACACCATAGAAAAGATCCGGACAGATAGCCCCATATTAAAAGAAATGGAAGATAATGGCGAAATTAAAATCGTGGGAGCTCTTTACGACATGGACAATGGTAGAGTAGAATTTCTAAAATAATTGCATTCATGCTAATTACTAATCACCAGAAGTATTAGTTGCTTCTGGTGAAGTTTTTATATGGTTATGGCTAGATTAGAGGAGTCCAAACTAAAGGGGCAGAAAATGCACACTTCTATTTCCCAAAAATCATATGTGTGTGTTGATACCTCAGACCTCCATAGACTATATTAGAAAAAGTTCTTTAACAAGCATATAATTTTCCTGGAGACAATATTTGACAGATAGTCATTAAGTATAATATTCCGCTTAAGAAACTTCGGAGGGGAACAAAGAAGAGAAAACGTGGGCATAGGCCTTCTTTTGATCCCAAGAGATAAAAAGAACGAAACCTGATAGATTCGTTAGTTGGCTCAAGAACTGTAAGTGAATTGCTACTTGATTTGAGAAAAATGCCTACGATTTTGGGCTATGATCAAACTCAGTTTCATCAAATTTTATCTTAAAAAGTATTTTTCAGACAGAAGCTAGATTAATTGAACCACCAAGAAACTCAAAAAAGATCCGATAAGCCCGCCAATAAATACCCGATAAGAAATACCCAGGAGGTGATATTTCTTTCTCAGTACTTTGCCAAGTCCGTAAAGATCTCGGGACAGATTATCATACAACTTTTCCTGATCGGTTCTAAGGCCTCGGAAGTAGTTAACAAATTTATTTTCCTCTATGGACAGGAAATTTCCAAAGAAAAGCATATTCTCCCGATCCATGTCTCCGGGCGAAAATTCTTTGAGGGAATTTATGGTAGGCACGGCGCTAAACACAGCAAAAGTAGTTGCTAAGAGCGAACTTAATAAGAGAATAATGACGGGGATGTAGTTGGGGAAGTTGATTCCTTGGGAAAAGCTATCGATGGATAAACCGGCCGTAAGTCCTGTAATCAGGACCGAGAGGATTAAGGTATTGATGCTAATGATCATATTGGCTTTCCCATCAGCGATTCGGCTCAGATCGGTATGATTTTTCAGGGTAATCCGATAAGCGGTATCGATGCCTCTCCCAAAGTCTTTACCAGCCTTAAATCGCTTGTGCTCTTTTTTCAGGTTTTTGATGAACGATTTTAGTTTTAGGAGGTTCTTATTCTTTCTTTTGGTATACCAATCAATGGCCCAGGGGGTCAGAAAGCGATTGTGTAATAGTCTTTTCATCAATTCTTTGTACCAAAGCCGTTCTTCAATCGGTCGACTCGTTAAGTTTTTACATTCCAACAGAAGTAGATCGACTTTTTTGAAGAACTTCTTTTTTCCGGCAAAGGCCCATTCAGCGTCATGGAGGATATTGCTCGCCAGAATCCATTCAGGGTCTTTTTGAATCTCCCCTGAGAGTAAGGCTTTGAGTTGTTTGATTTGCTCTGGAGAACAGTCGTAGGGAGCAAGGAAGGTTTCCAACATCTGAATGCTATTCTCCACAAGTGAGCCTTCTTTGATTCCCCGGGAAATATCTTTAAAACATGCAGCGAGCATCAGCAGGTTAGATGTCTCTTCCTTCAGATTAGCTCGTTTCAGAAGCTTTTTAGACTCCTTGATAAAGACCTTACGAAATTTTAGGTTGTGGAATACGTGGCCTGGAGCTCTTTTATTGATAATGAGTTTTTCGACGTGAGTTTCTGCCTCAGGGAGGATGTTTAGGGATATCATTTCAGGAATTAATGGTGTAGGGTATAGAAAAAAAGTAAGGGACTTTTGAGCCCTTATATTCTTCTTTAAACATCCCTGCCTTTTTTCAGGCGCTCCGCTAATTCCTCCAGGTTTTGCTCACTTTTGGTTTTGATCTCTTTCCAGTCTTCCTTGATGGCTGTTCCTATTTGGTCCAGGCTTTTATCCAGAGAATCCTGCTTTTGCCTGAGAAACTTCATACGTGTTTGCATATCTTCCTTTGCATTTTCCGAGATGTTTTCCAACTCTTTCTCAAGGGAGTCAAGCTCTGTGTCAATTTGTCCCTGCATAAGCTGAATTTCCTCGGAAAGATCTTTTTTCTCTTCCTGCAGCGCCTCCGTGATACTTTCAGCTAAATCTCCCATCTCATTCTTTATATCTTCTGTTTTTGATTTAGATTCAGATTGACAGGAGAAGAACATAACTCCCAGAAACATGATACTTATACCCATGATGGCTAATTTTTTCATAATACTACTGATTTAATTTTGATTGATAGAATTGGGTTTTTGTTTGGCTAATTGGTCAAGCCGAGTTCCCCCGACTACTCCAAAGTCTAGTGTGCGTATGGGGAAGGGAATGGTAATTCCGTTTTCATCGAAAGCTGTTTTAAGTGCCACAATGGCCTTATCTCTGGCTTCCAGGTAGTCTTCCTGATGATAAATGTTTTTCCAGAATCGAAGGCTGAAATCAATACTGCTATCCCCAAATCCTGTAAAGAAGAATTCTATGGGTTCGGATTCTCTGATATCAAGTCCAGATTTACTAAGCGCTTCTAGCGCAATTTCCCTGACTTTTTCCAGTTCGTCTCCATAGGATACACCACAATTGATGTCAATTCTTCTTCTGGGAGTGTGGGCATAATTTTTCAAGGGGCTTTGGAGGACATCTTTGTTGGGAATGACTACTTCCTGCCCATCGAGTGTCAGCAGGATGGTGGACCTCAAATTGATTTTCTGGATGTATCCAAAGTAATCCTTGATTTCTACCAAATCCCCCAACTTATAATAGTCTTTGACCGACATAAGCATACCTGAAAAGAGATTGATCATGGGGTCTTGCAAGGCGAAGCCGATGGCTAAACCTGCTACCCCAGCTGTTCCCAAGAAGGCAGTAAGTGCTTCGCTCAGGTCGAGAATACTCAGGACCAGGAATAGGACCAGGAGCATGAAGAGAACCACGACCAGGTTGCTCAGTATTCCCGCCACGCCTGGGTTAGTCATGATTTTTCTCATGTATTTCGCGGAGAATTTTTTGATTCTTCCTGCTATGAATACAGAGCCCAATACGATCAGGAAGGCAAGGATAAGATTGGGTAAACTCAGTATGATACTGTCTATCCATCCACTGGTCTTATCAAACAGCTTTTCGAATGATTGCTGGAATTGTTCTTTCATTTATTAGGCAAATTTTTGGGTAAAATTCTTGACTTCGGCCTGAAACTTTTGTGCATGTTTTGAAAAGGTTGCTTTCGCTTCTTCCCAGCTTTCTTTTGACTCCTCTTTCTTACCCTCGAACTCCTCTTTGAATATTGTCCCTATATTTTTAAGATCATCCAGCTTGTTTTCTAGCTGCTCCCCCACTTTCTCAAGGACTACCTCCTGCTCTTCTTTCAGGGATGCAAGACTATCGGATACCTGATTTTTCTTATTTTTTACTTCATTCAGTGCCTCCTGAAGACTTTTCTCTAACTCATCCTGAATTTCAGGCATCTCGGATTTTAACCTTTTGTATCGGGCCTCGAGTTTTTGTTTTTTTACCTGAAGTTGGTCGACCTTTTTCTGGTAGTCTTTTTTCAGTTCGTCTTGAATAGTGTCTTTGTCTTTTTCGAGCTCATCAACCTTATCAAATAATTCGTCAATGAGATTTTTGGCTTTTTGTTTATAGCTTGTTTTTGTCATAATAAAATTTAGGTAAAGTGAAACATAGGGAAGGGGAATCCGCTCTTGCTGAAAGAGTGATCGTAGGCTTCTAGTGCCAGAAGCTTGCCTGAAAAATTAGTAGCGAAAGATGGCATTCATGCCTGCATCAGGCACAGGTAGCTCAGCATGATCAAGCAAATATACTTCTGCCCCTTTTTCGAATGCCTGCATAGCGGCAAAATCGTACAGGCAGTAGTTGTAGGCATTTTGGCCAGGGTAAAATTGGACTTTGTTATTGCTTAAGTAGCCATAAAATCCCCATAAAGGTTCATTTTCTCTGTCCAGGAATAGGTATTTGATTTTCCCCTCATAAGCAGATTTTATGATTTCTTCTTGAGAAAATGAGGCCTTGGAGGATAAATAGTTTTCCTTGAAACTGTCGAGCTTTTCTTCTCTGTCTTGCTGGTAATATTGCGAAGCAATGGACCAGGCTTTTTCATGCAAATCCATGGGATGCGTATGTTCCTGATTTCCGCTAACATGTTCCGGCAAGATATGGGTGTATTTTGACAGAGATTTATAAATAGGAATCAGATAGTCTACGCCTGCAAGTATCATGGGAAGCTTTTCATCATAGAGCATGCTCATTAAGCCTTGGTCCATTTGACGAAAATATTTTTCCAATTCTACCTCTTTGATATCCTTTCCCATGCCTTGTCCATGAAAGATCGCCTGGCTTGCTCCAACGGAATGGAATTGAAGATTTTTTTCCTCAGCTTCGTTCCCGATTTCGGCTATGTTCGCAGGAACCAGATCATCTATCATTATGGGAGTAATGTGATGGGGACCTGCTTCAAAAAACTTCGATCCACCTTGACTCAAACTCAAAATGAAGAATTTCTTTTCTTTATTGAGTAAAGAAATCAATGGACTGAGGTAAAACTGTGGTCCTACGTATGTAAGGGGCTTGCGTTTGATGGGTAAGGTATATACCTCAAAGCAATCCTCACTGATAAAGAGGACCAACATATCAGATAGATGAAGCCAAAATTCATCATTTTTCAGATATGTGTAGGCTTCTTTTAGAAACTTCTGGGCCTCTGATGAATCCATGCTTTCATAAAGAGAACGTTGGGGATCACAGAGTTTTTGTTCGGCCTCTGATAGAGCATTTTTAAACTTGATTTTATCCGCCTGGACCTGTGATTTCCTATGGGTAGGAATATAAAGGCTTAGATGTGGGTTCGTTTTTGAGTGTGAGAGTTTTAATGATTGAAATAATTCTAGAGTAAAATTCATATGAGGCTTCTGACTGCAATTGTCAGCAATATTTATTTAAAAGGATTCAAAATAAGAATAGAGAATTTGGCTTTAGTTATACGAAATAATAGGCGGAAGAGAAAAATTTCGCCTGAGCCAATGAACAATTTTAAACCACGTCAGCGGAAGAAAATAAAGGGAAGGACAGTACGTTTTTGTTTCGTTTTGTAATACGGCATACAGTTATATATACGGGATTAAAAATAATTAGTTGCATAAAAATACATATGCATTTTATTTCGGTAATTTAAAATAAATTTTGGTTATGTATTTGTCGAACATTTGGAATTGTTAGCTTCCATAAGGCTTCTTTGTTTGCATCCTTAAACTTTGATTAGGGTAGTTTTTCAATTCAATGATTTCTCCAGGAAGGTAAATGCCGTGCTTTCCTAACAGCTTGAGAATTTTACCTATAGCTTCCGATTTAATGGCCAAAGCATTTATTCGTTTGTCAAAAGTATTTATCCAAAAATAAGCGGTGATCTTTAAGGTACGATTCCCAATATCTGTTATATAAGCTGCAGGGGCTTTATCTCCCTCCAAAACTCCCGATACAGATTTTAACATTTCGGTACAGATGCGTATTACTTTTTCAGTATCTGCCTCATAATCCAGAATGAGGTCAAACTCATAACGACGAAAGCCATCAATGGTATGATTGAGGACGGGATTTTTGACAATATTTGCATTAGGAATATATACATCTCTTCCATCGAAAGTCTTGATAAGAGAATTACGCAGATTCAGTTCCTGCACTTTCCCTGTGTATCCATTGATTTCTACAACATCCCCTAATTGAAAGGGACGATTAAATGCCATCATGATGCCGGCCAGGAAGTTTTCGCCTATATCTTTAAAGGCAAATCCGATCAATAAAGCACTGACACTTGCACCTGTGAGCAAGCCCGCAGCGACATCTCCCCATCCCATGATTTTGAGGCAGATCATGAACGCAATGGCCAGTATAAATATCTTTACAGATCGGCTTAGAAACTGAGCCAGCAAAGGATCATCCATACTGGTAGCCAATTGCTTCCCCAGGTTTTTGGATATATAATTTGACAGCAGATAAAAAAGACTAAAACACAGAATGGCGACTAACAATAAGGGTAGGGCTACTGCTAATTGAGAGAAAAAGGAGGTGATTGTAGTATAAAATTCGTTTAAAAACGGGAACATAAGTTGGCTTATAGGTGAAAAAATAATGTTCTGGTTACGTGCTATTTCTAGCTACTATTTCTTCTGAGAAAAGCTCGCATCATCCAGGATTCTTTTTCGACTTCATGTAAGATCGAAACCAACATATCAGCGCTAGCTTCGTCTCCATGTTGATTGGAAAATGAGACCAAAAATCTCAGGCTTTGAATGAGAATTTCCTGGTCGCTAAGTACCTTTTCAAGCATCTCCCTGCTAGTTAACTCCCCAGAGACTTCATCGAGTACAGAAATGGTCAGGTATTCTGAAAGCTGGGTTATGGGCTTGCCCTGGAGGGCCATTACTCTTTCGGCAGTGTCGTCAATATTTTTACTGACTTTTTCGTACATATTTTCGAACTGCTTATGCAATTCGAAAAAATTTGGCCCTTGAACCTTCCAGTGAAACGTTCTTAGATTTTGGTAATAAATGTGTAGGCTGGCAAGTAGGATGTTGAGTTTTCATTGGCTATCTGAAATGTATTTATTACTAAGTGTTTGGTAATTCATGTATTTAATTTTTCGGTTGAAAATGAGTGGAAACCCTGGGCCTAGAATACAAGGCAGGGTATAGGCGATTCCTGGATAAGTTTGTGGTTATGGTAACTGTCAAATAGGCGGTCAAATAAGTTGCGATCCTTTTTTTCAAAGACCAACCAATCGGCTTCAGTAGCCTCAATCAGGATTTGAACTTCTTCTAGGTTTTGCTCTCCGTAGATTTTGTGGAATGAGAGGTTTACATCTGGAAATTCTTGGTGGATGTTTTCTCGCAGCAGGAGGAAGTTCCCCTCCGATTGCCCCATAGCTTCTTCTGAAATCATTACGACTTCCAGGCGAGCTTCCAGTCGTTTACTCAAGGTGTACATGGTCTTGAGTGGTTTTCGATTAAGGTCTTCTGCATCCATAATGAAGAGGAGCTTGTCTACCCCTTTCCAGCTAGTTGAAGGTGGGAGAATAAGAACCGGGAGATCCGTCGCACCGGCTAATCGGGTATCAAAGGTCCCGAGTATCTCTTGAAGTTTATGTTTGGGATTGCTTCCTTCCAGCACAAGCAAAAAGGCATCTTCTTCCTGAATTGTGAGAAGAACCTGATTCAGATTCGCTTCTCTTCCCAATTCGTATTGCAACTTGCTCCAAAGTCTGCTGGATTCGCGGGACAGTTGGTTATCGAGGGGAATGGGACTGACTTTTTCGGCAAAGATGTCCATAGATCGGGCTCCAAAAGGAGAAAGCCCGGAGGGAAGCAGGTTCGTGAGCGCTTGTTGTTGCTCTTCTTTAAAAGCCAACAAGCTGGCGGAGAATCGCATCCGGGCCGCCAATTTAAGTCCGTAATCTAAAATGGGATTGGACTTGCTTGCTTTGTCGAGCAGGATAAATATTTTTTCTTTTCTAAGTATAGTTTGAGACTTCATGCGTAATTGAATTAGGTATAAGGAATGGGCTCCTCTTGCTAAAGCGAGAGGAAAGAAACATATAGCTTTGGATGCTGTTAGGTAGAAGTCAGGAAAATGTGATCTCCCGGATTGAGGAGTTGCCCTTTTCTTTTCAGGTCACCCGCTGAACGAACCAGCAAATCGAGGTTTTTCGAATGGCTCAAGGATTCTTTGAATGGCTTGAACTTCAGCTCCAGGACTCGGATTAGATCATAAAGTTTGCCTTTGCTCAAAACCTCCTTGTACAGACTGAGCGTTTTGTCATAATTGTGAAAAAACAGATTTGTCTTCCGATAAAAGGGAATCTTTCTGTTTGTGGGAAGTTCCTCTACGAATAATTCAGCTACCTCTTTATTATAAATAGGGTAGTTTTCGTGCAAAGTGTGCAAAAACTGGGTAAGCAGGGAGAAGTGCTTTCCTCTAAAAGCTTTCGGTTTTATGCCGAATAACTTGCGGGATGTTTGCCGGATGTTGACTGTAGCATGTGCTTTCTCTTTTTCCAGCAATTGAAAAAAGCGCTTCATCAGCTTTACATGGTAGCTTTTCCCTCTTAGTTTGTACAGATAGGCAAAATCTGCTTGAAAGTCTTCATTCTCTGCTAGATTGGTCTTGTGAAGATTTTGTTTAATGAGGTGGTATAAATGAATTTCTTCTGGATCTATATTGTTAATGATATCTCCTCCATTTCTCAGAAGGAGTGTTTGAAACTCTTGAGTTGATAGCATAAAAAACTGAATATTAGGTCACCGTTTTTGAGGGGATCAAAAACTGATTAGGATGAACGAAAAATAAATGGGAATGATGCTAAGAACCCATCAGGGGAAAAGATAGGGATTCCAGAGAGTTTTTGCAGGAAAGAAAATAGAAATACTAGCGTGTTCTGACTTTAACATACATTTACATATACGGGGAGAATTTAAAATAGTTTAGATATTTCTACGAGTCGTAATGTTTTTTGTGCAAATGAAATAAGTTGTATAAAGTTTAGACTTTAGGTTATTTGTTTTAATATTGGGGATATATTCATAATTATCAGACATAGATGAAGCTCTTACTTTCCAGCCTAAAGATATGCATTCCTTTTGCATTACTGCTTATAATAATAGGCTGTGAAGGAAAGAACCCTAACCTTAATAAGGTCGGAGAAGATGTGCTCAAAGCGCAGGAGATTTTTGTAGAAGATTTGGAACTCAAATTTAAAGATACGGTCTATGTTCCTATTTATTCAGACATTTATAGTGAAACCAAAGATGTCCGATTTAAACTAACAGCAACTTTGAGTCTTAGAAATACGAGCTTATCAGACAGCATCTACATAGAAGACATTGATTATTACGACTCAGCGGGCAATAAAGGGCTCTGTTGCAAACATTATAAATGATCACAAGATTGTCAGGCTACTCTCAATTTATTAAAAATAATCAAACTGTCTGTCTATGAGACGGATTTCACCCATGAGTTTGCTTTTCGCTCCATACATAAACAGATCAAACTGACCCTTTTTGAACATTCGCATGGTCTCAAATCCTTTGATTGTAGCATAAGCAGTCTTCATGGATTTGAATCCCAACGTTGGTTTAATCAGTCGCTTGAGTTTTCCATGATCAGCCTCAACAATATTATTCAAGTACTTGGCTTTTCGATGTTCTGTAGATGCTGACAAGCGATGCTCTTCCTTTAGCATTTTAATGGCTTTGCCATAGGTAGAATTCTGATCTGTGTTGATCACGTAGGGCTGCTCCCACTCCTTTAACCCCTTGATTGCTTTCTGTAGGAAACGTTTTGCTGCTTTTGTATTCCGGGTATGAGACAAATAAAAATCAATGGTCCTTCCGTATTTGTCAACAGCTCTATATAAATATTTCCAGACTCCTTTTACTTTGATATAGGTTTCATCTACTCGCCACGATCCACTGAAGGAGAACTTTTTGTACCAACGCATTTGCTTTTCCAGTTCAGGAGCATATCGCTGTACCCACCTGTAAATGGTGGTATGGTCAACCCTAACTCTACGCTCTTCCATCATTTCTTCAAGATCCCGATAGCTGATCCCGTATTTGCAGTACCAACGGACACATTGTAAAATAATTTCTCTCTGAAAATGACGGTATTTGAAGGCACTCATGAGCTCGGATTAGTGATTGTGAGTTGACATTAAATATACGAAGCATAATCTTTGCAACAGGGTCCTTTAGCGCATGTAGTCTCTATAATTGGGGCACATTTTTTCCAGGTCTTCTTTTCTTCCATCAGATAAGTAGGTACAACCATAACAGTAGTACCAGTCCCTAGAAACCAGCTTTAAATGCCGCGAACTCTTTTTTTTCAGAACTGGTACTACTTAGTAAGCTACGGTCATTATTACTTCATTTGATCAATGACATTTTTTGCCTGATTAAATGATAATTGAATGCTTTCTAGGTTCTTCAAAAACAAAGTATTCTTCCCATACCTCTTCAGTTTCAGATACCAGCTTAATTTTCCTTTACTTACAAAGTATCCCACCTGGAATCCGTCATCAGTTACAAACTTGTTTTCGATGTACTTAGTGCTAGTAGCATCTTTAGCAGATTCTTCGACCAAAGCTTCCATTGCTTTAATTACCTCAAGTAAGTCCTCGTAAGCAATTGAGGCAATGTGCGTGCTATACTTATCAGCCTTGCTGATTTGGTAAAAATACATCGTTTGGCCCCCTCTTTTGATCTCTCTGACTTTTGTATCTGCTACTCCATAAAGAAGAGATAGCTTTGAAAGTTCAGTATCAGTGAATTTCATAATTTCACCTGTCCCTGATGCAAAGGCTTCCATTTTGGATTGAGTTTCTGGATCTGGTGGAGCTGTTTTCTGGTCCTGAGAAAATGATACAAGGCAAGAGATTAGAATAATGATTAATGAAAATGTTTGTTTCATTTTTGTTATTGGTTGTTTTAACTATGTGTTTTTACTTAATGGTGGTGATCGATATCAGTAAGTTTGGTTTTTTGATGATTTACTCTAAACCTTAATTACAATATCATATTTTATCGGCTTCTTAGTCTCACAAAACTGCCACCCCGAAAAATTAATAACTCCCTTTCCAAAACTTACCGATAAATAACCTTCAAAAGGAAATGAGTCAACCATACTGCGTTTATTTTTAATCATTTCCCTTTTCTCTTTACTGGTAATTTCCTCTCCAGCTAGGTTAAATATTTTATAGTGATCAGTTATACTTTGCTGGTATTCCTGCCATCTTTTTTCTATTTCTTTGTTTTCAATTTGCTGAATCATATCAATTGCATAAAGCGCGGAAATAGTTTCTTTCACTAATTTTATAATATCCATAGTTCGTGCGTTTTATTCAATTCCAAAGGAAATCCTTGAGTCTGTCTTTGTTGTTATTATCACAAAATACATGCGCAAACTATAAGTACTGAAAATAATTCATTCTGAGTTATCTTAATCGTTTCATGTTGTTTATTAATTACTTATAGTTTCTGCAAATATTTACTACCGGTAGATACTCTGGCATATTCATCATTCCAATATGATAATATTTATAACTTATTCCGAGCTGTTTATATATAAGTGATTCATTCGCTTAAATAAAATAAGTGTCCAAACCTTCCAACCATTGAGACAAAACTGCGTCACGTGACAGTATGAGCAGAATAGAAAAATTAGAACGCCATCAATCCAGCTTAACTGCAGCCATAACAAACTAAAGAGTGAAAGTATTAAACCCTTGACTGAAGTAGGCATAGTAAGTTTCGATAAGCTATTACTGCGAAAAAATACCTAAGCTGAGCCCTTTTTGTATAACGTAAAATTTAAGACCCCAGATGCTAACATATTTTGGGCTGTCTTGTTTCCAAATATCTGGAGAGTTGGGGATAAATTGTTAGGTGAATCTTATCTAAGCATGGAGACTCTACAAAGTAAACAAAAAGTTTGTGTCGGGCTGTTATCGCGAATGAATCTATATTAATCTAAGACGCTGTGACCTGATTCAGTATACTTGAGAGTGCTTTGTTTTCCTCCAAAGATCCCAGGACTTTTACTTTTTCAATCTTTATTTTCCCCTATTTAATGGTTTAACTTTTCTTTTTGAAAGCTAGGGAGAATCAAATCTGGAAAATTAAATCCTATAAATAGGACGAATCTTAATTCAATAATTAGGATTTGGTGGTAGCCTCAACTTTTTAGGCTAAGCACTTCATAGTAGAAGGATTCGGGACATACATCGATGTCAGGTGTTTCGATCTTTGTGTTAACATAATTAGGGTTCTATTCAACATTATAAAATTTCCAACTTAAGATATTTTGGGGGGGTTGTTGAATTAAAATTCTCTGAGTTTAATTAAAGGGGAGATTTTGAATATTGATCATATTTCATAACAGGATAGAGATAAGAACCGTATTATTTCATAAATTGAAGATATGAGGACTTTATCAATAAACATACCCGAAGAAGTGAATGAAAAAGAAGTTCGGATGACTATAGCATCAGCTTTGTTTGATAAGGGAATCCTTTCTTCCGGACAAGCCGCAAAATTTGTGGGGATATCAAAACGAGAATTTCTTGAAACCGTTGGGAGATATGGTGTTTCCATATTTGGTGAGACGGTAGAGGATTTAAAAATTCCTTTTGATTGATGGATAAGGTAATAATCTCTGATACAAGTTGTTTGATTGCATTAGAAGGGATTGATCAGCTTGTACTACTAAAACAAATTTTCCAACAAGTAATCACGACCCCAGAGGTTGAGCAAGAATTTGGCAAAGAATTGCCAGATTGGATAAGTGTTCTTTCTGTAAAAGATCTTCAATTCCAAAAAGAGCTAGAGAAAAGATTAGACTTGGGTGAAGCAAGTGCAATAGCATTGGCCCGACAGCTTGAAAATAGTATTCTGATTATAGATGAAAAGAAAGGCAGGAAAATCGCAAAAGAATACCAAATATCTATTATTGGAACACTCAAGGTATTGATATTAGGCAAAAAGAAAGGATTTATACCTACAATTAAAGATCCCTTGAAGAAGTTGCACAAAATTGGGTTTCGGTTTTCACGTGCGATCCTAGAGGAAATCTTAAGAGAAGCTGATGAAAATTAGGAATAAATTCCGATAGGGTAGAATTTCCATCCGGAATAATTTCCAGGATTATAATCATAATTATGTTAACAATCGGGTGGAAACCCGGTAACATGTCATTCTCAAATATCGAATTAATCTATAATAATTACCTGTAGTAGAAAATTTACCTATTCCCTTTTAACCTCATGATAATAGTTACCTAACTATTAATTTCTGAAATGTAGTTTCTCCTTGGTGATTAAGTTCAAAGAAGTAATTCCCAGGAGTTAATTGTGAAACTTCCCAATCTAGTCGATTTATTCCCTGTTTAGCTAAATAAGATTTCTTCGAAATCAATTTCCCCATACTATCAAATAGTCTGATTGCTACAGGCCCTGGTATTTTTAAAGAAAAGGTAAGCTCTGTTTTATACAAGGCAGGGTTTGGAGAAATTTGCTCAAAAATATGACCCTTCGAAGCAGTCGGTTCGATGGATGTACTCATAAGTGGAAGTTCATACACCCGAACATGGCCCGCATCATTTGCAATTCCATCATTCAAAGGAGCACCAATGGCAACTCTTTGACCATCTGCTGAAAGTGAAACGGAATAACCAGATCTATCGCCAGCAAACTCCCCATCAATATCATCACCTAGTTGTAACCAGTTGTTTCCATCCCAATCAAAGATTCGAAGATGGCCTGCATCATTTCCGTTTCCATCATTTGTATTTGCAGTAACGGCCAATCGGTTTCCGTTATTGGAAAAAGATACTGCAAACCCAGAAGCATCTTCGGAGGCTTCCCCATCTATGTCTGAACCTGGGGTAGCGGGGGCATTTCTACAGAAAGTTACGCTACGCATAAAGTTTTCTCTATATGAGGAGTGCTGATAATCTCTCCTCACTCACCTATTTGCTTTATGAGCCCTAATGTATTTATAAAGAGTGGGTTTTGAAATCTCCATCATTTCACAAATCTCGGCAATGGTATGTTCCTTTTTATCATAGAGGTTTATAGCCACTTTTCTCTTCTTTTCACTCAGGGCAAAAGGCCTTCCCCCCAATCTTCCTCTGGCTCTTGCAGCTTTGAGTCCAGCCTGTGTTCTTTCTCTGATAAGGTTGCGTTCAAATTCAGCCAGAGCAGCAAAAATGTGAAAGATCAGTTTCCCGGTAGAGGAAGAGGTATCCATTGATTCCTGCAAAGATTTTAACTGGATCTGTTTTTCCTCCAGGGTATTTACCATTTCAATCAAATCTTTGAGCGACCTACTGAGTCTGTCAAGCCTCCATACTACCAGGGTATCTCCCGTTCTAAGATATGCAAGTGCCTGATCCAATCCTGGTCTGGATGCAGTAGCGCCACTTTGATGATCTTCAAAAATCTTTTCACAACCTGCTTGCCCTAATGCGTCCTTTTGCAGAGAAAGATTCTGATCATCTGTAGAAACTCTGGCATATCCTATAAGCATATCTATTTTTTAAAAGTAAATATACTCATCATTAATGGATTTGGGTTTACTTTCATTTATTTACTGACTTTATTAACCAGCTAAAAGTGAGTTTTAGCTCTTCTGTTGGAGAGTAAATAAAACGCCCCTTTGTTTTACCAGCCTAAATTAACTCCAACTCCTTATGTCCCAGAAAAAGTCCTCCCATGTGAGTATTCACAACTATTACCTTAAAACTGAGCAGTTCTCCGAAGAAGAAATGATTCGAGACTGGACACTCTCAGAGGTAGATAAAGCTCAACTCATGAGCGTTCAAATGAACTATCAGCTATTTATAGCCCTTCAACTATTGGCTGTAAAACTCTATGGCCGTTTTCTGAGAGATGTTAATCACCTCTCTCCCCGCATCAGTTCTTATCTTTGTACTCAGTTGGGGCAACCGCCCTCTCTATTTGTTGAATATCCAGATAGAAAAGCCACTCTTTCGAAATACAGAAAACAGATCCTGACTCACCTGGGCTTTCAAAAATTTACTAAAAAAGTAGAAGCGGAGCTGATAGGATGGCTCAAGCCCCTCATTCATTCAGGAGTTCTCCCAGATCATCTGTCTGAGCAAGCCCAGCAATATTTGCTTGAGGCCCGGGTTTTACTTCCCGGAAAGACGATATTAGATCGGCTTATCCACAGCACCTTTCAGGAAACCCAAGGTCAGCTTTTTGAAAATATCTACCACAAACTGAGTCCTGATTTAAGAAAAAGTATTGATGCTTTATTAGAAGTGGATCCAGACAAGCAGCATTCCTTTTTTCAACAGCTCAAAGAGTATCCTCCTGCTGCAGGTATCCGTTCTCTGAAGTTATATCTATCTCGTTATCAAAAACTATCCCAGATAAAGTTCAGTCCTTTTGAAAATTACGCATTAGCACCTCAATGGGTTGAACATTTTTATAAACTGGCCATTTCATATCATGCCAAGGATCTCAAACGATTTAAGAAAAGCAAAAAATACATGCTTATGCTGTGTTTTTTGCTAGAGAGGAAAAAGATGCTGACCGATTACCTCATTCAGATGCACGAGCAATATATCGCTGAGATACTCAGGCAGTCCAAGAACAGTTACCAGAGGAGCCAACGAAAACTAAGAAGAACCTATAAAAAAGCTGTAGACATGGCCCTTTTCACAACCGAGACCTTACTCGATTGGCCAGAGGAGGAAGAAATAACCACCCTAGATCTATGGGAGAAAATTGATAAGCAAGCCTTGAGCAATTGCCGTATCCATCTCAAACTCTATAAAGAGATGGAAGAAAAGGGTCTGGGACATATTCTCCTGCGCCGCTACCCAAGCCTGCGAAAATACTTTGCACACTATATAGATTTGCCTTTTAAAGCAGCACTAGGGAGTGAATCTATACTACTGGCTCTGGAGCTACTCAAAAAACTGGATCAAGGGGTCCTCAATCAATTACCGGATGAGACTCCCCTGGATTTTGTACCCAAAGAATTAGAAAAGCTACTTTATGATGAAAAGGGAACGATCAAACGAAATGCATGGGAGCTCTCCTTGGCCATTATCTTAAAGGATGCCCTCAGAAGCGGAGATATTTACCTGGAAGAGAGTAAAAACTATGTCTCATTCTGGAATCTGATGCTCAGTGAGCAAAGATGGAAGGAGCTTGAACCCAGTACCTACAGCTTAATGGGACAGCCAGAGAAAAAACAGGTGCATCAGCAAACTCAAAAGCAATTTATCCAGGAGATTAAGAAGGCTCAATCGGCTTTCCCATTAGATGATTTCGCTAAAATTGAAGGGGGAAAGCTCAAGCTAAAAAAAGATGATAAAGCCCAGATCCCTGATCAAATTACTCGTTTACAGAAAACCCTGGATGCATCCTTGCCTATCATTCGGATTGAAAAATTACTTCAAGAGGTTGATAGACATACCCGATTTACTCGTCATTTTATTCCTGAGCATCCGCATAATTCCAGGCCTAAAGATTTCTACACCCACTTAATGGCTACTCTCATATCGCAGGCCACAAATCTGGGAGTAGTTGCGATGAGTGCCAGCATGAAGCATGCTCCGGTAGATAGACTTCGCCATATCCTCAGCTATTATATCCGAGAAGAAACCCTCAAGGCAGCTAATGCTGAAATTGTCAACCATCATCACAAATTACCCTTAAGCTCTATTCATGGATCCGGAGAAATCTCATCTTCAGATGCCCAGAGGTTTGGTATTAGGGCATCAAGCTTACTGGCTTCCTATTATCCCAGATACTATGGATACTATGAAAAGGCCATTGGAATCTACACCCATGTTTCTGATCAGTATTCGGTCTTTAACACAAAAGCTATTTCCTGTGGACCCAGAGAAGCACTTTATGTGTTGGATGGATTATTAGAAAATAACACGATCCTCAAGCCACTAAAACATACTACAGATACCGCAGGATACACCGAAATTATATTTGCCCTCTGTCATCTACTAGGCTATTATTTTATGCCCAGGATCAGGGATCTCAAAGACCAACAACTCTACAGAATTGATACCGATCATGAATTGGGAGTTTTCAGTCCTTTACTGAGCAAAAAGGCAAATCCTAAACTCATAGAGGAGCAATGGTCAGAGATGATTCGAGTGGCCAGGTCTTTACAACTAAGAACAGCTCCCGCCCATGTAGTTGTACAAAGACTGATGAATGCTTCCCCTGCTGATAATCTGGCTAAAGCATTCACCCATTTTGGCAGAATTATCAAGACCCAGTACATACTCAGATACATCTCTGATCCCAAGCTGAGGAGAAGTGTACAGTTGCAACTAAACAAAGGCGAATACAGACACAATCTCCCTCGAAAAATCTTTTTTGCCAATCAAGGGAAGTTCACCACAGGGGACTATACCGAGATTATGAATAAAGCTTCTTGCCTTAGCCTTGTCTCAAATGCTATTCTATATTGGAATACACAAAAAATCCAGCGTATCGTTCATAAAATGAGAAAGAACGGACAGATCATAGAAGATGATGTCCTAAAGCATATCTCTTTGCTACCCTATAAACATATCATTCCCAACGGCACATACTTTATCGATTAAACAAACATATATGAAAAACCTAATGCGTAGCGTAACTTTCTGTTGAAATGCCCCCGCTACCCCTACTCTCAATTTATTAAAAATAATCAAACTGTCTGTCTATGAGAGGGATTTCACCCATGAGTTTGCTTTTCGCTCCATACATAAACAGATCAAACTGACCCTTTTTGAACATTCGCATGGTCTCAAATCCTTTGATTGTAGCATAAGCAGTCTTCATGGATTTGAATCCCAACGTTGGTTTAATCAGTCGCTTGAGTTTTCCATGATCAGCCTCAACTATATTATTCAAGTACTTGGCTTTTCGATGTTCTGTAGATGCTGACAAGCGATGCTCTTCCTTTAGCATTTTAATGGCTTTGCCATAGGTAGAATTCTGATCTGTGTTGATCACGTAGGGCTGCTCCCACTCCTTTAACCCCTTGATTGCTTTCTGTAGGAAACGTTTTGCTGCTTTTGTATTCCGGGTAGGAGACAAATAAAAATCAATGGTCCTTCCGTATTTGTCAACAGCTCTATATAAATATTTCCAGACTCCTTTTACTTTGATATAGGTTTCATCTACTCGCCACGATCCACTGAAGGAGAACTTTTTGTACCAACGCATTTGCTTTTCCAGTTCAGGAGCATAACGCTGTACCCACCTGTAAATGGTGGTATGGTCAACCCTAACTCCACGCTCTTCCATCATTTCTTCAAGATCCCGATAGCTGATCCCGTATTTGCAGTACCAACGGACACATTGAAGAATAATTTCTCTCTGAAAATGACGGTATTTGAAGGCACTCATGAGCTCGGATTAGTGATTGTGAGTTGACATTAAATATACGAAGCATAATCTTTGCAACAGGGTCAGAAAAAGCCATTGAAAGGAAGATAATGAATACCGTTTTCATTCTATAAATGCATCTAATTGTCCAACTGAAATCAAAAAAACAGTATCTATCCTTTAAATTTTTTCATGAAAAAATGAAGATCTTAACCAAATAAAATAAAAGGCCATAATCCCATTATTATTTTAAGGAGGTAATTCCTAACTGTAAACATTGGTTCAAACTTGTATTACTCCCAAATTATCTCGGCTTCTCTTAATTCGACGGGTTGCGGTAGGACATAGTATCCACAAATATCAATTGTATACATTACATAAAAAAACAAGAACTTTGAAATAAATTCATTTTTATTATCGGATGTCCAATAGGTAAAATCGAATATATAATTATCATTTTCTAAAATGATTGTAAAAGTTTCATATTTCACCCCTTTATCAACACTTGCAGTATTCAAAAAATATATCTCCTCCATTGTATTTACTGCTTTTGAAAACTCCTTAATTGTGAATTTCTTTACAGTGTCTTCCGAAACTAAATTTAAGAAATAGTCTCTATAGGTTTCTATGGTTAGCCCTATTGTTTCCTTTTTATTATGAATAAATATCTTAAAGTTATTGCCTTTTTTTTCTCCAATTTTGCAAAACAATGCTTTTGAAGAATCATCTTTTATTTCCCAATGAGATGGAATACTAAGGTTAATCTGACCATCAGAACTTTTGATTCTTTTCATTATAATTTCTTGTTTGTCGCCAAGAAAATTTATCTCAGAAGATCCTGAAACTTTCCTTATATCCCTAATAGTAGAATTCTCTTCCTTTGTCAAATCCGAAAACTTTCCTAATTCCTCAATTCTAAAGGAATCAAAATTTGGTCGTTCTCCTCGCATAAAATATAATATCAGGACTAAAGTGAATATTATGCTAAGAAGATAAATGATATTTTTTTTCATTTTATAGTATCTTTAATCTTAGTTTTCACTAGACAGCCCACCCTCAATTGATCCAGAAAATGTAGTTTTTCCAACTTTTACTTTGGGAGATTGGACTTTTAGCCCTGCTTTGGCTTTTATATTTCCATTTTCATCAATGCTATAGGAGCTAAATACACCTGCTGTATTAGTCTTATCACCAGAGAAACTTGTAATAAGAGTCATTGCATCTCCAGTCTCAAGGTTTTTACTTTGTGTTAAAGATATTGAATGAGTGGAACCTGGGACTTTAACTTTAACGTTTAGGGAGGCGTCTACAGATTCTTTTGTTTTATTTTCCACTGTAACGATATTTTGGGTCCCTAACATTATTCCATCTTTAGCTGGTCTAAGATCTTTGATAGCACTAGGATTGGCTCTGTTGCAAACATTATAAATGATCACAAGATTGTCAGGCTACTCTCAATTTATTAAAAATAATCAAACTGTCTGTCTATGAGACGGATTTCACCCATGAGTTTGCTTTTCGCTCCATACATAAACAGATCAAACTGACCCTTTTTGAACATTCGCATGGTCTCAAATCCTTTGATTGTAGCATAAGCAGTCTTCATGGATTTGAATCCCAACGTTGGTTTAATCAGTCGCTTGAGTTTTCCATGATCAGCCTCAACTATATTATTCAAGTACTTGACTTTTCGATGTTCTGTAGATGCTGACAAGCGATGCTCTTCCTTTAGCATTTTAATGGCTTTGCCATAGGTAGAATTCTGATCTGTGTTGATCACGTAGGGCTGCTCCCACTCCTTTAACCCCTTGATTGCTTTCTGTAGGAAACGTTTTGCTGTTTTTGTATTCCGGGTAGGAGACAAATAAAAATCAATGGTCCTTCCGTATTTGTCAACAGCTCTATATAAATATTTCCAGACTCCTTTTACTTTGATATAGGTTTCATCTACTCGCCACGATCCACTGAAGGAGAACTTTTTGTACCAACGCATTTGCTTTTCCAGTTCAGGAGCATAACGCTGTACCCACCTGTAAATGGTGGTATGGTCAACCCTAACTCCACGCTCTTCCATCATTTCTTCAAGATCCCGATAGCTGATCCCGTATTTGCAGTACCAACGGACACATTGAAGAATAATTTCTCTCTGAAAATGACGGTATTTGAAGGCACTCATGAGCTCGGATTAGTGATTGTGAGTTGACATTAAATATACGAAGCATAATCTTTGCAACAGGGTCGTTTTCAGTCCTTAGAAATTGCCTTTGTCTAGATAAATTAATAAAGTAAATCATGAAAAAATTATTATTACTAGCTCTCCTGCTTCCTTTAATGATCTCTTGTACTCCCACTGAACTAGCCCCAGGAGAAGGAATTATCAGTATTGAAAAAGATGGAAAGAAATGGAAAGGGCTTGAAATCGATGCTAGATTTAATTCTCGAATACCAGATACCTGGATTTTAACTATTTCAAAGGAGGGAAATAGCAATCGATTGTCTGAATTACTTACATTTTCAAATATTCCTCCAAAGAAAGGGATGCATACAATTGGCCGATCCATTCCTGGAGAAGAGCCTGAGGAAATAATATTTCCGGCCTTTGGGACTCTTGATTATGATATACCTATAGACAATTATTCACTCGAAGAAAATCCAGAAAATTCCTTTGAAATAAGTTCTTTTGATCCAAGTACGAATGAAGCAATCGGCAGTTTTAGAGTTACCCTTTTTGATGGGGAAGGAAGCGATAAGAAAACTATAACTTTCACTTCTGATGAATTTAGGGTTATTGTGAAATAAGTTTCTTTCTAAGAATAGAATTCACCCAACCTATTGAAATATGTTGATCCCCCATTCATCTGCAAAAGATAGATGGGGGATTGCTTCTTCTGGGGAAAGATAAAACCTTATTTATCGAGTAGGTCAGAGAACTTCGATCCGAAGACCTTAGTTCTCTTTCCCCTCAAAGAACCGGGCAGATGAGTTTCCCCATACCCGGCTCAGGCACACATAAGGTCAGGGTAGTGTAGTAACCTGACCCGGCTTTTCAACACGTAACTTCTCGGCATGCACTCTTTTGTGGCACTCAGGATGCAACATCACCAGATTACGAAGGATATACTTTCCTCCCAGATGTTTGGGGAGGATATGATGGGTTTCCCAAAAGGTATCCAAAGTAATCCTTTCCCTGCAAAGCCCGCACTTTCCTGATTGCTGTTCCCAAAGCTTTCTTAGCATTCCATTCCTAAGGGCCTCTTTCACCTTTCTTTCTGCCCGCTTCTCAAAGTATTCTTCCCAGCTTAGATCATAGGGATTTGCATCCTTTTTGATTTTCACATATCGTTTGATGGGGATTTGGTAAGCTTGAAGTAAGGCCAGCGTTTGCTCGCCTACTTTAGCCTTTAAGGCCCAGCCTTTTGTTCCCTGTAAACGAAAATACTTTCTTCCAATCCAGTGCTTGTTTTTATTCGGATGTCGCCTGCATGCCCATTGCCAAATTCTCTCCCAGATATAGGGGCTCTGTTGCAAAGATGGGTTGATCCGAAGTTTCGTAACAAATAACCTTTCCTGATTTACTCCAATCCCTTCAAGCTTTTTTTCAAGAGGCGATTCTTAAGCATCACTTCAGCCAAGGCTTCTTTGAGCTGAACATTCTCATCTTTGAGTGCATCAACTTCTGTGCTAGTGGCTTCTCGTTTGAGATCGCCTGTCAATCGCTTCTTTCCTGCTTCAAGAAACTCTTTGCTCCAGCGGTAATACATATTGGGATGGATCTTTTCCTTGCGACAGATCTCGGCTATACTTTCTTCCCCTCGAACTCCTTCCAGGACAATCCGGATTTTTTCCTCTGCGCTAAACTTGCGGCGAGTACGACGCTTGATCTCTGAAATGCGGGAGGATACTTTGGATTTTTTAGGCTTTGCCATAAGACTTTTAAGTTAAGTGTTTTATGAAAAAGCACACCGTAAAATTACAACTAAGCTAGTGTTTCACTTTTTGCTGACGCCATACAATTGGGACTATGAACTCACTATTCCTTATACAAACGAGGAGGAATTAGAAAAAACAATAGAATACATTTACCAAGAAATGCAGAATTATGCTGATATGCGCAATTGCTTCATTGAGGTCCATATACACGATCCCATTTCAGACAGATCCTGGTAGACGGCGCATTTTGCACAGTTTTCTGCCGTTCCCAAACTATTATCTACAATTTCATCGTTTAAGAATCTTCCCTTCAAACTTTTGCTTTTTCAAGACTGTTGTAAAAACTGCTCGATAATAATAAATACCTGCAGGCACTTCCTGGATAGACTCACCTCCCCATGGGATTTCCAGAATGCCTGAACCTTCAAACGCAAATGTATGATTAAAAACACGCTGCCCAGAAGATGAAAATATTCTGACCTCAAGGTCTCCCGCAGTTGGCATTTCGAAATGAAGAGTTGCAGATGATTCAAAAGGATTGGGATAAGCATAAACTTCCTGCTTTTGTGTAAAAACAGGAACTATAGGTATTTCGGAAGGATCTCCTGGAGTTTCCAAGATTTTTAAGGTTTGGTTAAGCGCTATATTTTTTAGCGTATCCTTTAAGCCTGAATTCCAATGAATAATTAACTCCTCTACCTGACTTGCATTACCTAGTCCAAAATGAACAGGTTGGATGCTTTGACTGAACAAGCTAGCACCATGATAATATCGATGATACGTTTGTCCATTCGCTTTTGCTATCAATTTTGTTCCAAATGCGTTTTTATTAGAAATGGTTCCTTCCAATTGGATTTTTAGCCAGTTAGCGGTAGAAGGGGTAGAATTCGTGATAAGTGAATTCCGGTATAAAAAAGGAGAAGTTCGCATATTGGCAACGAGGATATCTAAATCGCCATCATTATCAAAATCAAAAACCTCCAATCCTTTGGCACCGGTTGTATCGGCAGTTCCGGATTCTGTAGACCAGTCATCAAATATGTTGCTCCCTTCCATCAACATATTTTTAAAAAAGAAATTATTGACAGATTCCTGCCCCTCTCCAAAAAGCTTATCTATCGGCCCATTGACAGCAAATAGATCTTCATCTCCATCATGGTCATAATCAAAAAATTCTGTTCCCCATCCCCATCCACTGTTTTCTACACCCAAGGATTCTGCTTTGTCCGAGAACCTATGTTGGCCAGTATTATGATAAAGAGGATTGGGGTGATGCTCATAGATATTGGTTATATACATATCAAAATTCCCATCATTGTTGTAATCCCCTATGGCGATACCCATTCCAGCGCCTTCATCATTGACTCGATAGGCCGTTCCTGCTTCTTCAAAACGAAGCCCTCCTTTACTAATCCAAAGTTGGTTAGGCTGGGTATCATTTATATTATAAAGATCCAGAAATCCGTCATTATTTACATCTAGCGCTACACTTGTCCAGGTAATCCCAAAACCTCCCATCCCCATTTCTTCCGTAATATCCTCAAAAGTCCCATTACCCAGATTTTTGTACATAATATTCTCATCGTTTAGCATACTGACAAAGAGGTCCAAATCTCCATCACGGTCTTGGTCCCACCAAAGGCCACTACCACTGTAGCATTCAAGACATCCATCAACACCAGCATCCGAAGTAACATCTGTAAAGGTTCCATCGCCATTATTATGATAAAGCTGGTCTTTGCGGCTGTTGGTCAGAAAGATATCGGGATATCCATCATTGTCATAGTCTCCCCATGATGCCCCCATTTTCTCTCCTCTGGCAGCTGGAACCCCGTAATTGATAAATTGCTTATCAAAACCCGCTTCTAAGGTAACATCCTGAAAACTTCCGTCACCCATATTACGCATCAATCGTGACCATGTATTTTCATCGCTGAGCTCAAAAGAAGGTATCCCCACAAAAAATATATCCAAATCCCCATCGAGGTCATAGTCAGCTACTGAAACACCATGGTTATTTGTTACAAGATTTAGTCCCGCCTGCTGGTCTACTCTTTGAAAGGATTGAGTCATTCCAGGAATAATCAGGCTGACCAGAAATAAGCTGAGGTAAATATTTTTCATATTTGAGGGTTTGATGAGTTCTACAATAAGAAAAGTAGACCCAACAGGCTCAAAAGTCCTGTTAGGTCTAACTAACTACTATTAGTTATATCCTGGATTTTGGACATATGTACCCTGACTCACGGTGATCTGCTGTTGTGGGATGGCTAAATATTCATCCCTTCCAGCGGTAAATCTTCCGTCTTTCAAGTAATCCTTTCTGTTTTTCTCACTTTCGAAATAGGCATTCATGGTTTCCTCTGCAATGCCCCATCTTACAAGGTCAAAGAACCTTTTAGATTCAAAAGCTAATTCCAGACGGCGTTCCCACCGCAAGATTTTCCGGGCATTTTCCTGAGAGCCCAATGTTGCGTAAGTTCCAACATTCCAGTTACCTGTAGGATTACCATCGGCATCAGCTATGCGAGAGAGACTTTCAGGTGCAATCGCTCTTTCACGAATAGCATTAATGATATTCAATGCCTCATCTAATCGATTCAATTCAATTAGGGCTTCCGCTTTCATTAATAGTAAATCTCCGTACCTAATTTGGTCAGTATTACGCGCAATGCTAAAGAAGGCAGTATACTGGCGAAAAGCAGGTGAGGTTGGCAGTTCCTGATCCTTCATTCCCATATAGTAGCCATATACACCAGGTACTCGGCTATAGGTAGAATCATAAATCCTATTAGGGTCATATTTAAAGGGCATTCCGGGGATTCCTGCAGTATGGGCAACTCGTGGATCCATAGAATTGGCCAGCATATCTACTCCTGTTGCAATTTCAGGAGCATTGTCATAGGTATCAAACAAAGGCAATCCATTAGCATCCGTTTTAAACGCATTCACAAGGTTTTGTGAAGGTTGATTAAAGGAACAACATCCATAACCTGGGCCCAAACTAGAAGTCAAACCTGTAGAAAGATTGCCACGGCCTTCAGGCGATCCATCATCAATAGATCTCATAATGGCCCATACGGATTCAACTCCACTTTCAAATTCCCATAGGAAATTTTTTGCATAATCATCAAATAAAGCATACTCTCCCGTGCCCTCGATGGCTTCAATAAGGCTAACAACCTCTTGAAGTTCTGATTGGGTAATACTGACTACCTGGTGACTCTCATCTTGAACATAGGCTTTATATAACAATACTTTCGCGAGATAGGCCCTTGCTGCATTTTTGGTTGGTCTTCCTTCCTCAGCCTGTGTATCTGGTAAGTCAGCAACACCAGCTCTGAATTCATCTGCAATGTATGCCCAGCCCTCCTGGTCGGTCAGCTCTCTGTTAGTAAGATTGATTACTTCTGCCTTATCAACATCATCACTAATGAAAACCGGGAATTTGTACAATATTTTGAGAATGAATTCTAAATGCCCTCTGATAAATCGCATTTCTGCCAATCGTTCGTTTTTCAGCGGATACTCAGCTTCAGTCAATTGCTTGACCCGTCTCATCGCATCGTTTGTACGAGAAAGAGCCGCGTAGATAGTCGCCCAGTTGTGATTGCTATTAAAATTATTCGCTGTATTCAGAGAAAACAACTCCGTGGTATGGGAATCAAACTGGTCGCCAATACCCCCACCTCCTTTGTATCCATCGTCTGCACGAACCGTTCCCCATGCCCACATGTCTCCATACTGATTCGACAAAAGGCCGTCGTTCCCTAATCCTGCATAAGCAGCAATCACCATTTTTTCTGCATTCTCAGGGGTATTGAGTTCCGCGTCAGAAATCACCCCTTTGGGTTGAAAGTCCAGAAACTCCTCTGAACAACCCAATCCCATTACCCCCAATAAACAGAGGAAAAGGAAGGATTTAATACTTATTTTATTTTTCATTTTTTCTATGTTTATCAATTAGACTTAGAAACCAGCTGTCAAACCCAATGAAAGTCTAAGTGGTCTAGGATACTTGATTCCTACATTGGGTTCGATAGCCCATGCTGCGTGCACAAATTGGTTGGGACCACTTTTGTCAACTATCCATCCCAGGTTTTCTCCTGTGAAATAAACACGCAGATTTGAAAATACACCTCCAGCTATGTCTTGGGGAAATGAGTATCCCAATGAAGCTTGTCTAAAAGCAAGGAAATCACCATTTCTGACATTGTAATCGAGAGAGAATCCAAAGGGATTCAAACTATTACTTGCAGCAGGAATGTGGGTGTCTGTATTGGTAGGTGTCCATGAATCCAACTGAAATACTCCTCCATTTTCTCCATTGATCAATGATCCATTTTCCATCCGGAACACATCAGGCGTTACATCTCTTCCTAGCATACCCCATATAAATAAACTGAAGTCAAAATTTTTCCAGCTTACCTGTGCATTTACTCCATATTCCAAATCTGGTACACCATTAGCTCCACCATATTCCTGGTCAAGGGCATTGATCACACCATCGTTATTCAAATCCACATATCTGAGGGATCCTACCCTTTTACCCGTTTGATCAGCATGGGCTGCTACTTCCTCTTCATTTTGGAAGATTCCATCTGTTCTAAACCCAAAAAGTGCATTAGGTGCTTGCCCTATGATATTTTGCTCTGCATTGCCGGGATAAGAAGTCCACAAGTCTTCAGGCAAGGAAGTTATAATAGCATTATATGCGGAGAAATTGGTAGTAATAGAATAGAATAAATCTCCTTCTCCAGCACTATTATAAGTAATTCCCAATTCCCAACCATTGGTTTCCATATCCGCCCCATTGGCAAACCGATTCGCTCCATCTCCAAAGGCAGCGATAGCAGTTGGTTGAATCAGGATATCCTCTGTTGTCTTTTGGAATACTTCAAAAGAACCACTAATCCTTTGTTCCCATAAACCGAAGTCAACACCTAGGTTAATCTCTGTTTGAGATTCCCATCTAAGGTTTGGATTTCCCGTTTGTGTAGCTAGGAAACCAGAAGGCAAAATACCTGAATTGTTGTTTCCAATATCGTAGGAAGTGGCAGCGTCGGGACACACCGCTTGCGCACATCCGCTTCCCCAGGGTAGAATAGTAGATTGAGGAGCGTATACTGCACGATATAGACCAAATCGGGCATCGTTGAGAATGTCCTGGTTACCTGTTTGTCCCCATGCAGCTCTAAGTTTCAGATTGGAGAAAACATTCATGTTTTGAATGAACGCTTCTTCACTTAATCGCCACCCCAAAGATGCTGCTGGAAATACTGCGAATCGGTTGTTGATCCCGAATCGAGAGGATCCATCGCGGCGTATGGTAAATGAAGCCAGGTATTTGTCGGCAAGTGAATAATTGATTTTCCCAAAGTAAGAGAAAAGAGAAAATCCTGTACTACCTCCCGTAGAGGTTCTCTCCCCTGAGGCAGCATCTAGCTGAAAATAATCTACCGTTTCCAATGCAAATTCTCTTGCAGAAGCAGAAAAGTTGGTAATGGTATTCTTTACGGCTTCAGTACCTAACAGCGCAGAAAAATTACTATTTCCAAAACTTGTATTGTAGGTTAGGGTATTATTGAATACCCAGTTGACCTGATGTAACTGTCTCTGGGAAAGTTCTGCTATAGAGTTGCCAAGGAATCCCCGTGAATAGGTTCTGAAGATATCTTTGGAAAAGATTTGATCATAATCAACCCCTAAATTGGAACGTAAATTAAGGCCTTTAAGTATTTCAATCGAGGCGAATAAATTTCCAAACACTTTTACGTTATCAATACGGTCATCTTTATTGTCTTCAGACAAAGCAACAGGATTATCACGGTCAGAAAATCCTCCCCCAGGAGGGCCTGAGAAGCGACCATCTTCTGTTCTTACAGGAAGAATAGACTTATATCGGTAAGGACCGTTGGCAGGGTCGCCTCCAAATCCTACATCTAACCACCTCCTTTTACCGTTGCTGACGCTTACATTTTGTCCAATGCTTACTCTGCCATTCAGGAAATTATAATTAGAATTAAGGCGAAGCGAGATTCTTTCATAGTTCGTATTGATAACCACCCCCTTTTGGTCAAAGTAATTGGCAGAAAACTGCACACCGCCTCTTTCATTTCCTTGTGAAAAAGAAAGGTCATAATTCTGTACAATACCTGTCTGTGCAACTTCATCCCAATAATTAACACCTTCTTCCAGGCTTCCTCCATAAATACTGTTGGGATGCCCAGCGGGTCTTAGCTGATCTTCCTCATCTAGCCATTCCGGATAGATAATTCGGTCCAATACGGGTACTCCTGTCCCTTGAATTCCAGATCCAAGGCTTGGATCAAGGTGCCATTCGTAGGTATATACACCTGTTGCATTCGGGTCCGTTCCATCATTTACTGCGCCTTGCCATTCGACTATGGCTCGTTCTTCACTATTTGTTAGTTGGTCTCTCAGGTTCCAATTTTCAATGCTATATCTTGCATTAAAAGTGATCTTAGGCGTCTTGTTTTTATTGGGCTGCTTTGTGGTAATGATTACTACCCCGTTTGAAGCTCGAGATCCATAAATAGAGGCAGATGAAGCATCTTTTAGTACCTGAATAGATTCGATATCGTTAGGGTTCAACCATGAAAGATCCCAACTGGTGTTAGCAGCTCCATTCTCATTGGTTTGAAAGGGTTGTACAGGGACTCCGTCTACGATGTAAAGCGGATCATTATTTCCTAGTGTACTGATCCCTCGAATTCTGACAGAAGTACCCTGACCGGGATCACCTCCTGTTGCGACAAAAACCCCCGGGGATCTCCCCTGGATAGCCTGCAAGGCATTGGGGTTAGGATTACCTTCTATTGCATCGACATCAATGACCGATACAGCTCCCAGAAGGTCCTTTTTTCTTTCCGAACTATAGCCTGTCACAACAACTTCATCCAAGGTGGTAACATCTTCTACCATTGTGACAGTAACAGATGAACCAGCCACAGTTACCTCTTGATTTAGATATCCGATATAGGTAACCAGGAGAACAGACCCTTCGGCTGCCTGAATGGTAAAACTTCCATCAGATTCGGTAATGGCTCCGGTTGTTGTACCTTTTACAATTACAGTAGCTCCAGTTAGTCCTTCGCCCTGTTCGTTGATTACTTTTCCAGTTATGGATTGGCCTATTGTCCATATCGGTGTCGATAGGAAAATGACCACCCATAGAATCTTCTGCAAGCGATGCGAGTAGGGCTTGCCAAAGGACTCTTTGGTACCAAGTAGTCTTCGTTTCATACTAGTTAGTTATTAAGGTTAATGATTAATTCCATATTTGGTTGAGTTGAAAAAGCTTTCCTCCTTTAAGAAAAACCTCTTCACCTTCAGAGAATACATTGATTTGTGAGAAGGGCTGTGATGGGAAATAGATATCTGTCATCACAACTGCTCCATCGTCAGCAAAAAGCTCTACTGATGCAAGGTCAAAAAAGAGATGAAGTCTAAGGATATTGTCAGAAATTTGCCGAGGAGCGGTGTGAATCTTCGATCCATACTTGTCTGAAAAAGACTTGTCTCCAGTTGCTGTTCGATCACTATAAAACTGATTGGTTTTTCCATCAAAACCGATCGTATATTTATCTCCATTTACATTGGAAAGTTGAACACCCGTCTTACCTGAATATCCTTCAGGTAATTCTAGTTCTAAAATGGCTTCCATTTGATCCGGTTTTATTCCCAAACCTTGAGTCAAATTTATAGAGCTAGCTAAAACAGTTTCGGCAACTTCAAAGGACTTTTCTCGGATTACTTCCAATTCTTTTACAGGTAATGAAGATATCCTATATCCTTTATCGGTATTTTTCAGGATCAACTCACGGGGTAAGGTCATCGCACTTCGCCATACCTCGGTAGGCACTTTTGTTGCATAATCCCAATTAGACATCCATCCCAGAAAAAGCCTTCTTCCGTCATCCTTCGGAATATCCGACCAGCTTACACCCGCATAATTATCTCTTCCATAATCAATCCATACCGCTTGTTCGTTTTTTACATCCTCTGCAAATCTTTCATCAAGGCTGAAGGTTTTCCCATCAAATTCTCCTACGAAATACTGGGTCGCAGACCCTCCATTTGGACCTCCGGGATTTATACTTTGTATTAGGACCCATTTCTGCTCCTGGGTCCCTTCAACCTTCATAGGAAAAATATCCGGGCATTCCCATACACCTCCATGGTTTCCCCATTCTTTCCCAAAGTCACTAAGATATTCCCAAGATTTGAGGTCCTTGGAACCCCATAATTTAGAATGATCTTGAGCAGCAAATATCATCACCCACTGCTCTGAACCATCGTCCCAAATCACTTTAGGATCACGAAAATCTTTGATTCCAGGATTAGGGATTACAGGATTCCCTGCATATTTGGTCCAGCTCCTTCCTTTATCATTGCTATATGCGATTCCCTGGGTTTGGTAGTCATTTCTCCCTTCATTTGCTCCCTTCATGTCATGGTAGGTATATATGGCAATAAGGGGAGATTCGTCTCCTGTTTTAAAACCACTGGTATTGTTGTGATCCACTACAGCACTACCTGAAAATATATAGCCTAAAGAATCTGGGTAGAGGGCAATAGGCAAATGTTCCCAATGAACCAAATCAGTACTCACAGCATGGCCCCAATGCATAGGCCCCCACACATTGCTATCAGGATAGTGTTGGTAGAATAAATGATATTCTCCAGCATAATAAACCATCCCATTGGGATCATTCATCCATTTTTCTTCTGGAGAAAAATGAAATTGAGGCCGGTGTTGCTCTTGGTAATAATCAGATTTTATTTCCTGGGTAACATCGCGAGAATTATCCGTGGGAACTTCCTTACAAGAGTTCGCTATGGTACTTAAGAGAACCCCAATCAAAATAAGTGCTATATATCTCATAATTAATTTGTTATTGATTGTTTATCATTTCTGAATGGATTAAGCCTTCTAACTCCTGCTCTGAGATTTTAGCGGTTCCTCCTTTTTTGGAAGCTACTAATGCTCCCATTGCACAGGCATATTTGAGGCAATCATCCTTGCCAGCGCCTTTTATAAATTTTGAAATATAACCCGCCAGGAAAGCATCTCCACTTCCAATCGTATCCTCGACGGTGATAGGAAATCCGGGATGAGCTACTATTCCAGACTCATCTATACACTTAGCTCCGTCTTTCCCTTTTGTTAAAAGAATAATATCTACCCCATAAATCTTCCTAATTTGAGTCAAAACAACCTCTTCCTCTCCCGATAAACTCTGCCATTCAGCTATTTTCAGGAGTTCTTCCTCACTCATCTTTATCACATCAGACTTATAGAGAAGTTCTTCGATTAGCGCTTGTGTGTAGAAGGGCGATCTTAGGTTCACATCAAATACCCTTATTTTAGATAAGTTTATAATTTTCAGGAGTATTTCTTTATTGCTTTCAGATCGACAGGATAAGCTGCCAAAAATCAATACTTCTGCAGCTCCAATGTAATCCTTTGACCTGCTATCTAGATCAATATGATCCCAAGCTACAGGACCTATTATTTTATATTCGGGGGAATGTTCGTCTTGAAAAGAAACTATGACCCTACCTGTTGGGAAGTTTTTGTCTACTTGAATTAGCTCAGTAGTAAGATCCTTATTCTTTAAAAAGGAAAGGATTCCGGCACCTAGATCGTCATCTCCTACTTTACTTATAATAGCCACATCCACGCCCAGTTGATTGATTTGAAATGCCACATTAAGAGGAGCTCCACCCACAACTTTTTCAGTTGGAAGGATATCCCATAAAACTTCACCAAAACAGATAACTGAGTGCTCAGACATATTTTTTATTTTTGAACCTAAAATCCTATCTATTTTCATTTATATGGCAATCCGAAAAGACCTAAGAGGGCTTTTGGTCGGTTGCATTCTTTAGGTATTTTTGATTAGCTTTTTTTCCAGCTCTTCAAGAGGAACTCCTTTGGTCTCTGGCATAAGCTTCCAGACGAAAATCAGTTGAAAAACCATCATACCCGCGAAGAATAAAAAAACGGGTGCAGCACCTATTTGTGTAAATAATATGGGCACAGCTGAAGGAATTATTGCCGCCAAAATCCAATGGACCGAACTGCCAAAAGCTTGGCCATTTGCCCTCAAATGATTTGGAAAAATCTCAGAAATAAAAACCCAGATCACAGTCCCTTGTCCTATTGCATGTGCAGCGATAAACATGAATAGAAAAATAGGAACTGCCATGCCTTTCCACTCATATAAAAAGGCCATAGCAACTAGGATTAATGAAATTATATACCCTATAGATCCTATATACATCAACTGACGACGTCCAAATCGATCAATTAGGGATAGGCCAAGTAAGGTGAAGACCATATTGGTTACTCCAATACCAATACTACTTAACAAAGCAGAGCTTTTTGCCAGTCCAGCTATTTCGAAAATCCTCGGGGCATAATACAAGAATGCGTTAATACCTGAGAACTGATTAAAGAATGCAATCAAGAAAGCAAGCATTAGGGGGAACCTGTATCTTGAATTGAAAATACTTTTACTCTCTTTAGATGTATCCTGGTCTTTTAGGATTTGCTCAATTGCATCCCCTACATCAATAGTTGGATCAATTAGCTTCAAGGTTTCCGCTGCACCTGCTTTATCATTTTTCTTAATCAGTTGCCACCGGGGACTTTTGGGCACAGTCAAAACCATGAAAGTATACATAAGGGCAGGAATTGCCTCGACTCCTATCATCCATCGCCAGGAATTCTCCCCAAGGCCGCTTAATAAGTAGTTAGAAAGGAAAGCTACCAGGATTCCAAAAACTATGTTAAACTGGTATAGGGCTACCAACTTCCCTCGATTATTTGCGGGTGCTATTTCAGAAACATATGCCGGAGCAGCAATAGTGGATGCTCCTACCCCAAGACCTCCAAGAAATCGAAAAAAGGAAAATACCCAGGGATCCGTAGCTAGAGATGAGCCCACGGCTGAAACAAAATAAAATATACCAATCCAAAAGAGGGTTTTCTTTCGCCCCAATTTATCTGTAGGAATACCACCAAAGAGTGCTCCAATAACTGTACCCCATAGAGCGGAGGCCATTATGACAAATCCGTGGAATAACTCCCCGTATGGCCAGAGGTCTTGCAGAGCCAAATCAGCCCCTGAGATTACGACAGTATCGAATCCAAATAAAAATCCGGCGAGGGCTACTGTTATCGACCAATATAATATTTTTCGATGATTCACGAGTATAGCTTTAGTAGTCTAATTCAATACAAAGCTAATCTGACTATTTGCGAATCGTCTTCAATATATTTTCAAATTCCTTGTGAATTTGTCTCATCTAAATAAAAGTATAAAATGCTTATATTCAGATACTTAACAAAATTCAGTTGCCTATTAGCAATTAGATACTTTAAATTTTGTTGTATCTACTTGAGAAAATGTTGCATTAATGGTTCTTGCGAAATGCACTAGGCGAGGTTCCATACTTTGAGCGGAATACTGTCGAGAAGTAATCTGGAGAGGAATATCCGACGGTATAGGCAATATCAGATACAGATAGCTTGCCTTCTATCAATAACTCTTCTGCTTTGCTAAGCCTAACTCTTTGTATATAATCACTAATTCCCTCACCAATCAAAGCTTTCACCTTACGATAAAGTTGGGATCTTGATAGGTTTAGTTCCTCGCAGAGGTCGGTTACCTGAAATTCTTGTCGCGTATAGTTTTGATAAATATAGCTATTGAATTTCTGCAGAAATTCAAGATCAATAGGAGAAATATCTTCTTGTAAATCTAGCACCCCAAATTCTATCTCATGGGATTTAATATGGTTTCCAAAGCTTTCTTTGAGCACTTGTCTATTTAACAGTAAGGATTTAATCTTTGCAAATAAGAACTGGACGTTAAATGGTTTGGTAATGTAAGCATCTGCTCCTGTATTCATCCCTTCGATTTGGTGATCTATGGAACTACGAGCCGATAACAATATAATAGGTATATGAGAAGTCCTTAGATCAGTCTTTAAGGCACGAGTGATTTCTAGTCCATCCATAGACGGCAACATAATATCACTTATTACTAAATCCGGAATCAGTTCTTTAGCCTTATCAAGTCCGTCTTTCCCATCATAAGCTTGAACTAATTGAAAACTATTGCTGAGTTTATTTTTCAGAAATTCTTGTATGTCTTTATTGTCTTCAATAAGTAGAATTTGTTGTCCTGCATTACCATTTTCAATTTCATCTTCTTTGGTTTCAAAGGCCCAAGTATTCTCTGTATACATTTCTCCACTTGCTACTTGTTTTGAATCAGAGATAATTTGTGTTTGGTCCAAGTGTTTTTTCCCAAAAGGTAATGAGACAATGAACCTACTTCCCTTTCCCGAAGAACTTTGTACTGATATTTCACCCGCATGCATTTCAACTAGTGATTTGGAGAGAGAAAGCCCTAATCCTGTCCCAAGCATTTGTTGATTTTCCCCTTGAAAGAAGGGTTCAAAAATTCGAGATGCATCAGTTTTACTCAAACCTGTACCACTGTCCTCGACTATGACCGTAACCTTATCATCAAATTTGTCTTCTGAAATGCTGATATGAATTTTCCCACCATCGGGAGTAAATTTGAAAGCATTGGAGAGTAAATTGAACAATACTTTGTCCATCATCCCTATATCGAACCAAAGATCCAACTGATCAAATCGGGTCAGTAGTACAAAATCTATTCCCCGCCTTTCTGCAGCACTTGAAAATGACTCCATCACATTTTTTATAAATGAAATCAGGTCATTTTCACTGGCTCTCAAGGTCATTTGATTACTTTCAACCTTACGAAAATCCATCAGTTGATTTACTAGCCTAAGTAATCGATGCGCATTTTGGTGAATAAGTTTTAAGCTCTGCTGAATCCCTTTATTTATTACTTTAGACGGAAGTATGTCATCAGTAAAACCAAGAATCAAGGTTAATGGAGTTCGAAACTCATGGCTAACATTTGTAAAAAAATCTATTTTCGCCTGTGTCGCGGACTTCACCTTTTCAGACATCTTTATCAAGCGACTCTCACTTTTGGTTATTTCCTGATTTTTAAACTCAAGGTCTCTAAGAGCCGCCTTATTTATTAATAATGATTTTCTAAGAGACAAACCCAGTATCACTGCCAAAATTAAACTTGAAACAAGGACGAAAATAAATATCCTTTGCATACGAGAATCAAGTTTGTAAGTGTTTAATACTTGTAATTGCTCATCTATATTTTCCTGAAGGCTAAAGACTTTCTTCATTTGATTGTGCAAAATGCGAGCATTTGCTTCATCAATAACGATTGTCTCAAGTGTATTTTCCTTCTCATAGGGAAGGTTATTTAATATACTAATGGCTAAGCGGATAGCTTCTCCCCCACCCGTTGGATAGAGCATCGAAGCATCCAGAATCCCATCTTCAACTGCCTGAATACCTCTGCCCGTTCCTGGAATCCCGTCAATTCCAACAAATAATAAACTATCTGCACGGCCATATTTCCTGGCTATTTTATGAGCCCTTTCTGCCAATAAATCGGTATGGGCAAAAATAATATTAGCATCAGGATACTTATTGAGTGTATCAGGAAAGGACTTATCGAAATAGTCAAGATCCCAGGTTATTTCAAAACTGTTTAGAATCTTTAGTTTGGGATATTTGGACAGAGCATCTATAAAACCTCTATGCCTTTCAATGGCAGGGGATATGCTCATAACTAGTTGAATCTCAATTATTTGCGCATTTTCTTTGAAGGTAGTTCCAATATAATCAGCAGCCATTCTCCCAATTTCGTAATTATTAGCTCCTATATAAGCCGTATACAATTCAGATTCCGTTTTCCGATCAATTAATACTACAGGAATACCAGATTGATATACCTCTTCAATGATTGGCGTTAAGGGCTCTGCCTCATTTGGTGCTACCATTAATAAGTCAATTCCATTTTCTATCAGTTCATTAATATGCCGAATTTGCTCTCTACTGTCCCCATCAGATTTTCTAAACTGAAAATCAATTTCAGGATGAAAGGAAAGTTCACGTTGCATTTCGCTATTCATTACATCTCGCCATGCATCATTGCAGCATTGGGCAAATCCTATGACGAATTTTTTTTCTTCCTTTATTTCAGAACAACTATTGAGGAGAATAAGGAGAAGACTGATAAATACTATCTTATAATCAGATTTTAGCATTAAAAGGAAAACCGTCTTATATTTAATTGCTTAAAATATGAATATTCTTGTATATGTATGCAGACTATTCGATTTCCATCCAATTATTAATCACTCATAGTCTAAATTTTATTCAGGCTCTTTCTCCCCCAATTATCGAAGCGGTATGTTACTTAACAAGTAATACTGGCCAATCTTCAAGCAATAATCATGGAAAAAAGAATTATCAAGCTTCGGATTTAAGCTATTTACTCTAATTTAATTTCTTTGGATTAAGTCTGGGTTGGGTAGACTGCATCATAGGGATTTCTATCATTTACTCAAATCAAAGATCTATTCTTGAAAAAATTGACATAATAAGTCTGAAGAAATTATGTACCTGAGAGTTAAGATGTCCTGATAGATAGACAGATCAATTAGATTATATCTGGGTTTTTATTGACATGGCGAAAAGTCCAACGTTAAGGATTGGGGTCAAGTCGGTTTCTGAGCTTTATTAGCCCTTTTCTCTGTCTGGTAGACGGCGCATTTTGCACGGTTGTCGGCCGTACCCCAACGAGCGAAGTCAAAGCGGAGATGAGCTGTCTTGTCTAATTCCCTTTCTTTGTAAATGCCAATAGAGGTCCGGCCACGGAATGAACCAAATCCGCCGCTTACGTGGTCATGGCTGCTCAAAGGGGAGAAAATGCCCACGAAAAATTCTATAACTTACTGATTTTCAGTAGCTAGAGGCATGTTTCATCTTCCCAAAATCAGGCAAAACCCAGCTCGTAATTTTGGGAATGGATCAAATTGAATGAATCGGCAAGATTTTCATTAGAAAAATCATAGGTACCATTGAAATAAAGATGCTTCCAAGCATTAGCAGTAGTCTCTTTAGCGGCCTCTATGAGATGCTCCGGATTGTGAGCCCGTTGAATTTTACGGGTCAGATACAAATAATTCCAGCAGATGATAGAGTTTTTGATTAGCCTTTTACAGGCTTCTGCAATTTGCTGTTCAGGTCTTGTTAAAAAGATCATTTCTCCTCCGTTAGCAAAGAAAACAGCAGAAGAAAGGCGGTTACTCGATTCGATTGCATTTGCACTCTTCCTCCCCTCCTGTCTCATCTCTAGGTCATCAGTGAATCTGAGCACATGGAGGGTCTTAACCATTCTTCCGTATTCCTTGAGGGCAGCATAAAGGGGATGTTGTTTGGAATAAGAATTGAGTCGTTTGAATACCTGGGAAGCTGTACAGTATTTGAGTTTTAGCGATACTAGTACCCGTAATATTTCATTCCAGTTATCCCGAATAAGCTTTTCATTAATATAGGCCTTAGGTAAAAGAGGATACCCCTTTTGGGCGTATTGTGCTATTTTTTGCTCTTTGAAGGTATATAGGGTCTGGTCATATAGCTTGGCAATATTGGGAGAGAAGCCAAATCCTAATAGATCCATCACGCCAAAAAGTGCCTCTGTAAAGCCATGGGTATCTGTAACATGAATTGTTGACTTGATGGCATCATTATGCAGCAAACCGTCCAGTACATAGGTAGCTTCCCGAATAGTGGCATCGATAATAACAGAATAAAAAGGGATATAGCGCTCATCTACAAAGGAATAAGCAGAGACTCCTTTTCCTTTATTAAAATACTTGGTGGAATAGGTGGCATAAATGGTGTCTTCGGAAATGACTTTAATTTTCTGTCCGTCAGAAGAGGTTCTCAGTTTCCCCTTTTCTTTTACATGCAGATTGGCCAGAGGAAGCTTTGCGGTGAAGTTGCTAATGGCTGTATTAGCCTGATTGAGGTTTTTGAGATTGAAGTACCAATTAGCGGTATTTTCTAATTGAGCGGCTGAAAGAGGTAAGGCTGCTTTTGCCATGGCTTGTATACCCAGGTTACATCCAAAGGCAGTAATACCCGCAAAGAACACACTTTTATCAGGTCTTTGCTTTCGATACATAGGCTGGAGGTGTCTGAATTTACTGAGGAAGTTTGTGAGCTGATCAACCGTGGCCAAGACTTCACTCAGGGGGACAAAAGCTTGTGAGGGGAATAGAGATGTATCGCTAGTTTCCTCCTTTTCAGATTTGGGTGTTCTAATATGGTAATTTCCTCGTTTGCTCTTTCGAAAATGACTATTTCCCCCCTTTAGAATGCGCGTATTGGTGCGGGTAAAATGATGAGCAATCATTTTCTTATAGTCGTTAAATCTGTTTTCAACATCCTTTAAATGGGATAAATTGGCCTTTTCTAGCAGTTTATCTTCATCCTTATCCCATATATCTTGAGGGATTAGATAATCATCAACTGCTTTGTATTTGTAGGAATACTTTAGATTAAGGCTTCCTCGATTGATAGCCTCAATCGTTTCCTGGAAGAGTAGCATTTTGTAGAGGGATACCTTAAACCTGCCCTCTTTATTCAAAAGAGCCTTTTTATCTTCAGAGCTTAAAAACTCCGTAGGAGCTGATTTACTTATCACCCCATCTTTATCCCTGAAATATTTGATAGCTGCGAGTAGATCCTTATCAGAATTCTTATCATTAAAACTCAGATTTTTGATAATGGGTGAGGCTCGTTGTTGCAAAGCCTGGGACTGCTCTGCCAAATATTCATAATAGGGATCATCATAACCCCGAGTTTGGTTTTGAGTAATCTGCTCGAGCTCATCGTGATCCTCCATTTGGTCTTGAGGTAATAAGGCTTGTAAACGTTTTTCCTTTTCTTTGGGAGATATCTCCAACCACGCTAAATCTCTTATCTGAATCAGCAGATTAGACTTACTATGAGCAATTGTGGCGAGTTTCACAAAAGCCTTTCGCTGCTGTTTTCTTTCTTGAAAGAGCCGGTCTTTTTCTTTTCTGGAGGCTTTGTTAAGGGCCGATTTGCAAACCATTAAGAGGGTTCTTCCCATCCAATCCTCAAAAATGCTTCTTTGATACATGCAAAAAGCTGCTAGATATAGATACCTCTCTATAGGGTCTCGCCGATTAATGTTTGAGGATTTGGAACAGGAAACAAACTCACCTAAATAACGAATGGCATTGTCTGTAAAACTCATCGCTTCCATCAGGGGCTTAATCGAATCGAAAACGGTTTGTATAATTTGTAGTTTCTCAAGGTTTTTCTTGATTTGCTTTGGAGTATCTGAGGGACTGAGGCTATGAAGAGATGTAAGCAAATACACCTCCTTTCCTTCTTCTCCCTGTTTTTTAAGTAGCTTATCGAGCTGCTCTTTGTGCTTGGGCTGGAGGAGTTTGTCAAATTTCTCTCTGGTCTTCTTATTGCGATCTCTGATGGCACGAGTGAGAATAGTTTGAAAGCTGTGGTAACTGGGACGTTCTATCCGTCTGAATTCCAACCATTCTAGCATGAACTCAAAAATAAGAGCATGATCTTCCCAGGAATAAATCTGAGCTTCAACGGCTTGGGATAATAGCTTGCCATGGGTAGAGGTCTCAAAAGGCTTGAAAGCAAAGTATTCCAGAATCATGGCCTTATGACGAGTATAGGTACTCTTTCGATAACTCTTTGCATCAAAGCCAAAGGACATCAGCCCCAAACGTTTGCAAAGAAAGCTTATATCTTTTTCCCGGAACTGATCTGGAGAATAGAACCGTTTTTGAGCTAGAAAATACCCAAACATCAGTTGGAAGCCCCCTTGGTTGCTAGATGAAGGGAAAGAATTGACTTTTGCTCCAATAGAAGCAGGCATAGTCAGAAAATACTTACGCTGTTGGGCAGAGAAAACAGGAGGCTCTTCATAGTCTTTGATCTTCTTTTTAGGAAGAATATTGATTAGCGGCATAAGGAGGCAGATTGTATGGATTGAACAAGAGGAGAAAGGGTTAGAAGTGTATCAAAAAAAGTCCTCCCAATTTTATGGGCATTTCACCTTGGTCAAATCCCAGAAGAAGAGCGATTAGCAAGATTGAGACTTGTATCAAAGTATATGATCATTTATTTAGATACTTAGTTCTCGGCTTTCAGATGCATGGCTACACCTTAAGATAAAAGGCTAGGGAACCTATAAAATGCCTAAATTTACAACTGGTTATCCGCTACTTTGTAGCGTGTCCATAGATGTTTAATTGCAAGATTCGTTTGCGCTCAACCTGCCCTTACTAACTAAACGTTCTTAATAATAAGAAGAAAAGATGATGAAATACGCACAGACTTACACGCTGTTCTTAATGTTTGTTTCTCACACTTTGTGTCAAGGTCAAAATCCAACAGATCTACTCAAGGATACTATCCATTCCATACCTACAGAGATCATCACCTCCCATGGGCCAAGCACAATGGTTCGTAACATCACTCAAGATAGAAAAGGTAACATTTGGCTTGCATCAAACGAAGGTATTATTCGGTACGATGGAAAGTCGTTTACCAATATCACAAGTAAACTTAGTTCAGACCGCTTCTTTTCTGTTTTAGAAGATAGAAAAGGAAATTTTTGGTTCGGTACTCGTGGCTCAGGTGTTTATTATTACGATGGGAAATCCTTTCAACATTTTACAACAGAAGAGGGTCTTGTCAGTGATCTGATTTTTACTAGTTATGAAGATAAAGCTGGCAATATTTGGTTCGGTGCTGATGGAGGAGTAAGCCGATACGATGGAAAATCTTTTCGAAATTTTACAACTAAAGAGGGACTTCCGCATAATGGTGTTAATGCTATTATTGAAGACAACACAGGAAAATTTTGGTTTGGCACAAGGGGCAATGCCTTCATTTATGACGGGAAAACCTTTACCGTTTTCAGAGATAAAGATGGTAAAGCCTTTAACAACGTATGGTCGATAATTGAAGATAAAAAAGGCAATATTTGGCTTGGTGCAGTTGGTGGCCTTTGGCGCTATGATGGTAATTCATTTACCAAGTTCACCGAGAATACTGTTCTTTATGTCTCCGAAGATAAAAAAGGCAACATTTGGACTAGTAGTCTTAATGACAGGAGAATATTTGTATTATCCTGTTATGATGAAAAGTCATTATCTAATAAAAAACCAACTGTAACTGAAATAACACAATCAGTACATCTTTGGGCGATTTTTGAAGCTAATGATGGAAGTATTTGGTTTGGCGCATTTGATGGAGTGTATCGTTATGATGGAAATACCATTACCGATTTTAAAAATAAAGAGGCTCAGGAATGATGGGTATGCGGGGACGTTATCTTAGAAACTTGTTGAATTCGTGCAAGCCATACAGCAACTATCTAGGCTAAATTTAGGTGATTTGAAGGTCTAACTCAAAGCATTCGAGAAAATCGGCAAGAAGGGGCTTATTCAATTCAAGAAATTTCGTGGGCAATATCATCCGTTTGAGCAGGTAAGACCATTAAATCCCCATAGACTAACGCCATAGGCCACTTTGTTCAACTTGATTTACAACTGACATCCGGCTACACCATACGACTGTTGTAAATCATAATCTTGTAGCCAAAGCCAATTAGAAAAAACACAGGCTAAAATGTTTTTTACCAAATGACAAATCCTAAAAAGACAATTTGAATTACATTGGACGAATGGAACAATTGATAGAATACATTTTGCAGTTTGGTGATATAAACCAACAACAAATAAATTTAATCTCAAAAAAAGCAACCGAATTACAACTTCAGAAGGGTGATTACTTTTCAGAAGCAGGAAAAATTCCAAAACGAGTTGGTTTCATTTTGGAAGGTGTACGGCTCTGTTGCAAAGTTGAGGTTTTGTATATTTAGTGTTAGATCACTTATAACAATCCAGACTCATGAACGCCTTCAAATACCGTCATTTCCAAAGAGAAATCATTTTACAATGTGTTCGCTGGTATTGTAAGTACGGAATCAGCTATCGAGACCTGGAGGAAATGATGGAAGAGCGCGGGGTTAAAGTCGATCACACCACCATTTATAGATGGGTTCAGCGATATGCACCTGAATTAGAAAAGCAAATGCGTTGGTATAAGAAATTTTCTCAAGGAGCCTCGTGGAGAGTAGATGAGACCTATATAAAAGTAAAAGGAATATGGAAATATCTGTACAGAGCGGTTGACAAACGGGGAAGAACCATCGACTTTTATCTTTCTCACACTCGGAATACAAAAGCTGCAAAACGCTTTCTACAGAAAGCAATCAAGGGTTTAAAGGACTGGCAACAACCTTATGTGATTAATACGGATCAAAATCCTAGCTATGGAGCAGCCATAAAAATGTTGAAAGAAGAAAACCGCCTGGCAGAATTTAGTGAGCAACGAAAAGTCAAATATTTAAACAATATTATTGAGGCCGACCATGGGAAACTCAAGCGCCTGATTAAACCAACGTTAGGATTCAAATCCATGAAAACAGCCTATGCTACAATCAAGGGATTTGAGACCATGCGTATGTTCAAAAAGGGTCAGTTTGATCTGTTTATGTATGGAGCGAAAAGCAAGCTCATGGGGGAAATCCGCCTAGTCGACAGGCAGTTCGATTACTTCTAAAAAATGACCACGGGATAACAATCCTTTGATTAATCTTGGTATTTGCAACAGAGCCCCCTTGACATAAGCAGCGTATTTAAACTTTCCGTGATGGTAGAGTTTCTCCGCCAGGTGGTTGGCCACATCCCAGGGCAGTTTTTTAGCTACTTCTTTACCAGTTCCGGATTTTTGGGTTTTTGCCAAGGTCGATGATGTTTTTGAAACTTTTGTATAAGTTATTGAACCTTTTTGATTTAGCCAAAGAAAAAGGTTATTTCTGGCCAAAAAAAGGTTCACAAAGTGTACTTTGTGAACTTTAAACGATCGGAGATTTGCGCAGAACAACTTCTTGGTATAGCTCTTCTTATGCGCAAATGTCAGCGCCTTCCAAAGAAGGAAGTTTCCCATCCCTGCATGCTGTGCGCCAAGTGGCAACCACTCCAGAGACAGAAAAAGCTGGCGGCCTACAAGTAAGTCTATTTCAGTTCTTTACGAACTGGCTTGGGGATTCGTTTTTGAAATGACAAAATTTAGTTGGTGCGGTAAATTACGTCCGTTTATTGAGGAAACACCTAATACCCCATTCGTAAATGGCTGATCATAATACCGCTTACCCGTTGCCTGTTATAAGGCATTCCCTAAGGCCCCAAAAACAGGTGGAAATGAAGGATCACCTAAACCTGTTGGATCAATTTCGTTCTACACGAAGTGAACTTCAATTTTCTTTGGAGCCTCTCCCATACGAATCATGCGATATTGATGAAAGTTATTTTTCCCGGCACCCCTTCATTAAAGGTCAATTCACCAAAAAGGGCATTGCCAATCCCATCTACAATGGCTCCTCCTGACAAATTCGACGCAGCATCGGGATTTACAACTATGCCAAAATCAACCGCACAGCAGACGTTTTGTATCACAGGTTTACCCTCTTTAATAACCAAATCAACCACTTGCGCTGCATAGGAATTATGACAGAAGTAAGCAGAAACACCCCGATGAACACCGGACGCCTGATTATTCCCCCATCCTGATTTTTCTTTCAGCAATTTGAGAACACCCGTATAGCGCGTAGCTTCATAAGCATTCCTTTCTCCAACAGGGTTTTTGCCAGCACGTTCAAGGAATTCCAGTCGAAATTCGATGGGGTCTTGTCTTTACCCGCCATTTCTGGAACTTCATCCCCAAAAGACTATTCGGCTGCTGCGCTAAAGTTAGACTTGGGCACCTGAAAGGAGCCAATGTATTTTTCATCTACTAGCCCTTGATCAAATTTCTCTTTTCTTGGAGGAAAGGTTGCTGATAATGTCGCTCACCAGTTGCCTTATACATCGCATTTGCTACAGCACCAAAGATGGGTGGAAACGGTGGCTCGCCGAGTCCTGTTGGATCAATTTCGTTCTGTACAAAATGTACCTCTATATCTTTAGGAGCTTCGTTCATCCGTATCATGCGATACTGGTGGAAATTATTCTTTTGAGGAACTCCTTTGATAAAGGTCATTTCTCCAAAAAAAGCATTTCCTATACCATCTGTAATGCCTCCTTCTGCCATATTGGTGGCAGCATCTGGATTCACCACGATCCCACAATCAATGGCACAGGTAACCTTCTGCACAATGGGTTTTCCGTCTTCCATTTTTAAATCCAGCACATGTGCTGCGTAGGAATTATGGCAGAAATAGGCAGAAACTCCTCTATGAAGATTTGCATCATTTTTACCCCAGGCAGACTTATCTCTGACCAATGTTAATACTCCTGCGTAGCGTTCCGGGTCGTAGTCATTTCTTTCGCCGACTGGGTTTTCTTTCGCACGTTTCAACAATTCCAGGCGAAATGCTATAGGATCTTTTCCCATTACATCTGCAATTTCATCCAAAAACGATTGTTCTGCTCCTGCCATAAAATTCGAGCGTGGAGCCCTAAAGGCACCTGTGGTGATATTTGATTCTATGGAAAATTCTTCTGCAAGATAATTATCAATAGACCCTGCGGGGAAACGATTGGCGAATAAGGGACTTTCAGGAACACCTCCTGCTTTTATATGCAAGGCAAGCAATTGCTGATTTTCATCAAAAGCAGCTCTATAAGTTGCCTGATAAGTCGGACGATAAATGCCATTTGTCATATCATCCTCGCGAGTGTACATCAGCTTAACGGGTGCTTTCACCAGTTGAGAAATAACGGCAGCCTCTACCAGGTGAGCTGAATATGCACGACGGCCAAAACCACCTCCCATTCGGGTCATTTCAATTTCGATATTTTCTTCAGCTATGCCGAGTCGGTCAGCCAGTGCAGGCTCGATAAGTCCCGGGCCTTGCAATGGACCGGCCACATGGGCACGATCTTCTTTCACATCTGCAAAGAAATTCATGGGTTCCATGCAATTGTGGGCAAGATAAGGGGCAGAATAGGTCCGTTCGATAACCTTAGCAGCCTTTTTAAAAGCCTCTTCCGGCTTGCCATCTTTGCGTACTACCCTGCCAGGTTTTGCCATTAAGGCTTCCATTTGTGAATAGTGTTCGACAGTGTTTTCCAGTCCGCCAGGTATATGCACCTCTCTGTCTCTCCCAAAAGCGCTCATGGTTATTGTAGAATCAGTCGTGGGTTTCCAGTTTACCTGTAAGGCTTTTTTCGCATTCATTACCTCCCAGGTCGAATTTCCGACTATGGCGATCAATTCGGGAAAAGCATTGGTATCAAATCCGCCTCTTTTGAAATCCTCATTATAGGTAGTAAAGGAAAAGACCTCTTTTATACCCGACATGGCCTTGACCTCCTCCGCATTCGCTATGGACTTCAGGGTCATCCCAAATGCAGGTGGATGCTCTATCATGGCTATCAGCATGCCTTCTTTCTGATAATCTACGCCAAACAAAGGCTTGCCTGTAACGATTTTCTTACCGACTACATTCTTTTTAGAATGGCCTATGATTTTAAAGTCTTTTGGGTCCTTCAATGGCAATTCTTCTGGCACAGGGATTTGGGCAGCTCCTGCAGCCATTTCTCCATATCCTGCTGATTTCCCACTTGCTTTATGATGCAAAACACCATCTATTGTAGTTATTTCAGCCGATGGAACCTGCCAGGCCTTTGCCGCCGCTTCTTTTAGCATGTATTTGGCACTTGCCCCTGCCATGCGTAGCGGTTTCCATTTGGACATAATGCCTCGACTACCTCCTGTAAACTGGCCAAAGGGCGCACGCGGATATTTTTCCGGACTATAAGGCGCTTGTTCTACCAGGACATTTTTCCAATCCACATCCAATTCTTCCGCCACGATCATAGGCATGGAGGTGATCACATTTTGCCCAAATTCAGGATTGGGGGAGAAAATGGTAACAACCCCATTGTCCCCGATTTTCAAATAACTGTTGAAGTCAAACCATTCTTTGGGCATTTCCAAAGTTTCTTCAGCTGGAGAAACACAAGCAGCCAGATAACTAAAACTGATCATCAGTCCTCCTCCTGCCAAGGCAGAGGTTTTTAAAAAGGATCGTCGGTTATGGGAAGTTCTTATAAGAGACATGTTATTTTTTGCTTTGGGAAAGTAATGTTTGTAAGAGATCATCAACCTATCATTTAAGAATTAGCAGCCGTTTTGATTGCGGCTTTGATTCTCAAATAGGTTCCACACCGGCAGATATTGCCGCTCATGCTAGCATCAATTTCCGCATCGCTGGGATTGGGATTGTCTTTCAATAAGGATGCTGCACTCATGATCTGTCCTGCCTGGCAGTATCCGCATTGAGGAACATCATGTTCCAGCCAGGCTTTTTGGAGGGGATGATCTCCATTTTCAGATAATCCTTCTATGGTGGTGATTGCCTTATCGCTTACTGCCGAAATGGGCATCTGACAAGAGCGTATCGCTGCCCCGTCAAGATGAATCGTGCAAGCACCACATTGAGCTATACCACAACCGTATTTGGTGCCTACCAGGTTGAGGTGATCTCTTAGCACCCAGAGCATGGGGGTTGCAGGATCTGCATCTACTTCCTGGGTTTTGCCGTTTATATTTAGGTTGAATATTGCCATGATGAAGATTATTGGAATTGATAAAGTCTTGGTTCGCTTGTAAAAGATACTAATTATCGAGGGAGTCTGCTAATGTTCAATCTTATGAGTATCTCGCACACTGCTAAAGGTCAGGTCCAGTAATTTCCAATCATCCCCTTGTTTTTGATAGATTTCGGTAACGGTAAATTCGTTAGAAACATCATTTCCTCTCACGTGTGCCATTAAGGTGATGCGATTCCAGAGGACAGCGGTGTTGCCAAAAATTTCTACCGCTACATCGTGGACATCGGCTTTTTTGTACCAGATACTGCCTGATTCAATGATTTCCAGTTCCCTGTCCTTTTTCCAGGATCCGCTCATGTGGACAAATTTTGATCTGTCGTCAAAGAGTTCGGCGAGTTTATCCACATCTTTGTCAGCCATCCATTGCCATTTGGCTTTGCAGAGATCTTTGATTTCCTGTTCCAGGCTAGCATCTTGCGCAAAGGAAAATTGTGCACTGATTAAAACTAAAAACAGTCCGATAATTGATATTTTCATAAAAGGTATTATTTCAGGTTATATCCATCCCATTTATTCTGTTGTAAATTGATCTATGAAAATATAAATCACTCCCATCTTTAGACCTACCCGAATTACGGGTATGCTTACCATTTTTACGGATTGCTAACTTATTATATAAGTTCGATGATATTATATTACTATTTTCGATCAATGAAATTCGATATGAAAGAAATAAAGGATTTGGAAACGATCAATGATTATTGCGCAGGCCTTAATCTAACTGTATTGCATCCACTAGTTGCTGTCTTGGATCTCTCCGAGGGCAGCCTCAGTATCCAAGAAAAAATCGAAGCAGTCCGATATCATTTTTATGCAGTATTTCTAAAGCAGGAGAAGAATTGTATTTTGAAATATGGCCGTCAGAATTACGATTTTCAGGATGGAACCCTGGTATTTATTGGCCCTGAGCAAGTCGTAAATATAACACAGATCGGTTCAGATTTTAAGCCCTCTGGACATGCCCTATTATTTCATCCGGACCTGCTTCTGGGCTCGAATCTGGGAAAAAACATAGAGAATTACTCATTTTTCTCCTATGGATTGCGCGAGGCGCTTCACCTCTCCCAACGCGAGAGGCAAATTGTATTGGACTGCCTTGACAAAATTCATTATGAGTTATCTCAGGGTATAGACAAACACAGCAAGCAGCTTATTTTGTCCAACATCGAACTCTTCCTAAATTATTGCACCCGTTTTTACGACCGTCAATTTATCACTCGTGATACAGTAAACCTGGGGGTCGTTGCGAAGTTCGAATCTTCCTTGCAGGCCTACTTTAAAACAGAAAAAACCATAGAATTGGGAATGCCAACGGTAAGTTACTTTGCTGAAGAACAACATCTGTCTTCGAACTATTTTGGCGATTTGGTTAAAAAGGAAACGGGAAAAAGTGCCCTTGAACACATCCATGCAAAAATTATTGACCTGGCAAAGCAAAAGGTTTTCGATTCTCATAAATCCATTAGCGAAATAGCCTATGAACTCGGATTTAAGTATCCGCAGCATTTTACAAGGCTATTTAAACAACGGGTTGGGCAAACACCCAATGTATACAGAACCTTGAATTGATATTAAGCTAAAGCGCGTACAATGATTTTTTTTCAATCCACTCACCTACTCCCTGGCATCTGGATATCACGTTCCATGTTCTTAGCTCGCATCCTCCAAATACTTCACAAAAAATGATTCTTTAAAGGTTCTGCCGATAGGCAATATACCCTCTCCAACATACACCTGATTTCCAGAAACTTTATCAATATGCTGAACATTGACCAGATAGGATTTGTGAATCTGAGAAAACCATTTGGCATCTAATTTCTCCAGCCAATACCTTAAAGGATGTGAAACGAGATATTTCTTTTCCTTCGTAAAAATCCGGGTATAATCGCCATCGGCTTTGATAAGCTGTATAGAGCTAATAGCTAATTTTTGATATTCAGAACCTGTTTTCACAAATATGAAATTTTCTCGCTTTTCTGCCCCTTCTTCGGGAGCAGAGACCTGCTGAGAAGGGGTTTTATCAGCTGTATAAATTACCTTCGATACAGCTTGAACGAAGCGCTCAAAAGAAAAAGGTTTAAGCAGATAATCTACCACATCTAGTTCATAGCTTTGAATTGCATAATCCGAGAATGCAGTAGTAAGGATAATTTTAGGCCTTGGCGAGACAATTTTCAAAAAATCAATACCGGATATTTTGGGCAAATGAATATCGAGAAATATTAACTCAACGGAATGGTTTTTCAGGAACTCTAGTGCGCTGAGGGCATCTGCAAAAGTGCCAATGAGCTCTAGATGGCCCATATCCTCAATGTACCTCTTTAAGACTTTTTGTGCCAGGGGCTGGTCTTCTATAATGATACAAGAGAGCATTTATTGTATTTCTTTAAGTCTTAATTCAAGATACACTTGGAAAACATTTTCATCGCTGCTTATTTTCAAAATATGTGCGTCAGGATACAGCAATTCCAATCTCGATTTCACGTTTTCCAATCCTATACCCTTAGATAGTTTTTCGGTGTTAGTATTTGGTGAAAAAGTGTTATTGCATTGCATGATTAGCTTTCCATCCATGATGTTCAAGTCTATCTGAATAAAAATTCCATCTGACAGGCTCGAAGTGCTATGCTTAAAGCAATTTTCTGCAAAAACGATCAATAATAAGGGAGCAATTACCTGTGATCCTGCCTTCCCTGTAACCGAAAATTCAATGTTTCCTCTATCGCCTATCTGTAAGGTTTGGAGCCGCACAAAATCGTCCAGACATTTTATTTCCTTATCAACGGCTACAAAATCTTCCTGGCTATCATAGAGCATATAGCGTAGCAAGGAGGATAATTCCAAAATAATGCCTGAAGTTTTAGGAGAATTTTCTAAGGAAAGGGAATATAAATTATTGAGGTTATTAAATAAAAAGTGAGGATTAATCTGTGATTTTAAAAACTGCAAACGACTTTCTGCCACAATGGTATTAAGTTTTTCCAATTCACTTTGCTTTCTCTGGGCATCCCAGCCAAATTTAAATCCTACCAGGATTAAAATGATGGGCAGGACTTCAAATAGTGTCGGCAAAACCCCTGGAAAGAAACTACCTCTGGAGTCGGGATAGAATATTTTTTCAAGTACAAATTCCTCTATGATTACCACTACAATTAAAATAGCAATAACTCCAAGAGCAAAATATCTATATTCCTTTTTATAAAAAAATCGGGGAAGGAGAATGTAACCAATTGCCAATGCAGCAAGAACATAATTGAAAAAGAAAAGAGAATCAGAAAGGTTGATCTCCGGATTTTTTTTATTAAAAACAACGCTCACATAGAGGATCCCAATCAGTATGACCTGAAAGAGTGCCTCTTTAGAAATGCTATGAAGAAACTTCTGCATCATAGATTTTGCCTGTTTTAGTTTTCAAATCTAAGGGCTTTGACTATTTATAATGAATAGATTCGTTCAACTACTCTTTTTCCGGGTCAAACAACCGCTTTCGAAAGTTAAGAGGAAATTATACAGTTCCCCTAATAAAATGGGCGTTCAACGAATTTTTTAGGTGATGTTAATAAGCTGAGATAAGTTTGATTTCGAGGGTTGATAGTAGATTTTCAACCTCAAAATCTTCATGAAATTTTAAATCAGATTTCAGTAAAAAAGTGTATCTCAAACATTGCCAAAAATGAAAAATGTGTTTCTAATCATCACAAATCTCTTTCTATGCCTTAGCACCTATGCCCAATTACCGGGCACAGCGTCTGCTACACCTACAGGAAATTCTATAAAAGGAAAAGGGAAAATTATGGGTGCTGTTCTGGAAGCAGAAGAAGGCATCACTTTGGAATTTGCGACACTTACGCTTTTTCACCAACAAAGTGAAAAACTAATTGATGGAACGATTACAGACAATAAGGGGAAATTTAGCTTGGCAGGATTGGCAGATGGAACTTACAAACTAGAAATATCCCACCTGAGCTATGAGAAAAAGATAATTTCAGAGCTGCTTATTGAAAAAGGAAATACCCTGGATCTGGGAGATATTACCCTTAATGGGGCCGCCTTAACCTTGGATGAAGTAACCATCTCAGGCCAAACTTCCTTGATTGAGGAAAAAGTAGATAGATTGGTCTATAATGCAGAAAAAGACATACTTGCCAAAGGCGGAGACGCTACTGATGTCATGCGGAAGGTTCCCTTGTTGCAGGTAGATCTGGAGGGAAATCTTTCCCTCAGAGGAAGTTCAAATATTCGGGTGCTCATTAATAACAAGCCTTCAACCATTATGGCGGCCAGCGTTGCAGATGCATTGAAAATGATTCCCGCTGATATGATCAAGAAAGTAGAAGTTATTACTTCTCCCTCTGCAAAATACGATGCAGAAGGGTCAGCCGGGATTATCAATATCATCACCAAGAAAAACAACCTGGAGGGATATTATTTAAATCTCAACACAGGCATAGGCCTAAGAGGATCTAACCTCGGCTTAAATGGAAGCTATCGAAAAGGGAAATTTGGCCTTAGCCTTGGAGGCCATGGTCGGGCTTTTTATAACAAAGCTGAGACTGAAATGACACAAATGACTACTTTCAATGGGATAAGAAATCTAAGCCATCAACAGGCTGATGCTACTGATAATGGTATTTTTGGTCGATACAGCCTGGGTTTTGACTATGATATAGATAAAACCCAGTTTATATCAGGAAATGTGCGATATGGAATACGGAGGTTTTCAAGAGATCAACTTCAAAGTACAGAAGTATTTGTCAATGAGGTATTGCAAAATTCAAGCTTAAGGGACATTAGCAGTACCCGATATTCTGGTTCTGTAGATGTCAACCTGGATTATCTCAAGGTTTTTAAACCCCAACAAGAATGGAGCATTTCGACCTTATATAGTCGAGATGATATGAATAATAACTTCGTTTCTGACAACCTGAGTGATAACAACGAGGTTTTGAATAGTCTAAAAAACCGGGACAATAGCTTAAACCAGGAAGTTACCGTCCAAACAGATTTTATTACCCCAATAGGAGATAAACAAATCTTTGAGGTAGGAGCAAAGGGAATTTTCCGCATGGTAAATAGTGATTATTCCTACCTGGTTGCTACAGCTTCTGAAGACTTTAGCCTGGACATAAGCCGTCCTGCTGGTACCCTTGACTATGGACAAAATGTCACAGCTGCCTATACTTCCTATACCCTTTCAGTAGCAGGTGATTATACTTTCAAAGGAGGTGTGCGATGGGAAAGAACCTATATAGATGCTACACAGGACGAGTCAGAAATCGAAATCCCTGATTACAGCAATATTGTTCCAAGCTTGAATATTTCTAAAAAATTGGGACCAAAGACTACCCTGAAATTAGGCTATAACCGCCGGATTCAAAGGCCATGGTTACGTCAACTAAACCCCAATGTAGATGTACAAAACAGTCAAGATATACAGGTGGGAAATCCTAAGCTCACACCTGAATTGACCGATAACATTGAGTTGGGCGTAAGTACCAATTTGAAGAAAACCTATTTGAATGTGTCAGTTTTTGGTAGGCTAACTGAAAACGCCATTAACCGGGTGCGGTATCCGCTCGATTCCATCAGCGGTGCTATCTTGACTACTTATGAGAACATTGGAAAAGAAAAGGCTTTGGGAACTAATGTTTTTGCAAATGTCTACCTGACACCTACCTGGACCATTAATGGAGGATTTGACATATATTATGCAACAATTGAAGGACAGGTGCAGAGCATAAATGGTACAAGCGAAACAGCCAAAAATTCTGGCTACAACTTTGGGGGTAGACTCATGTCCCAGGTCTCGTTCAATAGTGGATGGAGTATTCAGGCTTTTAGTTTTATGCGTGGAAGGCGAGTAGAGTTGCAAGGTAGCCGCGGAGGTTTTGGGATGTATGGCCTGGGAATGAATAAAGACTTTAACAACAAAAAAGGCAGTTTGGGGATAGCCGCGGAGAACTTCGCAGGCAAAGGTTGGAATGTAAGATCAGAATTGAATTCCCCTATCTTTAGCCAGAGCAATAGTATGCTTTTGTTTAACAGAAATATAAAAGTCAATTTCACTTATAAGTTTGGAACCCTAGAAATGAAAGATGCACGGCGAAAGACAAGATCTGTTCGAAATGATGACCTTATGCAGGGAGGCAACGATTCTATGGGTGGGGGAAATTCTGGAGCCAGTGTAGGACGGCAAGGCCAGGGAAGAAGGGCTGGAAAAGTTGTTAAAAAGGCTGCGAAAGATAAAAAGAAAGCGCTTAAAAAAAGAGTCAAAAAACAAGAGAAAGAGCATAGATAAGGGAAACATATAAAAACTAAAGCGGCTATCGTGGCGGAATTTTTTTGACCAGTAGGAGAAAAAATATCCGCCAACTTTTGTCAACTTAGCAGGAATGACAGGGTAGTTTTTTACATATAGATCTTGATTTTTTGCCCAGGTCTTTAACATAAAACTATCTAATTTTGCTTAACAAATTTCTCAAAATGAAAAATTTAATTGTCTTATCTCTGGTTTTGCTACTAGGTGGGACAGGCATATATAAGGCCCTGGAATCACCTGCAAAAACAGACGAGCTATCTAGTCTAGAGAAGATAAAGGGCGTTTGCTGGGAGGCGACACGTGACACTACCCAAGCAGATCACATTCAAAGCCTCTCAAAGCATCATGTGAACTGGATATCGCAGACTCCTTTCGGCTGGCAAGCTGGACATGACAGCCCCGAAATTGCCTTTCATAGCAATCGAGGCATGTGGGGCGAGCGGGATGCAGGTCTGGCACATACAGCCAAGCTGGCTAGAGAAAAAGGCATCAAAACCTTACTCAAGCCCCATATCTGGCTGACCCGAGCTAATGGGAAGTGGCGCTCGGATATAGAAATGAATAGTCCTCAGGAATGGCAGCAATGGTTTGATCAGTATGAGGCCTTTATCTTACATCATGCAAGGCTCGCAGAAACCCATGGTTTTGAAGGGCTTTGCATAGGCACAGAACTTTATATTGCATCTTCACAGCATGAGAATGAATGGAGGCAGATTATAGCCAACATCCGAAAAGTGTATTCCGGAAAGCTCACCTATGCAGCCAATTTTTACAAGGAATATGAAGAAATTAAGTTTTGGGATGCCCTGGACTTTATTGGTTTGCAGGCCTACTTTCCTCTTACAAATAAGGAAAATCCTTCTTTAAAAGAACTGAAAAAGGGCTGGACGCCTCATTATCGCAGCCTCAAACAATTGCATACCAAGTGGCAAAAACCCATAGTATTTACAGAAATTGGATACCGGAGTAGCAAAGATGCTGCAATAAAGCCCTGGGAGTGGGAAAAACGTGGCGAAGTAGCTGAAACAGAAATTTCTACGGAGACACAAGCAAAATGCTACCAAGCTATGTTTGAAAGTTTCTGGAAGGAAGAGTGGCTGGCTGGTGTCTTTCTGTGGAAATGGACGCCTGAAAACTATGCAACTCAAACAGGACGAGAGAGAAGATCTTCCCCCCTTAGTTTTACACCCAAGGCAGAGGGTCTGAAAGTCATTGAAAGTTGGTATGGTAGATGAATTTGAAAATTGTCATGCATAAATATTTACTTGCCATATTTCTGTTTAGCCTTTTCGGTTCAGTTGCCGAATTATTTCTGCTGGAACATACAGAAGGATTCTGGCAGCAAGTCCCCATCATACTTATGCCCGTAAGCCTTGTTGTGCTTGTTTGGTATTACCTTGATGACCGTAAGCTAAGTCGAAGATCATTCCAATTAGTCATGGGGCTATTTATTATTTCTGGCTTTGCAGGAATAGGCTTGCATTACAATGGAAATCTTGAATTTGAACTCGAAATGTATCCTTCTATGGAAGGTTGGGAACTCATCTGGAAAACCCTGAAAGGAGCAACACCCGTTCTCGCACCGGGGATGATGACTGCCCTGGGTTTATTAGGATTGCTGTACACCTTAAAAGATCATGATATAGAAATTAACCCTAATCCAAATTAAATATGAAGAAATTTGTTCAAACAAAAATAGCCGGTATTCTGGCATGCATTTTAATATTTTCTATGCATACGCATGCACAAGTTGGAAAAAATAATGGCGTATTAAACCCCAATCGTGCAAGTGAAAAAGAACTGCTCGCCTTGCCACATATGAATCAAGAAATTGTGGATGGAATCATAGATAAAAGACCTTTTTTGAGTATTTCAGCACTCAATAGCTACCTAAGTCCCTACTTTTCTGAAGCCCAACGAAAAGAGTTTTATGTAACATGTTTTGTTCCGATAAATTTGAATACGGCCACCAGAGAAGAGATTCTCCTGGTACCCGGTATGGGCAACAGAATGGCCCACGAATTTGAAGAATACAGACCCTATGTGAAACTGGCTCAGTTCCGCCGTGAGATCGGCAAATATGTAGATGATGATGAAGTTGCCCGCTTCGAGCAATTTATTTTTGTTCCCATTGACCTCAATACGGCCAGCAAGGAAGATATTTTGAGTATTCCAGGCGTAGGTGAGCGTATGTTACATGAATTTGAAGAATATCGCCCCTATAAAAACATGGATCACTGGAGACGCGAGATTGGCAAATATGTAGATGATGACGAATTAAATAGGTTAGAGCGATACGTTAAATTGGATTAACTAAATCCTAATGTTTTATTTATAAAATTTCTAAACATGACAAAATTGAAAAATGTAGCCTTACTTATAGTATTTGCATTAAGTAGCCTACAACTATTGCCAGCCCAAACTAAATGGACAGTGGACAAAAGTCACACAGATATCCGCTTTACTGCGGTACATTATCTAATCAGCGAAGTCGATGGGGAGTTCAAAGAATTTGAAGGATCTGTAACTACGAATTCAGAGGATTTTACCGGTGCCGAGGTTGAATTTGTTGCAAATGTCGCTTCAATAAATACCGATAATGAAAGGAGAGATAATCACCTCAAATCCGATGATTTTTTTAATGCGGAAAAATATCCGGAACTAAAATTCAAAGGAAAAATTCAAAAGGAAGGGGATAAATACCACCTGGTTGGAGATTTTACTATGCGAGATGTCACCAAGCCTATCAAGTTTGATGTAAAGTATAACGGATCCGTTGATCTTGGAGAAAGAGGTAAAAAGGCCGGATTTAAAATTACAGGAGTCGTTGATAGGTTCGAATACGGAATACAGTTTAACAGAGCCTTAGAAACTGGCGGTCTTGTAGTAAGTCAGGAGATTCAGATTACTTGTAATGTAGAGATGAATCTGTCGAAAGGATAGAATCTCCAGAGAGTAACTGGCGTACTGAAAGGTCACTAAGATTTCTCAGTACGCCACTTTTGCACATAATTGGGATTGATTCGTAAAGAGCAGAATCGATAAATATTTAGAGAATTTAAGCATGAAGAAAATAATATGTACTACCTGGATCGCCATGATATTGTGTATGATCCATCCTCTATTCACCTATGCTACCAATGATCTAATCATTACCGAAAATGGAGGAACCTATACTGCTGTAATTGAAGGTTTTGACTGGGGACCAGCGGTCAATAAAGTCATCCTTTCTCTGGATGAGCCAGTAAATTCTGTGGATTGGAAGGATTTTACAGTTTTTGCAGAGCGGAAAACCGATTGTGTCACACTACCTACTGATCAGGCATCTGGCAATCGCAGGGTCATACATGCCTATGTATCGGATGCAAAGGGAACCAAGGCAATTGAAGATAAATATATAAGCCTCGTACTGGCAGTAGCTCCTAATATGCCCCTAAGCTCTCCTATTCAGTATGCTCGAAATGAAAAGTGCAGTGGTAATAACTGGATCGATTACAAAATGACCATTTCAGCAAAATCCAGCGGGAAGGTTTGGAATAAGGAAAGAGATCGAATAATTCCCCTGATCGATCGCTTTGATCTAAGTGGCAAATACAAACATAAGGAAACCCAATCCTTGTCCTATGCATCCTATGTCCCAGATTCACCTAAAGAAAAAATGCCGTTGATTATCTGGTTACATGGCGGTGGCGAGGGAGGAACCGATCCCTCTATTCCATTGATCGCCAATCGCGCAGCCAACTACGCTTCGGACGAAATACAAGTACTTTTGGGAGGTGCTTATGTATTGGTGCCTCAAAGCCCCACCTACTGGATGGATAATGGTATTGGAGGAATGACTACGGGCAAAGAGAATGACATGTACAATGAAGCTTTAATGGCGCTCATCAGGGATTATATGATTAAAAACCCGAATATTGACCAAAATCGAATCTATCTCGGTGGTTGCTCCAACGGAGGATATATGACATTAAAACTCCTTCTGCTTTATCCGGATTTCTTTGCAGCAGCTTTCCCAAGTGCCCTGGCCTATCAGTCTGAATATATCTCTGACAAACAAATTGAAAGCATCAAACATGTACCCATTTGGTTTGTGCATGCCAAAGATGATTCCGTAACAGTTGCCAAAAACTCAGTAGTTCCTCTTTACAAACGCCTGATAGCTGCTGGGGCAAAAAATGTACATTTTTCCTTTTATGACCATGTGGTAGACATCACTGGCTTTTTCGGAGGAGAAAATTTTCATTACAATGGCCACTGGTCATGGATATACTCACATGCCAATAAGTGCCAACGGGATTATAATGGTATGCCCGTGAAGTTGAACGGAAGGCCCGTTACAATTATGGAGTGGATAGCGGCCCAACGTTTATCGAAAAATTAACTCAACTTTTGGTCTCGAAATCTACAACAAAATAAATATGAAATTATGCGAACGCTTAGATAACTCTTTTTCAATTCAACACCTTATTTTCAAGGAATTTCTCTGTCCTATCATCCTTAATGACCCCCTTCCAGTTCAATCCAAAGCCAAAATCATACACATTCCCTTCTGAATCCTGATAAAGGTCCAGATCAAACGGTACATCCTCAGCCTGTTTTTCGACGCTTGCCATATTTGCGGGCATTTGCATGGGTAACAAAGCGGAGGGTTCTGCTTTGCCGGAAATGATATCAAACAGTGCCTGGTCCTGAACCCCGAAGTTGACCAGAATGGCTGCTGCATATTTTTCAATTTCGGAAAAAACCATAGGATTGCCGGTGTTGACAGATACAATGACAGGTTTGCCCTTCATGAGGGCCTTGGTTTGGGCTACCAGTTCCGCATCCGTTTTATTGGCCGTTTGGGTGCTTTTGTTTTTGTAGGAACGGTTGGTGAAATCCTCAAGTGGGTCGCCACCGGCTATACTCACGGCTCTGGCTTCTGTAGCCCTATAATCCCCATATTGCAAGCTAATGGGAATATACCCATTCCCGCCTTTTGCCAGCTCAGCTTTGTCATAGCCAATAGTAGCGTCTGGATTTTCAATGAAAACCAATGCCACATCCGCCTCTCCGGGCTTATCCGTTACATGATAATATTTTTTAACCAAATCCAGATTTACCGGATAATCGCTGGAAGCAGGCGTCTCCATACCCAAAAAATTTCGGCTCGCAGGTACGTATCTTTTCGGTACATAGACCGTCATTTTCTTTGCAAGGGGCAAAACCTCTCCCTGATTTTTGAGCAAGACTATAGATTTAAGTTGAGCCTCATATCCAGCCTTCATAAATTCTGGATTGCCAACTGTGGCTTTGGTTTCCGGTATGTCGAGGTAAGGATTTTCAAAGACCCCCACCCTAAATATGTTTTTGAGCAAACGGACTGCAGATTGTTCCATACGCGCCCGCATCTGATCTTCTCCCATTTCGGCTACCCCTTTTTCATAGGCATCGATGATCGGTTGGGCCTCGTTGTTTCCTCCAAACTGGTCAACTCCAGCCATAAGGAGTTTGTAGTGCCTGTCGACGACTGAAAGGGTTTCAGCTCCCCAGCTATGTCCATCAATGAAAACATCCATAGCATTATGGTCGCTGGTAACGCCCCAATCGGTACAAACTACACCCTCATATCCATATTTCTCACGTAACAAATCGGTGATTAAGTATTTGTTATAGGCATTGCCTACATTCTCACCATACTTTTTGTCCTGATTCCATGAAATGGTGTAGTAGGGCATGATAGCGGAAGCAATTTTTGTTTTTCCCTTCAATTTGAAAGCTCCTTCTGTAAAAGGGATCAGGTGTGTATCAAAATTATTGCCGGGATAAACCGCATATTTTCCAGAGCCGTAATGGGCATCCCTTCCGCCTTCTCCCGAGCCACCACCCGGCCAGTGTTTGACCATGGCATTTACGCTATGGAATCCCCAGCCACTGGCAAGTTCCTGGCTTCCTTCAGAAGTCTGAAACCCGTCGCAATAGGCTTGTGCCATCGCAGCAGACAAGTTTGGGCTCTCGCCAAATGTACCGCTGAAGCGCATCCATCGGGGCTCAGTTGCGATGTCTATCTGAGGCGAAAGGGCAGTCGTGATACCCAATCCACGGTATTCTTTGGAGGCGATATCTCCAAATTTTTCTACCAGATCGGGATCAAAGGTCGCCGCCATGCCCAAAGTACTGGGCCACATGGATATTTCACCTCCTGCGGCAGCATCGTATTCTGCTCGTGCCTGTGTGCCATGTCGAGGGTCAGAGCTATTGTTGGCAGGGATGCCTTTACCCAGACTTTCGCAAAAACTTTGTAGCTTATTGTTCCATTTAGCAGCTATCTCCGGACTTTTGACTGTCGTGAGCAAGACATGACGCAGATGATCTTCTTCTAAAAACTTTTTTTGCTGATCGGTCAAATTGCTAGGGTCTGTCTCTCCTTCTGTATAGGGTTTTCCGTCATAGGTTCCGGCAAAATAACCTCTCGATCGGGCAGGAATGGATTGATGGGAAGAGTAGAGCATCAGACCCGCTATTTCTTCTATGCTTAATTGAGAGGCGAGATTTTGAGCACGCTCCTCAAATGTCAAGCGCCAATCTTCGTAGGGATCAAGTTGGTCGTTTTTATTCAAATCCTTGAAAGCCAGACGGTCAACGATTAAGAGGCTTACCCCTGATGTGGGCTTATATCCCAGGGTGGGGCCGCCTTCATTTTTAACCAAATGAAAACCTTCTTTTTCTGTCTCAGTCCATTTAGGTCCGCAAGACGATAAGGCCATGAGCATGCAAAATAAACTTAGAATAGGGGCTGAGGCTTTCATTGAAAATTATAATTAATGTGAAAGTTCTTATTGCGCGAAATTAATTAGTCATTGAGTAAATCAAGAAATTGTTCTTTCAACGTCAGGATTTTTAGGGTGAACTACGGCAGTAATTGAAATTCTGTCTTTTGATAGGGCACAATCCTAAGCTTCTAAATCTTAGCGTCTTTCCACTATCTGTATTTCTCCCAACAGACCCGAGGGTTGCAATTGTCCATCTGCCTGATAAAAAGGCATAGTCGTAAAAGTAATCTTCTCTTTCACATCAGGTTGTGCATCTCCAATCAGGCGATTAACCCATGAGTTAGTAACTTGAATTTCAAGGGTGTTTTGTCCTTTTTTTAAGGTGTTTTTTAAATCAATGCTGTATGGTGTTTTCCAAAGAATTCCCAAGGATTGCTCATTGACAATGACTTCAGCTATATTTTTGACTTCCCCTAAGTCCAACTCATATTGAGCATTTTCTGAAATCTCGACTATATCAAAAGTGTTGGAATATATAGCTGTTCCTGAAAAATATTTGATCCCCTTATTTTCGTGGTCAGACCACGATTGTAAGGTTTCAAAAGTAGCTTGTTCAGGTGCCCCTCTTCCTTTCTGAAATTTGACTGACCAGGGGCCAGTAATTGTTAGAAATTCGACTTGTTCTTTTGTGGGAATAAACAGCTCGTTTTGAGTCGCCTTTTCCGCAAAAATTATAAAGAAGGCATCCCAGGATTCAAATTCCAGCGGAATGATGGTGCGATTATTTTCGATTTTGTAAGAAACTGCCTTGGTTTCACCAGTTTGCGGTTGCCATAGTTGTGGCACTTTTCCAGTAATTCTAAAACTAACATCTATGGAACTTGTATTTTCGCTTCGATTATTTAACCAAAATAGATCTATATCTGCTGTTTGACGATGACGAAAAAGAATCTTATGGCTGGTATTTTTTACATCAACATCTTTGGAAATATGTAATGACTGTAAAGCTGACTCTATTGAACCTTTCCATACATTAGGGCTATTCCAAAGCTGGTTGAGGATCCGCTGAAATTCATTTGCATCATCAGAAAGACTGGGCGTTCTCTCAGGTTTTGTTCCTGTTAGTTTTGCTCCGGCTTGTACCAATGCATTCAGTTTTTTCAGAATAGGTAGCGTCATCTGTTTCGCACTTTCATCCAGTACAATCAATTGATAAGTATTTCCACTTTTTGCGGTCAATTGGCCATTTTTCATTTCTATAGCTTCTAGCAGGGCAGTTGCATTGACATAATCAAATTCATAACCTGCTGGAATTGGAGGCAAAGATTCACGGGAAATCCAGGTGATATTGGTATTTTCACCATAGTAATAAAGTATGTCTGCAATATTTTTGCCCTGTTGTAATAAATAGCTACTTCTTGACAGATAGTCTATCCAGGGCCTCGCTTGTTTTGCCCAAGTTTCCTGCCTGCCAAAATATTGACCAAATGGCCCCAACGAAAAACCAGGCATTTTATCATCCAGCGGTTGGTGAACGGAGGTGTGAATCACAAAACGATTTAATCCAGAAGCCAATTCCAAATCAGCTGTGCGTTTTAGTCGGGCAGGATGCTCCTGAAAGGGCTTGCCCACAGAAGTCATAGACTCAGCCGCTACAAAAGCTTTGTTATAAATATTGGCAACAGAAGCGGCCTCCCGAATATCTGCCTCACTCCGAACCTCTTCATCGGTTCCTCCTGCCAAACTACCAGGAGTCCACATGGCAGACATGGGGACTTCTGCATTGCGTTTGACATCCATTCCATCGGCAAGGAAAATTCGTTTATTTTCATGAGATTCCGTGTAACGTCCCATCCCGCGTTTATTCAGTTCTTCGCCTATGATATCATAATGATTTTCGACGATCATTTCTCCAATTGTATTTCTAAAATCCCAGAGAAATTTTTCACTTTTTTCAACACTTTCAACCACTCTACCCGTCAGAACAGGAAGCCAGGGTCTGATATCGTAGCCTTTTCTTTTTTGAAATTCTTCTGGAAAATCGTGTGTCCAGGTCATGTGCCCCGCTTCGTAACTATCTAAAATAATAGAGCCCAAGCCTTTTTCGCCTATTTTACCACCCGTTGCATCTTCGTATAAATCCAGATAATGATTTATGTATCTTCTGACAGCTTCTTCATCCAGTTTATCTACTTCCAAACCCGTTGCTTCGGGTGATGCTGGATGATTTTGTCGCCCTGTGAGAGAATAGCCAAATCTTACGATTACCCAATGGCCCTCAGGAATATCCCAATTCAGACTCCCGTCTGCCTGCATTTTTTCTGTCAAGTCAATTATTTTATCCTGCTCAATAGCTATTACTTCTTTTGGCAGATAAGTAGGTGAATCTTCTTGCCAGGGGCTAAATCCTGCCTTATCTTCAAACTGGTTAATACGGTCGGTGGTGTACAAAACAAATTCGGCTACATTTACCCCTTCTGGTTTTGGTTCTCCCACAGGCAATCCAGCCATCGCTAAAAACGGATTGAATGCAGGTGGCAAAGTTTCCCAGTTCATACGCCAATATTTAGCGGTGGCAGGCTCAATACTGATTGTAACTTGCGGAACGATTGACCCAGGAACTTTGGTTATATCTCTATAATTTACTCCGTCGTCGCTGACCTGCAACGCTCTGTTTTCAGGATTACCATTAAATTCAGCTAAAGGAACAGTGGTTATACCTGTTACAGAAAAAGCCTTAAAAGTATGAGGCGTAGTAAATTCATATTGGATCCATGCATTTTTACCGACCTCTACTGGCGGCAAATATTCGGAATGATGCAGGTCTCCATCGGTCAATTTTTTCAGGTTAAAATCACCACCACTGGAACTGACTTTTGGGTTTAAATCCTTTAATGTTTTTTCACCATCAGACATCCTGTAGGCAAATACCTGAGCATCCTGATAATATTTGGGTTGCTCGCCGACAAAACCACCAAGAACCCCTCCTTCTTCAGTAGTAATATTTTGAAAATGACCGATATTATCTGCTGGTTGGGGCAATTTGCCTGAATAAGTTTTTCCTCCTTGTACGATCGTTTCCGTCCATACATATTTTTTCATACCATCTTTGGGCTCTACCCAGGGGCCGCCTGTTTCGCTCCAGCCTGGAGAGCCTGCAATGGTCATTTCCATGCCTTTTTCAATGGCCAGATCTGTAGTAAAGCGGAAAGCTTCTTTCCATTCCGGCGTCATGAAGACCAGTTTTTTCTCCGTTACCAGTGGCGTGAAAAGGTTAGCATCGAAATTGTGAAATCCACCAATTCCTGTTCTTTCCATCCAGTCCAGATCTTTTTGGATACCTTCTTTGGTGATATTGCCGTTCATCCAATGCCACCATACTCGGGGACGGGCTTCATTGGGAGGATTCTGAAAACCAGAGAGAAGCTCCTCCCTTGACATGCCAGGGGTAGAGCTTTTGGGGGAACAACTCCAATGGGAGAAGGATAGGATTCCTAAAAACAAAGAAGTTAGTAGTAGATTTTTCATGACTTAGGTTTTGTCCAAAAATTTCATTTTCGATCTTCATTTTGCAGGACCTTCTTCTCTAAAAAGTCCAGGGCTTCTTTCAATAAGGCTTTCTGCGATTTGGTCTCATTTTCCAGGGTCAAGATAGTTCCTGATTCTTTTTCATATATCTCCCAGACTGGCAAGCCCGCTCCATTGGGATTGCCAGTCTTGGTAAAGTTGACCCAATAGGAAGACATCACCTCCTCCAACTTTCTATCCAAAGGCTTCCAGGGACGCTTCCAGGTATGCAGAGTATGCAGCGCATAGGGCACTTCAGACGTATGAAAGGCACCATAGTTAGGGAAATCGGGTTTGTCTGGAGGTACATGACCGAACTGGTACAAATAAGTGGGTTTGGTATTAAATCCTGCTAATAAGTGAGAAGGCAGACCCGCAAAATTCAGCATAGCTAATTTACTATTAGCAACTTTGACTTCTTCATTCGTAGTAGCAGAAAAAATATGCAAAAAAGCATCAGCATTTTCCCCATATGTCTTTTGAGCTTGCTCCCGATAGGCTGCCACCGACATTTCCGTTCTGCCCAAAAAATCTCCGTCTCCTGTTACCCAACCCGCCATAATAGGTACCTGTTGGTGCAAGCTTTTCTCAAAATGGCTCAATAAATTTTTGGGTAAAACATAGCCATCCAGGGTAACACCAAATCGCCCAATTTCTCTGTCATTGCTGATTTTCTGCAATTTATCGGCAGGCAGTTTCCGCAAATCTTCGAGAGAATTCGCCTCTGCCTTTTTCATAAAACGCATACCCATTTGTTCAACCTCTGTCAACCCCTGCTTCAGCCTGCTAGATAATAAACCCCCACTTTGGAGGATGGCTTTGTGAAATAGGCCTTTCGCTAAAGGAGAGGCAATCAAGGCATTCACACTAAAAGCACCTGCCGATTGCCCGGCTATGGTAACATTATCCGGATCTCCTCCGAAAGCTGAGATATTTTCTTGTATCCACCTCAGAGCAGCCATTTGATCCAGGAAGCCATAGTTCCCAGATGCCTGGTACACGGATTCTTTGCTCAATTCGGGATGTGCCATAAAACCCAATACCCCTACCCGGTAATTGAGGCTGACAAAGATAACTCCTTTCTTCGCCATTTCTTCACCATCATAAATGTCGCAATTGGCAGAGCCGCTATTTAGCCCGCCCCCATAAATCCAGACAAAAACGGCCTGCTTCTCTTTGTTTGATTTTGCACTTGTCCATACATTAAGGTACAGGCAATCTTCGCTTAAGGGTTCTGGTTGAGCGATAAATTCTTCTGACCAACAATAGAAAGGTTTGGGCTCATTCTGGATGGGGCTGGGAGAAAAATCCGTACAGGCTAAAATTCCCTCCCATTCATCAACAGCTTGAGGGGCTTTCCACCTTAAGTTTCCGAGGGGTGGAGCGGCGAAAGGAATGCCTTTGAAAATGCGCACCTTACTCTGAGCATTAAATTTACCTTGGATTTTGCCTTTATCGGTTTGAATGACTGTTTGTTGCGCCTGTAGCAAAATGGGGAAACATATAAAAAGAATGCTTATGTAGTATTTATATTTGAAAGACATAAGGGTATTTTTGGTGTTAATTTTTATTACCATAAGCCTTATCCAAAAACTCATAACGAGTATCATGCTTGGCTTTTATCCCTTTACTTTCAGTATCCAAAATCATCACCGGCGGTATAGGATCGTTGGCTTCTGCTGGTAGCCACTCTGCCAGATCTTTCGCATTGGGGTTACCTGTTTTAATAAAATTGGCAAAATATTCCTGCATAGTAGCTGAGACTTTATAATCATCGGGGGTCCAGGCATAATCTTCAACTAAATGCAAATTTCCCATACAATATTCGATTTCGCAAGCATGAGGTGCACCAACGGATTTGGGAGGTTCTGGGGCATTGGGATCTCTTTCTACAGTTCCTCCCGCCAGGCCTGACATTAAATTTTTGTCTGTCAAAGGGGGGCGCAGTTTGCTGTACAAATAGCGATAAACGGGTTGCTGGCTATTTTTTCTGTGTAAGTCAAACCATTTCCAGGTACTGTAAGCGATAAATCGATCAGAGGCCAAATCAGTCGCGGAATGTTCAATTTCTATTATAGAACCATGTGGATACAGTTTTAACACCTCTCCATGTTTTTCAGGATAAGCAGCCTTTACTTTTGCCATATAATTTTCTTCGGTATAAGGTTGACCTTGCATAAATGCCATACCAGGAATTTCTGCTGAGTTCCACCCCAGTAAGAGTGGAATTTGAGCTTGTTGTTTAGCCTCAAAAATTTCTGGTAAGGATTTATGTAAAAAATGTCCATCAATCACCACAGGAAACCCAAACCTTCCAGACTCATTATAAAGTTCATAGATATCTCTAGTTGGTAATTTTCTTAGTTCGGCCAGGGTGGGATAGCCAGCTTTCGTAGCAAATTCCAGACCCGTTTTTTCTGCTTCTTCCAGAGATACTGGCGCTAGCGTAGGGTGTATACCTGCACCACTTTCCCCAATTGCACCGGCAATTAGATCCTTAGACATAGGAGATGCCATTTGATAACTAACGGAAATAGAACCTGCGGATTCCCCTGCAATCGTTACTTTATTAGGGTCTCCCCCAAAAGCTGAAATGTTTTTTTGCACCCAGGCCAACGCAGCCTGTTGGTCAAGCAAACCGTAATTGCCCGATGCATTGTAAGGAGCCTCAGCGCTTAAATCAGGATGCGCTAAAAAGCCAAAAATATTCAAACGATAATTGACAGTAACAGCCACTATCCCTTTTTTTGCCATACTTTCCCCATCATATCGATATTCAGAAGCATCCCCAGCAACAAATCCGCCTCCATAAAAATAGACTAAAACGGGTAAATTTTTCAGCTTTCTAGTAGTTGGTGTCCAGATATTCAAATACAAACAATCTTCACTGACCCCATCGGAGCGTGATTTCATATCGCCAAAAACCAGGGTTTGCATGGGGCGGGGGCCAAATTTTTTGGTCGCTTTTACTCCTTCCCAATTATCTAAAGGTTGAGGAGCTTTCCACCTCAAATCTCCAACTGGAGGCTTGGCAAAAGGCACCCCAAAATAGGATTGAATACCATTTCGAGTATCGTAATTGCCTTCGATACGTCCATTTTCAATTTGAACCTGTACGGGAAAAGCATCTTTGTTTTGAGCTATTCCTAGTTGGGGTAAAAAGATAGCCAGCATAGCTATTAAAATATTTTTGGTCATAATTCTATGGTTTATATTCAAATTTTGAATTTGTGGATTTAGTAACACATGAGGCTAGTTAAAACCTATTGAAGTTCCGTTTTCTGGTGATAAAAATCGCTTTTAGTTTATCCTTACCCCAATCGCATCAAACATATCCATCATTTTTCCTTTTAAGGTGCTGTTATCTTCCTTTGCCAGTTTTACCTTTACATTAAACCCTTGTGCTGCAAAGGAAAACTCAATACTATTTGTAGTTTCCTGAATATCTGCCATAGTAATAGGTGGGCTCCTTATTAGTATAGGTTTAAGAAATAGCTTTGTTTTTGTTAAGAGAACACTAGTTATCCTTCCATCGAAATTTCCAACAAAAGTACAATAGCCTCTGTGCTAAGAGCTTCAAATTCAACTTTACCAAAACCATGTAAAGATAATGCATCTCCCTCATGTAATAAGCGGTCCTCAAGTTCCATAACTCCTTGGATTAGATAAGCAAACAAGGCCTTGTCCGCCTGCTGTATAACATAAACCCCTTTCATTCTCCCTTCAAATTTACCCAGGCAAATATAAATTGGAGGACTTTTATATAAAGGAACTAAGTCATTAATATGTTCATCTATATTGAACGGAAGCAGTTTGGGGCCAAAGTTGAGGCTCTGCAACTTTTCTGAAATATGGAATTGGAGATAATTTACCGCATCTTTCTCATAAGGATTATTGATTACCAAATTGAGGCCTAATTTCACAGGATAGTAAAGACATTGTCCGACTTCCAACTCTTGCTGTTGGGGTTCAATTCTTATAGTTCCAACAAGAGGCAGAATAAACATGTGAGAATCTTCTGAGCATACTTCACTCCAAAAGGAAGCAGCATTCAAGGTGTTGTTATCAAAACGGCTCAAACGCCCAAAATTTGGACGTACATTTTCTTCAGACTGCTCAGAATCGAAAATTTTAAGACTCCTGTAGTAGTCTGTTTGATAAGAAGATCTCTGCTGAGACAAATAGATGATCACCTTGGGCTTATCAGGCATCTACATTGATGGTATGTGTGAGGGTATAGCCTGCTGAAATATTTCCTGCCAATTCCCCCATTTCCGCCTCGAGGGAACTGCCAAAGACACCGTCACGATTGTTAGGAGTATCTTGTAAGCCTCTTGTATAGAACTCACTCTTAGTGTAAACGGTATTACATTCCTTTTCAGGAAAGGCAATTTGGGTTACCAATAAGGAATTTCCTTTGGCGTCAAAGATATGCACATGAATATGAGGTGCTCTACCTGGGTACCAACCTGGAAATATGGAACGAAACCCTACCTTCCCTTTGTTATCACTAATCTGTCGGCCACGTAGGAAATGAGCCGCACTGAAATCCTGTCGTTGCATACGCATACCTCCATATTCTGAATAATATCCGTCTTTATCGCAGAGCCATATATCGACAATTGCATCAGGAAGAGGTGCACATTTATTATTTAGGTTTTGCACGTGGATAGCAATTTCCAGATCAACCCCTTTTCGATCAGATCTTATGTCAGCTATTTGAAATGCAGCTGGGTTCTTAGTTGGGAAAGGGCCAGCTGTTTCAGAAGGGGTAAGATCACAGTCGCCAACTTGATTTGAAAGAGTACTGTTTTGGGTTGCAGCCAGCACAATAGGTACAACCGTTAGCACTCCAAGTGCTTTTATCCCTGTTTTTAGAAACTTTTCTCTTTTCATGTACAAATTTTATTAGGACTTCCTTGCAACTGAAAATCTGATAGCAGCTCTTATAATGCAAACTTAAAGTAATCCAAAAGCATCACCTAAAAAATTCTTTAAACGACCGTTTTGTTAGGGGGAACTGCTTGCTACTCATAGAGTAGAAAAATAAATATACCAATTTAATATTGGGCATTATTTCGAATACAGGTCATGTTGTTTTTCTGGAAAATTTTGACACAATTTGAGCGAGTATTGTGCCGTTTTGGGGGATGCCCTAAGGAAGGATTCCAATGTCTGACAGCCATTGTTTCACCTCCTTTTTGGCTTCTTCCTTTTTAGAACCTTTGATGGCTAAATATACCCCATCACGTTCGATACCTCCTTGAATAGAAAAGCCTTTGAGAATTTTACTATTTGGACAAAGATCCTTTACAGTTCTAAAGCTGCTTCCTACACCATATCCTGCATTTGTATTAAAGGGAATGACCGTTTTGCCACTCAAATCATGATGGGTCAAAAAACTTTTAAAGGGAGGAGGCAAGCGCATGCCCCAAGTCGGAAAGCCCAAAAAAATCTTATCGTATTTCGTCAGGTCAATTCTGGTTTTTAAGGGAGGTAAAAACCCTGTTTCGTTTTCTCGCTGAACCTGCTGCACAATGGCCTTATAATCTTCGGGATAGGGGGTTTCCAATTCCAAGGCCACCAAATCGCCCCCTATTTCCTGGTGGATAATTTCAGCTATGGCTTTGGTGTTGTTGGTACGGGATAAATAGACGATTACGCCTTTATCGGAATCAAAAGTGGCAGCCTTATTGACTGGCTGAGTTTGGAAATTAGCCTGGCCGAGTATGACCAAAAAGGAAAGAATACAGAGAAGGCCGATTTTTTTCATAGAAATATAGCTTTTTGCACCCCAAGGCTTCTGAGAAACCTTGGACAAGAATTTGCCTAGGGTAATTTTCTGAAAATTTGGGTCATCGTTTCCTGATCTAAGGCTTTCATATCAATCAGATTCAATGATTTGACCATTTCGAGCGTCGAAGACTTATATTTTTTGAAATGGGGTGTTAGGAGATGTGCTTCGTAAGCATCTTTGTTAACGTAGATTTCCAGGAGCCTGATTTCTGTTGGATTTTCTTTTTCAAACATGGGGTAAATGCAGATCACTCCGGGTTCTAATCTGACCGATGCTTCTGCTTCCTCTTTTAAGATAGCTAGGTAATTATCAAGGGAGCTAGCATCTATTTCCAATTCTGCAATCCGGATCATCATATTGCTGGTGTCGAACGTCTGAGTATTAGGTTTCTGCGTGTTACAAGCACTTCCGATTAAGGTCAGGGAGAGAGCAAGGAAGACTATTTTTGGGAAATTCATATTGGGTTTTCTTTTTGTTGATTCATTTTACTCTCACTAATTTTTTGCTGAAATTGGTATTTAACACCAGGATGGCTTGTCCTTTGGAGTGGTTTTTCAAATTATGCGCAAAAATATCTACTCCTGAGCAAGGGTTCTTACATTGAAAGCCTGGGTGTCCAATATAGACTGATTTTTGAAAAGGCAACAATTCTACAAACAAGTAATAATAGCCCTCTGATAACGGGTCATAGGATATGATCCACTGTCCGTTACTTCTAAAATCAAGTGAATGGTTTCACCTTTTTGAATATCATTTGGCATAGTAAAAGTTAGCCCAATTTGATTAGAGACATTGAGATTGACTTTCCCATCATAGGTATCTACTTCTTCATACTGCCACCATTGGTACTTCAATTCATCGCCATCCGGGTCATTAGCTTTCGCCATCAATTCAATTTTTTCACCGGCCTTAGCCGTAAGGGTTTTTTGTTCAAGCAATACTTGCGGAGGATGATTGGCATTTTCATAATCCTTTATGCACCAATCGGCTCGCGCTGCAAAGTCATTTTGTAAGGTTTTTACCCAACGAGTTTGAGGGTAAGTAGTATCTAAGGTATCGGTAAAGGGGTTATAATCACTTGCCCCTTTCCCGTCTTCCCACCGATTCGGATCTTGTTCAGATTGCACTAAACGCCCTCCCCAGCCTCCATAGTGAGGATTATCCAAATTATCCAGTCCGGTATCGATCAAGTGAAAAAAAGCAGGAGAGTCACCTTCTGAAATAAAGTCGAACTTTTTAAAACTTCCCCATTGGGCATTTTTCAACTGGGTAGAATCACCATGTATATGTTCATCATCACCTTCCTGCTTTTTTCCATCCCCATAGCTGTAATACATCTGGGTAAGGTCCCCATGATTGAGAATGATGTTTTGTCCCATAAATTCTCCTTCCAGATACCTATGCCAGGCTTTGGGTACAGCGCTTTTCCACGGATAAGCAAAACACCAAAATTGGTTAGCATTGTAATAAATGCTAATGTCCTGCCAATTTTTTGAAATGTACTTTCTGTATGTGGCATCCTGGTCCAGAATCGTATAAATAATGGCTTTATCACATACTTTTTTATAAATCCCTTCCCACTTATCAGAACCTTTGAATTCCTCTTCTATAGATTTTAAGGCTCTTGCAATGGTATTTGTGCCTCCCCAAACTTGAAGATATATCGGCTCTTCAGTATCATCCAGTAATTTCTTTTTTATATAATCTGAGCCTTCAGTGTCTTTTTCCATTTCTCCCTCGAAATCAATATTCCCTACCCGAATTAGGCTTCGGAGATAGTCAGGAGCCGGATAAGTTGCTGCATGTTTAATAAGGTTAGGAAATACTTTTTCATAAGCGGCAATTAAATCCTCCATCCAGGTCTCACCCGGCCAACGCAAATCTGTTTGCTCCCCGTACATATTTTTGGTCATTTCCATTTCAGAAATGAAGGTTGTCCCCTTACCATCACCTTTGTAATGCCACATGGAACTACTGTAAATCAGTCCTTCAATGTGAAACTCATTGGCATATAACAACAATCTGATAAAAGAATCGATATCGTCAATTTCACCATCAGTAGTGACTATAGTTCGTGGTTTATTAGGTTCCCGGTTCTCATTCTTTGGTGATTGACAGGAAAAGGCAAAGACCAAAAACAAGAAAGTTAAAAATGGAGCTTTCATATCACGAATATACAATTAAGGTAAGGCAAACACCCTAATCGAACCCGCAGGATTTTCTGCTGTGCCACCAACCGAAAGAGCCAAGTATTGCTTTCCTTCTACAGCATAGGAACAAACATTCGCATTATTTGCAGCAGGCAAGCTTGTTTCCCAAATCAAATCGCCTGTCATTTTATCAAAAGCCCACAATTTTTTGTCGGCTGCTCCACTTATGAACACCAAACCACCTGCAGTTACCATAGGACCTGAGCGTCCTAAAAGACCTGTTGGGGGAGCGCCTGCTTCCTGTAATGTTTCATCATTGCCAAGCGGTATTTGCCACTCATATTCGCCGGTGGATAGATTTAAGGCATTCAGGGTCGCCCAGGGAGGCTGCAAAGCAGGATTGCCGCTAGGATCACTCCAGGTTCTATAAGGGGTGATATTCATATACCTCTCTGGTTCTTCTTCACTATTTGTGACTTGCGGCACTTCTATTTTAGCGTTTTTCTTATCGTATAAAAAAGCCATGATAGCACTTTCTTCGCTTGCCGTCAATACCCCTTTGTAGCCGGGCATTTGTCCGCCTCCCTGTCGTATTTTTTCCAGGGTTTCCGATTCAGAAACTCTTTCCGTTAGATCTGCTATAGAAGGAAAGCTTGGTGGCAATCCTTTCTTTTCCGCGCCATGGCAGGCCACACAATGTTTTTCATAGGTAACACGACCTTGATCAAAAAGCGTATTACTCTGGGCAGCAAAATGCTCATTGGCATCAACGATCGTCTGTATTTCGGGTAAATTATTCCCCCTGATGTAGAGATAAGTTGTATTGGGGTCAAACGCTGCCCCGCCCCAGTTGGCGCCGCCTCGTGTTGCGGGTATCGAGAGGGTTCCTTTCAAATCGGGAGGAGTGAACAAACCTTCAAAGCGTACAGATCTAAAGGTTTTCAGAATTGCCTCATGGTCTGCATCAGAATAATGAGTTAGGTCTTCTTCGGACATGGATTGTCTCACAAAAGGCTTGGGTTTCACAGGAAAAGGCTGTGTCTCATAAGCTACTTCTCCCGGAAGATGGGAGGCTGGCACTTTCCGTTCTTCTACTGGGAAAATGGGTTCGCCAGTTTCGCGATCCAGCACAAATATAAATCCGTGTTTGGTCACCTGGGCCACTACTTCTATCTCTTTTCCCTCCTGTTTGATCGTTACTAAATTGGGGGGAGAAGGCAGATCATAATCCCAAATGTCGTGGTGCACAGTCTGAAAATGCCATTTATACTGACCCGTGGCAGCGTCTAAAGCCAATACGCAGTTGCCATAAAGATTAGCACCGACTCTATCTGCTCCATAAAAATCATAACTGGGAGAACCCAATGCCAGGAAGACCATTCCTCTATCTGTATCTATACTCATCCCTGCCCAACAGTTTACGCCTCCAGCGGTTTTATAGGCATCGGGAGGCCATGTTTCATAACCAGGTTCACCTGGATGCGGTATGGTGTGAAAGGTCCATACCAATTTCCCCGTTTCACAATGATAGGCACGTATGTAACCGGGAGGCGAACCGTAAAAATCGGGCAAGCGTGAACCAATGATGATAAGGTCCTTAAAAATTCTACCTGGAGTTGTCAGGGTAACCGAAATTTTTTCATAATCATCTCTCACTCCTACATTTAGATTCACTTTTCCATTTTCACCGAAAGAGGGAATCAATTTGCCCGTTTTGGCATCTATTGCCATCAAATAATTGCCAGCAGAATATAAAATCCGTTTATCGCTTCCCTTTGCCCAATAGGCAACACCCCTGCTGGCAGCACTGGGTTCGCCTTCATCCAAAGCTTTAAAAGACCAAATCTTTTCACCTGTTTGGGCATTGAGGGCAAAGACTGTTTGTTTGGCAGAATTGGCGTATAGTACACCATCTACAATGATGGGATTGCTTTGACTCGATACAGGGGGATCGCCTTGTGGGACATCGTCTATTTGGAAAGTCCAGACATTTTGTAGCTGGTCCACGTTTGAGACATTGATTTGGTCCAAAGGGGAGTAACTGCTGCTTTTTTCATCGGCTTTATAGGCGGTCCAGGTATTTGTGTTTTTATCAAGATGCTCATTACAACTGGGAAAAAGTGAGGCGAGGAGAATCCCTATCATGATTATTTTGAGGAGGAATGGCCTATTTTGTTTTTCCATATGATTTTCATTCTGCTTCAATTTCTCCCTTAAATCCCCCTTGATTGAAGTTGCTCTCTCAATTTAAACGCTTTTTCAATCACATCCAGTCTCGGTTTTCGCGGATCAGGCTTGCCTACTGCTTTGCCATCAGCCTGAATATCGAGTATCTCGTTCTTTTTGAGCGTATAAACGGGCCATTTCGGTAGTCCCTTTCCATTCGGATCACCGGTCTTGGCGAAATTTGTCCAATAGGTATTCATTATTTGCGCGACCTGTTGATCTTCAGGTGTTGTCTCAGGGGCTCCCCAGCGGGCATCAAGCGTGTTAAAAACATAGGCAATTTCAGAACCGTGTCCAGCTCCAAACCGCATGCGCTCCTGCATGGGGGCGGGAACATAACCGAAATGGTAGATGTATGCGGGTGATTTTTGGGCTACAAAAGACTTGGCGGTTAAGCGGCCGGGCTCAGCCCATACCCAATCTGTGTTAAACTTTGTGATTACTTCAGCAAATTCTTTGGTACCTTCCGGATCATAAGCAGTTTTAGCCTCCTCTGCGAGTTCTCCGAAAAGGGAGAACAATTCTTCCTTTGTGCTGCTGGTATTCACAAAACTTCCCCCGATTTCTGCGCTATTCGACCCAATCATCAGGGGGATCTTTGCCTGCCTTCCTGCCTTATATGCGCTTTCGGCAGATTCTACTACAAATTTCCCATCGAGTATTGGTCCTGAATAGGTACGCGGACCTCCCTGTCCATCAGATTCCTGACCTCCGTCTACAATCTCTTCTACGCTCAGGGCGCGCAACTTAGCCAGGGCGGCTGCATCTGTACCTTCTATCCCATGTTTGCGGGCAAAATTTATTCCGATGGTTTCTGCTGAAACCTTGTAGAAGGGATCAGCATTTTCTGTACGTATCGGCCTCCCGGTAAGTACGCCGTCCCTGCCGCCGCCGGATTGACTAATGGCTTTGTGAAAAAGCCCTTTCGCATCCGGGATAGTCATCAGGGAATGTACAGAGACGCCACCTGCAGAGAAACCGAAAATCGTGACATTATCAGGATCGCCTCCAAATACAGCAATATTTTCCTGTATCCACTGAAGCGCAGCAATCTGGTCCATGTAGGCATAACTTCCCTTGGGTTCGTCGGGATGCTCCGCGCTCAGAGCAGGGAAGGCAAAATGACCCAGCCGTCCCAGACGGTAGTTGATGGTGATCAAAATGATCCCTTGTTTGGCAAATGTATGACCTGCCGTACCGGGACCTGAACCACTTCCACCCACGAAGCCTCCGCCATGTATCCACACCATGACTGGCAATTTTGCATTCGCTTTAGCCTCTGCAGGTTTCCAAACATTCAGGTACAGGCAATCTTCGGATGAGCCCTCACTAATCGTACCGGGAGCAGCCCCCCAACCGGACTGCGCGCAATTGGGACCAAAAGTATTTGCATCACGCACGCCTTCCCATGCGGATACGGGCTGCGGCGGTCGCCAGCGAAATTCGCCAACAGGCGGAGCCGCATAGGGAATCCCCTTGAAGATAGAGACCTCAGCTTCTGTGACACCTTGTAGCATGCCAGAGGCGGTGCGAACTGTGGGGGATTGCGCATGTAAAGAACATGCAATCACAGAAAACAAAAATATGTTAATCAATTTTTTCATGGGAATTCAGGTTAATGGATGCTCGACTATTTGCCGAATCAACAAAGGTGTCTATATATGACAGATGAGCAAGTATACAAATCACTGCTTTCCCTACCATTTTTACTGATATGATTCAAAATCAGTACGTTAATGAGTTATATTATTATATACTTTGGTTTTGGTAAAGCAGAAAAAATATGAAAAGCCTATACAGATTTGATACCGTCAGCCAGTACAATGCCCTGAATCAGCACGAGACCTTGCACCCCCTGGTCAATGTCATAAATTTTTCTCAGGCTGATCCCAGGGACTGGGATGGGCAGAAGAAGATCCGGCTCTCCTTTGGTGTCTATTGTGTTTTCCTGAAAGAAATAAATTGTGGGAATTTAAGGTATGGGTGTAATTATTATGATTATGAGGAAGGTACCCTCGTCTTTGTTTCACCAGGACAAGTAGTGGATATAGAAACGGATGGGAAGGTGTATCAACCCAAGGGATATGCGCTGGTTTTTCATCCCGATCTGATACAAGGGACACCCCTTGCAAAAAGCATACAGAGCTACAATTTCTTTAGCTACAACACCAATGAGGCCTTGCATTTATCCGAACGTGAGCGACAGATTATTTTGGACTGTTTTTCGAAGATAGCCTATGAATTGCAGCAAGGAGTTGACAAGCATAGTAAGAAACTTATGTGCTCAAACATTGAGCTATTCCTGAATTACTGCGAACGTTTTTACGACCGCCAGTTTATCACCCGTGATAATGTTAATAAAGGTATTTTAGAAAAGTTTGAGGAGCTGCTGAATGGCTATTATTCCTCGGACAAACCGCAAAGAATCGGCTTGCCCGCTGTTGCTTATTTCGCAGAAGAATTGCATTTGTCTGCTAATTATTTTGGGGATTTAATCAAAAAGGAAACAGGAAAATCGGCAAAGGATTACATTCAAGGAAAAATAATTGAGGTCGCTAAAAACAAGACTTTCAATTCAGATAAAACCGTAAGTGAAATTGCCTATGAATTAGGATTCAAATATCCCCAACATTTTACAAGACTTTTCAAGCAGCGTGTGGGATGTACGCCGAATGAATATAGAAACCTGAACTAGGACAACAAATATATTTATACCTTACCCGACAAAGGTGCAAAACGCTTTTTACAGAAAGCAATCAGGGGATTTGAAGTTATGAAAATGGGGAGCATGAAAAATCGTGCAGTACCCCTGTGGGAAATTCAATTTCAATGCTCCAGAATACTTGCCTTTGTTGTTCAGGAAATCGAGCTTATTTTTTGAAAAACGTTTTCACTCAAATGCCTCATGGTTTTTTATAGTTCCCTTTTAAGTAGTTCAAGATGGTAAGCGTAACACTTTATAATGGTTATGCAAAATATGTTGCTTTAGCCATTTTCTACCTTAAGACTTTACAGTATCACTTCAATTTGTCCTTTTTGTCGCTACATTGATGAATACCCTATATGCGCTATTCCCAAGCAGAAAAATACGAACTTATTCAGCTGGTTGAACAGTCTGGATTGAGTGTTCGAAAGACGCTCAAAGAGCTGGATATCCATCCCAGTACTTTCTACAATTGGTACAACAGGTATCTGGAAAAGGGATACGAGGGCCTGGCTCCATCTAAAAGCAAGCGAAAAGGATTCTGGAACCGCATTCCAGATGCTCAAAGAGAAGAAGTAGTTGATCTAGCCCTCGATAAGCCGGAGCTTTCTCCTAGAGAACTTGCTTTTCATATTCAGGACAAAAAGGGCTGGTTTATCTCAGAATCAAGTGTTTATAGGATTTTGAAAGCCAGAGGATTGATTACTTCTCCAGCTTTTATTCTCATAAAAGCTGATAAAGAGTTCAAAGACAAAACCACTGAGGTTAATCAAATGTGGCAAACCGATTTTTCTTATTTTAAAGTTATAGGTTGGGGCTGGTATTATCTCTCTACTGTGCTAGACGATTATTCCAGATTTATTCTCTCCTGGAATCTTTCTCCCACGATGAGAACTGAAGATGCTGAGCATACCATAAAGCTGGCCCTTGATTTTACAAATCTAAGTAAAGAAGAGGCACCTAGACTACTTTCCGATAACGGCTCAAGTTATATCTCAGATCAGTTTAAAGAATTCCTCGAAGAAAAAGGACTATCTCATATTCGGGGAAGGCCCAATCATCCTCAAACCCAAGGCAAGATCGAACGCTATCACAGGTCAATCAAAAATGTCATCAAACTGGAAAATTACTTCTTCCCTGATCAGCTTAGAGAAAATATCAGGGAGTTTGTAAACCATTACAATCATCACAGGCATCATGAATCTCTAGAAAACCTCACGCCTGCTGATGTCTACTTTCAGAGAGGAGAGAAAATCCTCGAGCGTAGACAGAAGATCAAAACCAAAACCCTAAATCTCAGACGCTCTTTTTACAAGCAGACAAAAACTGCTGCTTCAACTTAATTTTTTATCTTTAGCTCATATGAAATTCACACCTTAAATATCAGACCTCTGCTCCACTTTCTTTTGACGATATACACTCATCCTTCAAAAGTTTTACAGGTAATTTATAGCTAACCCACAAAATCTGGCTTCTCAATTAAAACCCTCACCTCTTGATGAATCCGTTCAAAATTTCGCTGCAGCTCCCGCTCTGAGACTTCTCCTTGCGGAGAGATCTCCTGACCCTGATTCGCTCGTCTTTGGATCTTCCCCCAAAAGCTTTCGTTTCTTTTTCCGACGGTGAGCCCTACAAATTCTCCTACCCTCAGGCTCATAAGCTCTGGTCCGGTGATAAGCTCTGCTTCGCGGATTCTGTGCGAATAGCTCTTGCTCCTTCGGGCAGAAAAAGTCCCCTCCCCCGACTGTGAACGGGAAAACTCTATCACCTCCTTATCTCCTTTGCCAAAAATGCGGGAGATGTAGTCAGCCGTTTTTTGATTGGCTACCCGGCCAAAAAGTTGATTGTTGAGATTTCCGATAATCACCTCCGCATGTACCTGTCCGTAAGACTGGATCATCTGGCTGATGTCCTGCGCCATATAAATAGTGGCTATCTTATTCGATCGGGCTGTAGCAGGAATTTGATCGAACTTGGGAATATACAAGGTTGGCGCTTCATCCAATAGCGCCAATGAATGATGCTTGTGCTGCTCATTCATAAGCTTTAGGGCAACGGTTATAATCAGGCTCACCGCAGGGGCCAAAGTATCTGCCAGGCTTGGGCTGGTGCCTATGCATAGAAATACCGGTTTTTGGGGATCATTAAGATTCAGGGAAAAATCATCTCCGGATAAGACCCAGGCAATCTGGGGATTATTGAGTGAGGATAAAGCGATTTGCAAGGTTCCTATCATGCCCGATATCTGTTTGGCTGATTCTGCTTTAAGGGCCACAGAAAGAGAAGCAATCAGTCCGGCCGTTTCCGGATCTTCTTCCAGTAGCCGCACCAGGCTTTCGTAATTCTTATTGCAAATCATAGCCACCACATGCGGCAAACTGCTCATTCGTGGGTGATGTTTTTTCATGTACCAGATAACCGCTGTCAGGATGGCATGAGCAGAGCGCACCCAAAAGTCCTTTTGCTTGATGGACTCAGGCATGAGGTTGGAGATCAGGCTTAAGGAAAACTCCTCGGCATAAGCCATGATGGGAAGGTTCTCAGGCTTTAGGGGGTTGATCCGGGATGATCGGCTGAGGTCCGTAAAACTTACCAGCTTAAGCTTCGGCTGTATTTCCCCCGCCTTAGCTTTCCTTTTGAGGTAGCTATTATATACCGTTTGGGAAAGAGTGGGGAATTTAAAGTCATAGACTATGCCCGCATAGTTTTTTTCGATGGCTGCTTCTATAATCGGCTCAGCGACTGAATAGCTTTTGCCCGAACCTGCAGAGCCGATCACTAATATCCCCCTGAAGGGATTGCTGATATTGATCCAGCCGTCTTTGAGCCTGAGGCTAAATCCCAATTTGCTCTTTATCCGCTTTCTGGGATTTTGTATCCGTTTTAAGCTTGGGGTACTGAGGCTCTTTGTCCATATGGGAATGCTACTAAGGCAAAGGAAAAATGAAATTGGATAGAGCAGGTCTAAGTAGGGCAGATAATCCAGGCGGTACATTAGCAGGAGTCCTAATACTGTCAAGCCCCCAGAGATCAAGGCCGCAGGTTTGGAGATGTCCTTATCATCCTGATCCTCCCTTTCCTGATAGAACAGAAAAAAAGAAAGCATATAAAGCAGTATCCCTCCATACCGCAGAAGTAATCTGTAGGTATACACATAAGGAATTAGCTTCTTCCAGATCATTGCCTCCCCTCCTCCCCCACTCCAAAGGATATAATATTCCAAGCCGGCCAGAGAAAGAAAAAAAGCACTTAACCCAAATAGCAGGTAAATTTCTGCCTTCGTTTCTTTAGCGTTCATAGTCTCTATCCCTATATTGCTTTCGGCTCATCTGCCTTTTTCTTACCGGAAGTACCCTCCCCTGCCCTATCAGGTCCGGATCATAAGCAAGCTGATAATTGGCTCCCTTTCTAAGGGCTGAGCCCAGCTTCCCAATTCCTGCCGGCTGGCCCTGAATGTTTCTCTTTGCAGACTTTTGTTCCAGGCCTTCTTTTGCGCTTAGTCTAGGTCTTGCTCTTTCATTAATCTCTCTTTGCATTCCTCCCTTTAGCCTTCCCACAGCTTTCTTTTGAGAGAGTCTCTCTGCAAAGCTTTCGCTGGGTCTTCTTTCGTACTTCATCTCTTTATCCCAGATCTTTTCGGCCTTTTCTACAAAAGCCTCTCTGTCAAAGCCGCCCCTAACCGCTCCGCTTTTTGTAGCCCTGTGTTTGGAGAGCGGGCTAAGTTTTATCTTATTCGCTACATCTTTTCTAGATACTATGACATGAATATGTGTCTGAAGGCCTGGCTTTGTTTCTCCCTGTTTGGCTCTACCTGCTAATACATCCGGATCCTTGCCATGATAAGTTCTGCCCTGCTCAATCTTGGCAAAGTACAGCAGATCGCGTCCTTCCAGGCCCTTATTAAAATTCTTCGCATAAGCATCCATGACAGTCCGGGTATAGGCCATGAGCTTTTTTTCATCATTGCCGATATGTTCCAGCTCTTTTTGGGAAGGGGAAATATTGATCAGGAAAAACTTGGCATCTTTCTTCCCCAGATTCTTCTTATTTGCATCCAACCTCCGAACCGCTTCTTGCAGCCCTAGCCGATCGCGGCTATGGGAAAAAAAGTTTCTCCTATCCTGGGGAGCTTTGCCCTTGTTTTCCTTATCCAAATAGCGGGCTAGTTTAGCAGCACTCCCGGTATTACTCCCTTTCTCTGCCCTCGTAATTTTGATGTTCATCTCCCTTCCTTTATCATCATAATTCTTCCCGATTCATGCAGCTTAAATCGAAGTGATCCTTCCTTACCGCCTTCATGTTCGAAGCCTGTATAGACTTTCGTTATTCCCCCATACAAGAGTACATAGATATCCAGCTTCGAAAAGACCAGGTTCCCCACCGAAAGGGGCAAAAAGAATTCACAAGCATTGCAGCGAATCTCTTCCTCTTCCAGCCTTAGCTCTTGCCATACCTTTTCACACATCGGACAGCAAAGCCCATCAATGCCGGGGAACTTACTGCCAGTTGTAGCGGCCTGTACTGACAGTCCTTCTAACTTATCCCATTTGGCAAAGCCCGCCTCCAAAGACAGCATGGCCTCTGCCATGGGTTTGATAAATGCATGTTCATTCGTCTTTTGCATCCTGACCAGAAAGTCCAGTTGCCTTTTGATCCCCCCCAAAACTTTGTTTTGCCCAGCGCTGCTAAAGGACTTGGGATCATATCCTGTGCGGTGGAAAAACTCTACCATAGCATCGAAATAGCTCCAAAGGCTTTGCTCTGCTGCTTCTGCCAAAGACTTGGCTTTTCGATGGGCCGAAGGGGAAATCTTTACATTTACCCGCTTTGTATCCTTTTTTGTATCCATACTCAGCTTCATTATCAGGCTCTTAAGCCATTGGAGATACAAAAAAGATACTCCGGGCAGGCAAAATCGCCTCGCAGAGCAAGTAGAACGGGATAGCAAAGCGGACATCCCGTTCCATCTTGCTGTCTTTCGACACGAGGGGGCCGACCGCTGGACTGAATGAGGAAACGAATGAAGGATAGCCCCTGAGTCTTCGAAAGACCCGAATGCACTGAGTCTTGCCCCTTGCTCTGAAAAGGGAAAGCGAAGCAAAGGAGGCTGCCTCTCTTTGAGCCCCTTTCTGTAGACTTATACGCTCTTACTTTTTGCTTACCGTACATAAAGAAAAAATATATGACAAAATCGTCATATACAATTACGGGCTCCTTAGCCAAAAGATTCAGTTCCTGTTCTTTCGGCAACAGAAAAGATGTTTCGAAAGCAGATAGATTCGTTCGAAATATCAGCTTATTTCGAACTCCTTTGAGCGCCCAAAATCCCAGAGATGGATTTGGGCAAAGCGGATCGTTTACATTTCCCCTGAATTGGCAAATGAATAATAACCTCTTGAAGAAATGATCACATGATCCAAAACCGGGATGTCAAACAGCTTCCCAGCTTCCTTACATTTTTGGGTGATATTCCGATCTGCCTGGGAGGCTTTTAAATTGCCACTGGGGTGATTGTGGACTAAAATTATTGAACTGGCCAGAAGCTGAACGGCTTCTTTAAAAATGATGCGAGTATCAATTACCGTTGCATTTACTCCTCCTTCGAAAAGCTGCTTGGCCATTTTAAGTTCATGATTGCGGTTGAGGTACAGCACATAAAATACTTCATGATCCAGGTCGGCTAAAGTAGGTCCTAAAAACTTTGCAACAGTTTCTGCGGAATTGATCTTTGTTCGGCTAAGCTCTTCTTTGCATTTGCGTCTATAAATTTCAAAGGCTGCTAAAATGCTCCATGCCTTTCTCTTTCCTATGCCCCTAACTTTCATCAGATCCAATAGGCTGGCTGAGGCAATAGCGCTTAGGCTTCCGAAAGACTTAAAAAGCTTCTGACTTACTGCTGTATTGCCTGTTCCCATAATTAAAGAGAGAAGTTCCAAATCTGATAGACTTGCCAGACGGATTCCTCTTAATTCTAGCGGATCCTGCTTCACATTTCTTAAGCTGATAATCTTTGTCATTGTCTTGAGAGTTTTGGGGATTCCCCCCGTGAAAAAATTTTTCTCTCAAGCTTTCAAAGTACTCCCCTCCTGCGGAGCGTTCGTAGCAGGGACTTAGCCTGTCCATACCTGCGGGCAAAAAAATACACTCGGACCCACCGCTTTCAGGCCCACACTCCATTGGCCCAAAATTGTCCAATGCAGTGCGCACAATGCCAAAGGATACAGGGCTAGCGGGCCTCCCTTTGCTGAATCATCAGCAAGGGGAGGTTTGGCTTGCGCCGAGGGGTCCGAGGAAGATTTTTTTGTCAGCAGCTCGTCTTGGTATTGACCGGCTGCGATGATGGGCATATTCTCTCATGAAGCTTGAAAGAAAAAAAGGGCTGGTGGGAGGCCAGAAATCCTATAAGCAACAAATGGGATGCTTAGAAGAATGGGGATATTTCCTAAGCCTGCAGATGATCTGTTAAGCTTACTTATTCCAGAAATTTCTTATCATCATTGAGCCGCTTATCTCTGGAGAAAATCTCCAGCTGACTTTCTGCTATTTCACACAGCCTTGCAAAACGGGCTTCCTTGCTGGCACCGGCTTTAATGAGATAAGAATTATGAGTCTCTAAATTTGATAGAACAATCAGCTGGGTAATGCTCGCATGATCGCGAATGTTGCCTTTGATGTTTGGGTTGTCTATTCGCCATTGTTTAGCAGTTTGCCCAAAAAGAGCCAGATTGATGAGGTCGGCTTCGGTAGCGTAGGCCAAACTTTTTTCGCGACCTTCTAACTTGGGGATAAGATTCTCTTCTATTGCAGTCGTTTGTAAACTGTAATTGATCTTGGAAAGAAATCGGCTAGTGTCCCATTCTAATTCCTTTTGTTTATACTCCTCTGACTTAAGGCGTTGGAATTCTGTAATTAGAAAAAGCTTAAAGACTGGTTCTAGCCAGGAAGCAAATTCAAATGCAATGTCCTTATGAGCATAAGTTCCCCCATATCGTCCAGATTTTGATATAATTCCTATTGCCGAAGTCCTCTTTATGTAATCTTGCACCCTCAATCTTATCCTTCCTTCAGAAGCCTGTATTTTAAAAGGGGTCATTTCCCCCCCTTTAAAATCTGGATTATACATCTTCTCCCATGCTTCTAGATATAATAGTGTGCTGTTGTTATTTAACCACGATCGAACAACATCTTTCGGTTCCTGGGCATATCTTCTCCTAGCAATATCAGTTAGGCTTATATAGTCATTTTCATTAACTACTTTAATCGAAATCTCTTGTCCTTCTATATTGATTTTCTCTGCCATAATTCACTCATTTTTTATTTAATCCCCTAAGCTCTACTTGCAATTCTTTCACCTTTTGTCCTACAAATTCCAAAAATCTACAGAAATCTTCGCAGCTTTCATGAAATCCTCCTTCACTTTTGAGCTCCACCCAATCCTGTATGCCTATTTCTACTTCAATAGAAGCTGATTTGCTAGCAGAAGGAATAAATCTATACGTCTTCGAATGCAAATTCTTCCTAATCAAGCCAAAGGCAATAGCATTTGCTACCCGCTCATAATGGGCAGCTATATTCCCTACTTCTCTTCCAAGCGTCCATTTGTCTATCAAACAAATGAAGCAAGTCTTATCAGATATTCTGCGTTGAAAATGTTGATATTTCACTTCGATATGGAATCGATCATATTCTTCAGCTATTAAGCCGTATTCTGGATGATACCAGCATTCCTCAGATTCCCAGTAAAAACTATAGGTCTCTTTGATCAACTGGATATTTGCAATCTCTTCTTTCATATGGTCAAAATGAGTCATCCAGCCAAAACAAATGTATGCCTTTATTAGCAAAAAGACTAAATAAGACATCATTTGGCTAAGTTTTGTACCAAGGAATTACAAAAGGGAGACTATATTGAATAGTCCCCCTACCCTATTTATGCTTCTAAATCTCCTTTCTCCAGCGCTTTTTTGTAATATTTGCTAACTGATTTGGGATCAAGACTCGCCTTTTCGGCTATTCGAGCTCTTACGTACTTGCCTTCTTTTTTAAGTGATTCGCGAGCTACTTTCAAAAATTTATCGTATTTCTTAGAGTCTATACTCCGATACCTATCAGGTTGAAATTTCTTCGAAAAACGGGGATGAGTATTATCCAACACTATTTCTTTGGTATGGTACTCAACTATAGCTCCCGGATCACTTATGTAGTGAATTTTTTCCTTGTTTTTGGGAAGGATGTTCCCGGGGGTTTTATCCTCATTTTTACCAGCCTCCCATTCGTCCAATTTTTCTTCGATCTTCTTCCAAATATCCAGGATGCGTTCCTCACTTCCTTTGAGCAAGGGTTCCAAATGTACCGGATCTAGGGTCTCAGGTTTCATTTGCCGAAAGCCGATTTGATCTATGTATGGCTTGCTTATGGGATCGCTCTGCTGAGGCATTGAAGTATGGCCCGACTGATCCATCTGCGCCAAAATCTGCTGCATGACTTTCATGGTATCTGCATTGCCTTGCTGATAGCGGGCACGATGTGCCGCAGTCAAGGCAGTTTGTCTATCCTGACGGGTTTCGTGCGCAGCCATGAGTTCAGCTTCTCGCTCGGGATGGATGGCTGCTACCGCTCGATCCGAATAATGATTGGAAACAAAGGACAGCAGAATAGCCAAGGCATATGCAAAATAGACCAATTTCCGATGCCCGCTTTGTTTGTCTGTGATGGCCAGATCAAAACGGCTTTTGTCCCGATGGTAGTCGTCTTTAGCCGCTTCGGTTTTGGTGGCCTGCTCCGAACGGATGGCTGAGAGTTCTGCTTTGTATTCGGCTTCTATGCCCTCAATCTTTCCTTGCAGCTCTGCAATCAAACGAGAACCAAAAGGCGTAATGGCTCCATTCCAATGCACTGCTCCGGTACCTGGCTTGTAAGGACAAGTCGATTTACAGGAACGATTATGCCCAGCCTGAGCAGCCTTGCGGGTATCCTTGATGGCAGCGATTTGAGCTTCCAGTTTTTGGATTTGAGGTTCATAGGTCTCCTTGGCATTGGTGCGCCGGGCTTCGAATTCAGCGCCCAGATTGTCCAAAGGATTGGCCATGACAGCCGTGGTAGTTTTATAAGATACAAAGTCCACGCCCTGCAGATTGGCATAAATGTCCAGGAAAAGCAGAGCAATCAGGCCGATGATGGCCGCGATAAACATAGGTTCATGTCCCTCGGTTTTGTATTTCCTCCCGGCAAAATAGTCCAGACTAGTCGCAGTAATAGACGAAATCAGGAAATAGGCAATGAGGGCAATGCTGATGGTTACCAGATAGGGCAGAAAGTCGCCATGAAGGTCAGCGAATCGCTCCAGCATTTTCTGGTAGAAATTCAGGCTCATAAAGGCATTGTACCAAAGCACAATGAGGGTAAAGAGCTGGGCGGCCACAAAGACCCAAAACCATTTTCGCAGGGTAGGCGCATCCTTGAGTTTACCCGTAAAGCCGTCAATGATGGTGCGTAGGTTATCAAACATGGTGCCCTCCTTTCTGGATAGTGAGCGAACATTTTCGGAGGAAAAGGAGGAAATCTCTCTTTTTTGGCCTCGGGATGGGAGGCCATAGGGGTGTTTTTGTTATTTTTGGCATAACAATTTTTTTGTTAAAAACCCTGGGTAGAAGTTTAGCGACGATATACCTGGGGTTCTTTGTTTAAATAATTTTGATAAGGCTTTGAAGAACTCTGCTTCAAAGGGCAGCATTCGATTTGATGAACAAAAAGAACATCAAGCGTGATCAAACAATCACAATTTAGAACTTTTTGATTACTTATAAAATACTTTTTAACTACTTATAGATTACATTTAAGAATTATCCTCTCTTTTTATCATCTTTGGGTATGGCAAAAACCGAAAAATCGGATACTGGGCTTCCACTTTCACCAGAGAAATTATATACAGCCAAGCAATTGGCTGAAGCTTTAGGTTTATCGGAACTCACAATAAAAAGAAAAGCCTCTGAAGGGGAATTAAAAGCTTATAAAAAGTTTAAGAAGCTTTATTTTTATGGGGCTGAAGTGATAGAGGCAATAAAAAAAAAGTGAACATTATTTCAGTTTAATCCAACTGCCTTTTATATAAGATTGTAGTTGTGTGTTCTTCTCCTAATAATTCTCTATAATATTCATAAATATTCTGGAATAATTTTCTCGCTTTGCCCGTTTCACCCAAATCTCGATAAACATGAGCTAAGCCGTTCTTTGCCAACCAAATGTCTGAGTCATTATTTTTCCCATAATGTTCAATCAATTCTTCAAACAGGATTTTCGCTTTTTCTAATTTTCCCATATGACTATAAATAGTTGCTATTTGATATTTATAGACTGATATAAACCTATATTGTTCTCCAAACTTCTGAAGATCTGAAACTAAGATCCGTTCTGATAACTCTAAGGCTTTTTCTACTTCCTTAGTTTCAAGATATATCCAGGCAAGTTCATACATGTAAAGAGAAATTTTAGGGCTTCCTTCTCCAAATATTTTTTTAGTAGAATTAATCGCCATTTCAAGTAAGTTAATGGCTTTTTCATATTGCCCTTGGCGCTGATAAATTTGTGCTAGATTGGATCTATGATTGGTAATTACAAAATGGTCTTCTCCATACCTTTCTAAATCAGATTCGAGCACCAGCTTCATTAATATCAATGCACATCCATGAAATCCTCGACTACTTAAATTAGTTGCTAAATTGGCTCTTCTAATTGAGATGATCGGATGGTTTCCATCATGAATTTTTAGATCAATATCCATTGCACTTGTATATAGCCTTGTAGCTTCATCATCATATCCTAATCCACCTAAAACAATAGCCATATCACTTTTTTTTCTTGAAACTCTTGCATTCTCCATCCCGAAGTTTAAAATATCTGATTTTATCGATGCTTCTAGTAGTTCATGAGCTTCATGATATCTACCAAGTTCATTATATAAAATCGATAAGGTATATCTACTATCGGCAACCTTGGGGTGATTTTCGCCAAAACTCTCTAAATAACTCGTAAGGGTGGTTTTAGCTAGAAAAAGTGAGGCCTCAACCTTACCCATAAAATAAAGAACATAAGGAAGGTTCTTTTTTAAACTGCTTAATCTTCCTTTTTCATCTGCTATATGTTTTAAAATTGATTCAGCATAGAGGGCATAATCAATCTTATCCAATACATCTAATCCAAATTCATTTCCTGTTCCATCAAATCGTTTGCTTATTCCAGATATAAGTTTTGTGCAGTTATTAATAGAAGGTTCTATTTTAAACCTGATTAATTCTTGAACAAGTTGATGAATGTGAAATGTATCTTTTTCGGGAATCTTATATATCCAACCTTTCTCAAATAATCCTATTATAACATCTTCAAAAGAGGATTTGTCTTCTCCCTCGTTATCAAAAATTTGACAGAGATGCTTCCATGAAATCTCTTTGGAAGGTAGAACAGCCCACTGAATCAAAACCCTCAACTCATCTTCTGATAATTCATGCAGCTCAAAAGCCGCCAATAAATACCCATAAACTTCTACCTCCCGATCACTATGCTCCACAAATACCTTCCGACTAAGCTTTTCCAAATCTTTCTCTTGAAGTAATTTCAAAATCTTCTCTGGAGTCGTACTCGGACTCTTTTGACAAGTCTTGGCAAAGAGCTCCAAAGTCAAGGTATGATAGCCAATATGCTCCAAAAGCGATTCAACATCCTCAGCCTCATATTTCCTTTGTGGATAGTGCAGGTAGAATAATTCCAATGCTTCTTCCCGAGGGAGTTCGTCCAGTCTTTTTACTGCAAGACCAGAAAGTTCCTTTCGGGAAGTAATAAGCACTTGCCAGTGAGGAGCCTGAGGGAGATCTCTGCGAATCTCCTCCAATGAAAAACCTGCATTATCTATGATCAGTAGATTTTTGCCTGTTTGAGTCCGTAATCTTTTAAGCATCTCCCCTACCCTGTCAGCAGCACTTTGTTCTTTGTCGAAGACCATCCCTAAGTGTTCCAGCAGCTCGATATCATTTCCAATGGCTTCTGTAGCTGTTTGAAAACCTTTCTCCTCATCCGCTTGCTCACTCAAAACCGATACCCATAAAACTCTGTCGAAATGGAAGTAATTGTTATGCAGATATTGACGAGCCAGGGTGGTTTTACCGATACCGCCGATGCCATTAAGCAGCAGCACCGGTTTTTCTTTTTGGAGCATGTATCTAAGTTCTCGGAGTTCCTTATCCCGGCCTACAAAGTCCTGATGCGATCCGGGGATTTTGTTAAGGGCTTTGGTTTCCGATTTGGGGTCTGAGGCTTTGCCTTCCAACAATCTCCAATTGAGAACGGTATCATCCTGCACATAAAGGCCCCAGGGAATTTCATCTCCCCCTGTTTTGTTTTTCAAAAAGCTAAGATCAATTTTTCTGAAGATACGAGACTCGGAATCCTTTGAGGCAATTATGGTTTTGGCCTGTGAAAACGCGCTTCCCAGGGTACTTCCGTTTAATAGCGATCGATAAAAGGCCAGAGAGAACTCCTTTGCCTGCCGATCGGGTATTACCGTATCTGTCAAGATTACTGCAGGTACGTTCAGTTCCTGCAATCCCTCTAGCATCCCTTTTGTTTCGCAAGCATTCAGAAAGACCAGTTGTAGGTTGTTTTGTGCCTCTTCTTTGAGGATGGAGAGCAGGTTGTTTTTATCGAGGTCTTGCCTTTCCTTGCTCGAGCTTTCCAACTGAAGACTTTCCCCATCCGCATGGCCCGAAAAGTGAAAGATGCTAATTTGGCGAGGGTAGAGTTGGAGGTCTTCGATCAAATGTCCAGCCGCAGAACTGGAAGAGCTATGGTAATAGCCCCAGCCATTTCGTTGGAATACGGCCAGTTCGCTTCTCAAGGCTCTTCGTTCGGGCTCTAAGGCATGAAGAAATGCGCCATTAGAGTCATTGGCGAAGGAGAGGAATATGTGGGGCAGTGTTTCTGACATGGGTTGAGTTTCTTCTTTTACAAAGAAAGGGACTCTTGAGGTATGGGGATATACGGAAAACCCTTAGACCATTTATTATGAATAGGTAATAGGACTTTAGAACAATGCATTCTTTAGTGTAAGCCTAAAATACAGGATTTGATGAATAGAAAGAAATACCAGAAAAGCTATTGTTTTGGGAGATTCCTGGGACCCTTCAACTCAGGCCCACTTTCCCTATTGCGTACACAGGGACACGACTCATGTATGGTAGCTTGGATGTTTTCGCCGTGCGTACACTCCTTAATCCTATTAGGAGAAGGGAATGGAGACAGTGGTGGTGGGTCCCCCAAGCCGCAAATCTCCCATTTCAAAAATCACCTTCTAAGGCACGATCTTTTTCATAACACCTACTTACCCATTCAGAAGCAGAAATATTTCCTACGCGCATTTATACCCCCTTGAACACAAAGCGAAGTACTAAGAACAAAGTAAGTTTTTAGCTACGAAAGTAAAATCTATCTCTCGTCATAGGTGCTTCTTACGAGTTGAACAGATGTGATTCGCACAGCAAATATCTGCTGATTCAGCAAGAATCATGATAATTCAAAAAGATTCCATTTAATTCAAAATGAATTATATTGATTCACACTGATTCCTATCGAATCTCACCTTAGGTTGGCTGAGCATTCAAAAATTTTATGCTTGGATTATTCCTTTATGAATCAAGGTGACTCAGGATAATTCCTACTGATTCAGCAAGAATCAAAAAAAATCAGTTTGGTGTTTTCTGATTCTTAAGGGAGCCGGTATTTGAAAAATCGAGCATTTGCCTCACGAAATTCCTTGAGTTCCTTTTCATCCCAGCGTGACTTCAAATAATCCTTGATGGCTTCATTCATCAAGTCTTTAACAGGAATCTGAGTGTGAGAACTGATCTCTTTCAAGCGGGCAATATCATCCTCATGCAGATAAGCCGTAAAGCGTCTGACACCTTTAGGCAATTCGGATTGCGCACGGGATTTCTTCTTTCGCTTGGCCTTGGATTTTGTTTCCGTTTTTTCCTCAACTTCCGATGTGGAAATCTCCTTGTCAGAAACCTTTGGAGGTAGAGTAGGGGAGGGAGTTACTTTTTCCTCTTCTCGAATTTCATCCGCCTTCACCTGGAGGATGTTTCGGTTTCTCCCTCTGAGCAAATCTTTTTTATCCTTTGCCATCTTTTATTCGGCTTAAAAATTCTTCGGTAAATGCAAGATAATCTTTTGCTCCATTACTTTCAGGTGCATAGCTGAAAATGTCCTGCCCCATATGCTGGGCTTCAGATAACGCAATGTTCCGACGAATCATGGTATCAAAGACCAAATCTCCCAATTGCTCTTTGATTTCCTCCAGGAGTCCTCGGGACAAAATCGGATTGGTATTCGCCATAGTCACAAGCACTCCCAGCACTTCCAGTTTGGGATTGATCCCGGTAGCTACTACCTGTTTTGAGACCTGGTTGATGAAATCGGAAACTCCTCGAACGGGCAAAGACTCCAGGGTAACCGGAATCAATACGCTATCTGCTGCATTCAAGACCGAAAGGGGAAGATAATTGAGCGAAGGAGGGCAATCAATCAAAATGAAATCATACTGATCATTAATCGGCGCAATGGCATCCCGAAAAAAATAATCCGAATTGGGTCGGGAAGGCAATAAGGAATCCAATAAAGTCAAATCCTCGATGGCAGGAATCAGATCAGGTTTTCCTTCCCCAAATGAGAGGATGCAATCTTTGATATCCGGACCCTTTCTGGCCAAACCCGCCTGAAACATCAGCACATCGTAAAGGGTATTTTCCGGTTCTTCAAAGAAATTGAAGGAGATATTTTGATTGCGTTGGGAGTCAATGTCAATCACCAAAACTTTGTAGCCTTTGGATATCAATCCGAAAGCCAGGGCATTGGTAGTGGTACTTTTGCCATTGCCTCCTTTTCGTACAGCTATGGGAACTATCATTCAAGTATTTTAGGTCCTAAAAGTCTATCAAAAGCCCTAGACAAACAAGAAATTTTTAGGATTCTCTCAAAAAAATACCCTTTGCCTAGGTATGTATTTGATTTTCAGGTGCTATCAAATTAAGGTGGAAGAAATTGGGGCTAGAAACCTATCTTCTTAATAATCTATATATAAAAATCTTAAGACTTTTATCTTTCTTTTTTTTCTTTTAAATACTTTACAGTTGCCACATTTCGATGATTATCAGCACTTTACGTTTTATCAAGTGGAAGCATTGTGGGCAATAGGTGGAAGTATTGTGGGGAAACTGGGGAAGCTTTGTGGGCATATTCGGACTATAGGTGGAAAGCATGTGGGAGGAATTTTCTGAACTAGAGCTAAAGGTGGAAGCTTTGGGGAAAGCTTATTTAACCAGCTTTTCAAAGAAGAAACCTGAAAGTTTCTCATTAAACAAGTTGATTTTCTAGCAAAATAGCCAAAAGGTGGAAGGATTGTGGGCATTTTTAACGAAAGGTGGAAGCTTTGTGGGAGATGCCTTAAAGTATTGCTTTAAGTTAAAGTGGAAGGAATGTGGGAGAGATTGAGGAGATTCCATGATAAAGGAAATTCTGCCCTTAAAAGGTCATTTAATCGTTATATGAAAGGATTTTTGCGAAAAAGCATACCTAAAGGTGGAAGGATTGTGGGTATTTGTCAAAGGCTAAGGTGGAAGAGATGTGGGAGCGTAGCTTGAAATACGTGGAAGCTTTGTGGGTAAATTCGCCTGAAAGGTGGAAGGAATGTGGGGTTTGGTGGAAAACTATTTCTGGAATCTTTCCACCTTATCTGTACCTTGCAGATTAATCGCAGTTTATGTTCCTAAAATCCGGCTCATGTTTCATGATCTGAGAGATTTTTATTGAAGCTTAACTTATACAAATGGCAGTAGGACAGGAACTCATGACAGCCCCCAATCCCGTAGCAAGAATTGCAAATAGTTTCTTGTTGCATGCACGCTATGATTTTACCGCAAATCAACAGCTAATTCTCTCTTATTTGGTTACGGGTGTTAATCCTTTTTCGGAAAAACTTTACCAGGTTGATGTTCCGATCAAGAACTTCAAGAAATTGTTGAAAACGGATGAAAGCAAGAAATGGGGAAGTTTTGGGGAAAGGCTGGATTCCATTTTGAGTGATGTTGTGGGAAAGAAAGTTCGTTTTCCATCGGGAGTTACTTACGACGGTTTCGAATTGCCCAATGAAGTGGTCTGGATACAATCTCGGAAAGTCTTTATCGACGATGAGACACGTGAACCTGTGATCCGCTTCAAATTTGGGGAGGACATGGTGCCTTTTCTGATTGGCCTGAAAAAGTACGCGCAAATCCATGTGGTCGAAGTTCGGCCTTTAAGTTCCCGCTTTGCTGTGCGCCTATTCTTTGCCTTGAAAGCCAAAAGAGAAGAAGAGCGAAAATACCGGAACGTTACCCGCGTATCCTATGAACTGGAAGATTTGAAAGATCTCTTGGGGATCCAGGATAAATATAAAGGTCAATTCAAGGACTTCAACCGCTATGTAGTTCAGAAGTGTGTGAATCAGATCAATGAATACACCTCCATAAAAATCATTGAAGTAGAGCGTCAGAAAAAAGGTCGTGCAGTATCAGGTTTGACCTTTGTGGTGATCGATCAGAAGCCCAAGCATAATCCGGACATGAGCCTGCCTGAAGCTCCGGAAAGTCAACTCTCCTTATTTGACATGGTGCCGGAAGATCGGGACCTCAATGTACTCACCTATGCCCAGTGCAAAGCCTACAATTTATTGGTTGAAGCAGGTCTGTATGAAGGCATCGCCTTTCGCAGAATCATTCCCCGAATCAAAGGAGAAGCCCTGGATGGTTATGAAGACCTTTTCGTAAAATTGGCCCTGGATCATATTCGAGATAAAGCCTTCGAGTATACACCTGCAGTTATTGCCAATTGGTGGATCAACAAAGAGAGCTTCGATCCAGGTGGCGATTTTTCTCATGTCTGGGCTAGCATAGTCGAAAGAGTAATCGAATTCCGAAAGCATCAGCAGAAAAAAGAACCTGAGGCTTATCGCAACAGGCAACTAGCCAAAGGCATGAGTTGGGTCGAGTTTTGTGAACGGACGGGGATAGAGGATCCCGGAGATTTGATGAGAGAATAATGTACCTTAGGTAAGTAGGCTCTAATTTTTTACGTTATGAATGGCATTAACAGGGGAGCAATCACCATTGTACCCAAAGATCCATTTTATGATTGGGTGGATAGCACTGATCCTCAGCATCCCTTTCCTCGAGAGATGAAATCCTTTAATACCTACCTCATTGAAGATGATTTTGTAGAGGAGGAAAAAATGATAAAAAAGTATTTCAAGCAAATTTTTGAAAATGAACTCCTTGGGATGTGGACCGATCCGAATGATTGGCCCAAAGTTCGGAGCTTTAAGGTATTTAAGGAGTGGTTTGATTACTATGTTTCGGCTTTGGTGATGGATTTGAGAAGAAGGGGGATCACCTATGATGATTATGGGTGAAAATTTAACCTGTATTTCGTGTTTTTCCTTTATGTTCATGAGGAGGTTCACCTACCCCATATCTGATTGAATCAGTTGATTTTATTAAGCTGGAAAGGCTAGAATTATATTCCAATAGGATCCAAATCCCCATAAATGACCTTCCTTCCTCCTTGGTTCAGCCAAAGCTTCCCTTTAATGGAAGTACAGTACACGATTCCGCTGGGCACAGAAAGCGGGTATTTGCTCCATCCTTGAAGGGAAAGGACCGGAAAATCCACATCTTCTCTGGAAATAATCCGCATTCTTTCGGCGGGAGGCACTTTCATCCGGGAGAGTTTTTCCAAGTCCTGTTTGCTGAGGGAGTAATTTAAGATTGGCCCATGGGCATTTAGGGAATAGCAATGATCGTATAGCCAAAAATAGGGTGTTTTGCCCGGGGATTTGTTCACGATTTGCTGGGCAATTGCATAGATTTTCTGGGGGTGTTTGAGGGCAATTTTGGCAAAAAGCTGGGCTGTCTTGGGTCCGGGGCGATTATGGGTGTTTGTTTGAGCTAAGGAAGCGCAGAATTTTTCCCATGCCTTCCTGGCAATGGGGAGGATCTGAGGCGGCAAATGGGTTTTCCCTCCCCTTGACCCCTCCCTTTCCCGATCTGGAGCCTGTTTTTGAGCGGGAATTTCTCTTTTTTTATTTTTTGAGGAAGAAGAAGAGGGACTCGTAGAGGCTTCCAAAGGAATATTTATATATAGGGGCTTAAAATTAGAAGATGGGCCAGATTGCGCTAAATGAGTGTTTTTAGCTTTTGTAGCTATTGCCAGCTCTTTTGCTGGAGGGTTCTTGGCACGGCAAAGCAGATCGAGCGCTTTTTCAGAAAGTTGGAGCTTATGAGCTCTATTAAGCGAGTGCTTTTCTTGTAAAGTAATGGTAATGAGCCCTGCTTCTTTTAAGGCCTTTAGGTCTGAAGATATCTGTGAAGGGCTTACTTTGAATCTGTGGGATAGATATTTAAGGGTAGATAAATGGGGCGCTAAAGCTTCTAGGCCTGCGTAGCGATGCATGAAACGAAGGAGCTTTGCCCTTCTTAGTTTAAGCTTTATGGCAGTTCCTGGCATAAAAGCGAATAGCTCCTTTTGAGCTTGTACGTACAATCTTTTACGATAAAACTGCCAAAGCTTTAAGCTGCTGCCTTGTATGGCTTTTTTGAGCAGATAGATAAGGCTCCCAAAGCCTAAGCGCAGGCGCGAGGAATGGATATTTCGCTTGATGCTCTCAATTACTTTTGAAAGCTTCTCTTCGGCCTGAAAGAATTTATAGCCAGGCGATAAAGATGCAAGTAGATGGAAAAGCTCTTTGGCAAGGGTCAGGTGGAAAGTATTTATAAGGGCATAGGCTCCTTGTAACCAGGAGGTATAAGAAGAAAAGAGAGCAAGGCCCTGATCGCGTAGCTTTTGGTAAATGGAGCGAAGCAAATGATATTCCCTGCTTTCTTTTCCTAACATTCCATATGTGTAATTCTTGGGAGGAACGTTCTTGAGGCTATTAGCAGCAGTAGGCTTGACAGGGCAGGGGAGGGGAGAGGGATTGAAATAAACTTCTGGATCATAAGAAAAAAATCGGAGGCGATTGAGATTGGCCCCGGAGGGATCATGGCAAAGATCGAGGTAATTATCGAGGTAGCTAGCTACTGCTTCATAATAGATGCTATGATTTTTTAGACTTAAGTGGGGGAGATACACAAAGGCGCAAAGCCCTTTTCCTGAAATTGAGGTATAGATGAGAGATATCCAGGGCAGGCTAGAGAGTAGGGCTTTGGCCTTTAGAAGCTCTGAGCTAAGGAGCTTATCATACTCAATGGCTAGAAGCCCAGAGTGAGTAGAGCAATTTGCCAGATTCTTGTTCTTTTCCGGATCAATTCGAGCATGCGGCAAAAAAGCAGGAAAATGAGCCGCCTTAAAATCCTGATAGTCTGAAAGAGAAAGTTTGCGCTTTTTCTGGGCAAGAATGGTCTTTTGCTTAAAGAAGGGTCCTTTTATCATCTGATAAATTGTCCCTATACTTAAGCAATTAGCGATAGGAGCCTTCAGGGAAGGCGCAACAGATAGGGATGTAGCTATCCCAGGGGAAGAATTCCCAAACATGATGGTTTTGTCAAATGAGTTTCAGGGCTTAGAGCATCCTTATGCAGGAGGCTTAAAGCCTAGGTGATCAACTACCTAAATACCTGGGTAGTTCGAAAAACCGAATGAACAATTATGACAAAAATGTATGACAAATACAAAATATAAAAACCAAATCTTAAAACTCAGGCAAAAAAAATCCGGGGCAAAAGCTCCGGATTCAATGCTCTTTAGTAGCTATATGCTAAAGATCTAGGCGATCGTTTAGTGATATAGCATGAATTTCCAAACCTAAGATGGCAGGAATGATTTAGAATAAAAAATAGAAGGCTAAAAAATAGCAGAGGCCCATTGAGGAGGATATATGAACCTAAAGCAGTCAAAAAATAACTGCTGTTACAGAAGACTATTTATTGCTTAAGGAATTAGGGTAGTATGGGATATTGATTCCATTTTTTTTCTATTGCCAAGGGAATATATCAACATGAGTTTATGTACTGATGAAGTAATCCATTCGACTTTGTATACGTTCATTTATTCCCAGGAGCCCTCTTATAAGAGGGCTTTTTGCTGAACGGAATACTGGGGGCTTACTCTAGGTAGAGATATAGTTTATTTGCCAAGCAGCTTATTTGTAAATAGTTCCAAACAATCAAAAAATTTGACCATTTGAACAAATTTTGGCTGCCATAAAGATTTTAGCAATAATTTTACTTCAGAAGGAAATCAATACGTATCAGGGTAAATAGAAGGCCCGATACTGATGCGGATCTTTGTAGATACATTCGATTAGTCAAACCAGTTATTTATAGTCCAATTGAAAGCCCTTTTCCTAAGGGCTTTTTTTTACGGTATAGCTGAGTTGATTGGGGCCTAGGGAGATATTTGGGTATTCTTTACATGCTGCATTGTCTATTTAGTCCGAAGAAAAACTCTCAGCTGCTTTCGATTGCTTCAGCTCCAGCGCTCCCAAATTGTTAGGGGGAATTAGTAAAGAGAGTTTCAGCTTAGGCTTGAAATTTGACTATTCGCGTAGAGGATCAAAAAACTAAAGCGAGGGGTCTCTATTTTTACGCTCTTACAAATAATTACTATCGTATCAAGGAAGTTTAGTAAAGTCTGGACAAATGGTTCAGACTTTTCTTTGATGAGAAGATTAGATGTTAATGTAATATGTTAGCTATAATCCCATGTAGCAAGGCCCTCTTTTAGGAGGGCTTTTTTATACATAGCAAGAGAATTAGCAATAAAAAGCTCCCTTATGGGTAGGGAGCTTAGGTAGATAGAATTAGCCTGCGAAAAACAAGGCTAATAGCTGCTAATTTAGCATAAAGTATTTAGTAGTGGGCCAAATTACTGAAACTCAATCGAAAACCCCTTATCATATCCCTGGTCCTCAAAAAAGGGCCTAAGCTCAATAAATTCTTTTAGGGATCTATATTCCTTTAGTCCTTCTGAAGTTTTTACCTGTAAAGGGCCAAAGCCGTCCATCTGCTCATAGAGCTGAACGAGGTAAGAGATCGCATCCACGCGGTTATTAAAGCCTTCCTTTTGCTGAACGATTTTATCAAAGACATGCCAGACCTCATGCGAAAGTCTGAGGGTATTGGGCTTTTTCATGTAACTCTCCTCGATGGCGATGTCTCCTTCGGCCGGTAAAGGGTAGCCGTGAATGACTTCGGTTTTTCCTTTGTATCCGCTACGTTCTACGAACTCATAGATCTCTTTGAGGCTGCCGTAGAAGTTTAGCTCGGGATGTGTTTTGGAGGAGAGCTGGTAGTATTTCATAGGTTTTGTAATAGATATTCAATAAGAAAAAAAGGGGAGAGAAATACAAAATAATGTGGGGAGATTTGGAATTAATAAAATATAATTACAATATTGTCATATAATATCTATGAGAACAGAGACTTAGGTATTAATAGTAAGACAATGAACAAAGACAGCTCATCTCTAAAAAGGGAGATAAACAAAAGGATTCGAAGAACTCTGTTCTCAAAAAAAAGCGCCTCAGTAATTGCTTTCTCCCTTATGCTTCCCTCGCTGAGCCTGGCTCAGGCGACGGGAGCGGGAGTTTCTGCTGCCTTGACGGGGGTAAAAGACTGGATCGTGGCTATTGCCAATGTACTATTTGTGATTGTGATCGTTATTGGGATCATAAAAACGGTAGCTGCCTTTGTGCAAGGCTCCCCCAATGCGACCCGGAACCTGGTGCTGCTTATTGTAGCAGCGCTTGTTTGGTTTGGCTTTAGCTTGCTGGTGGCTGACTTCTCTTCTTTAGGAGCTATAGAGAATATCTAGGACTTAGTTATTAAAAATTAGGGAGTAAGGCCTTTGGATTCTTTGCTCCCCTTCCCTTAGCGATATGAAAATTTATAAATCCCTCGAACGGAGGTCCTATGTGCTGGGCCTGCCCTTGCAAGAGCTGGGCATGCTGATCTGCTTATTTATGCTAAGTGTCTTGGGAGGCTCTTTGGCAGGAGTAGTTATTAAGGTTCCTTTGAGCTTTTACCTGCTCTCTGTTTTGCTCATTATGGGGCTATACCTTTTACTTAGAAGAGCTGCCAGGCAAAAGCATCCCAGCTTTTTGCTTAGCTACATTTCCTACCACTTTTTCCAGGCAAAAGATATAGGGTCATGAGAAGAAAACAAAGGAGTTTGGAGCGGCTTATCCCAGTTCAGGAAATCTCGGATGAGAAGCTGCTCTTAAAAGACGGAAGAGTTGCGATAGGCTTTCGGCTGGATTTGGCAGAAAAAGAGCAAAAGACAGGGGCAGAGATTCGGGCAGAAAAGCTAGCGCTCATGGCAGGGCTTAAAAATTTACCGCCAGGCTCCACTTTACAAAAGCTGGATATCTATTATCACCAGGCTTTTGAAGACAAGGGCAGGGGGCAGGGCTATTTTGAAAGGAAGGCCCATCAGCACTTTTACCACAGACTTATCCTGAGTCATGAAAGCTATCTGTTTTTTTCCCTGGGCAAAGAAGATCAGCCCGCTGCCAATCCTGTCAATAGTTTTTTCTCTTTTGGACGGGCACTTGGCAAAGATCCTTTTTCGGGCCTGAAGGAAAGGGCTCAAAAAGTAGAAAAAACAGGAGCTGAGTTGGAAGGATTGTTTAGTAGGCAGGGCCTGGAAATAAAGCGGCTGGGGGATCAAGAACTGGATCAGCTGTATAAAGCCTTTTTCAACCTGGATTTTATCCATCAGCCCCAAGGCTATGAAAGAAGTATGACAATGGAGAAAGGGGCTATGCAAATAGGTGAGAAGCGCGCCTTGGTTATTAGCCTTACAGAGCAGGGGGCAGTGGCAGATGAGCTCATGCTAAAAGGAGGCGTAGCTTCTTACTTTTCTTCCCCCCTGGGAGAAGAGCTCTGTATTCCCCATATCGTCTCAACGAGCTTTCGGATAGAAGATAGAGACAAAGAGCTAAAGGCCCTGGATTTGGATAAGAAACTAAATGCCAGTCTTGATTTTTTATCTGCTCAGGATCATGAGATACGCTCAGCGGAGATAGAGGCATTTACCGCTGAAGTGAGAATAAATAGCGAGCAGCTAGTGTCTGCACATGTATCGCTACTTCTTTGGAGCGAAAGAGAGGATAGCTTAGGGGCCTATGCAGATGAGGCCCTGGCAGCTATAAGAAAAATGTCAGGAGCCAGGGGATGGGTCGAGAGCTATGATACAGCAAATCTCTTTTTTGCAGCAGCTCCTGGAAATAGCTATCAGGGATATAGGGGGCTATTGATGCGGGCTGAAAATGCGCTTTGCTACCTGGACCTTAGCGGGAGTTATAAAAAGGGCAAAGAGGGCATCAGGCTTCTTGACCGTTATAGAAATCCCTTACGGGTAGAGCTTTATAATACAGCGCTAAATAATCAAAATGCTTTGGTGATTGGCCCCTCGGGTTCGGGTAAGTCTTTTACGGTGGGCTCTTTTATTATTCAAAGGCATGAAAAGGGGCACCGGCAAATCATCATAGATAATGGAGGCAGTTATAAAAATGCCCTGACGGCTTTGGATGGGAAGTATTATGAATACGAGCCGGAGCATCCTTTGTCTTTTAATCCCTTTTTACTTCCGAAAAATAAAGCAGGGAAAAGATACCTCTCGGGAGATAAACTCACTTTTTTAATCTCACTTTTGGCCACTCTTTGGAAGGGAGGAGCTAAACTGAGTCAGGCCGAACGCTCGATTCTTTCTTTGCTGATTCCCAAATTTTATACCGAGGCAGAAGAGAGAATCTTGAAGATCTCTGATTTTTATAGCTGGCTGGAAGGCTTTATAGATGGGGGAGGGGAGGAGCTAGAAAAAATGAAGTCCAGCTTTGACTTTGCTTCCTTTCTTATCACCCTTCAACCCTTTGTAAGGGGGGAGTATAAGGAGGTGCTAAACGCAGAAACGGATATAGATATCTCTCAGTTTCCGCTTATCTGTTTTGATATGGCGAGGGTCAAAAGCAATCTGCTGTTGTATCCCATCATCGCTTTACTTATCACCGAGCTTGCCCTGGATCAGATACGGGCCTACCCTAATCAGCGCAAGTACATCTACATGGATGAAGCCTGGTCCATGCTGGCCGATTCAATGGGAGAATTTGTGGAGAATATGTATCGCACCGTTCGGAAGAATAAGGGTTCGATGTGCATCATTACCCAGGGCATTGCAGAGATCACTGCTTCGGCTGTGGGCCCGGCGATACTAGCTAATGCAGATACCCAAATCATTCTCAATCATACTGACAGCACCCAGGTAGAAAAGCTTTCGCATCTGCTGGGCTTTAGTCCGCATGAGCGGGATAAGATTCATTCTGTGAGGGTGATGAAAGACTTTCGGGAGCTGTTTATCAAGCAAGGAGATTATGGCAAGGTCTACCTGCTGGAGGTTTCTCCCCATGAAATGGCGGTGCTTTCCTCCAAGCCGGATGAGCGAAATGAATTAAGCCGGCTAATTAAAGAACGGGCAGCGGTCAGCCATGCATTGGATCAGTTTGTGGAAGAGAAATCTAAAAACTTTAAACAAAAGTCTTAAGCATGGGGAATATTAGCGGTATACACGCTCAGTTTGTAACGATAGGCTACGGAATCTCAGGCTCGGTGCTTTATGCAGCTAAGCTCAGCTTGCCTGTATTTCTAATTGCCATGCTGGCCTATAGCTATGTAAAGTCAGTGATAGAGCATAGGGATTTTCAGATTGACTATAGACCGCTCATCAGAACCTTGATTTTGATGTTTGTAGTCAACTTCTATGGGGAAATCATCTCGATGAGCTGCCTGTTGATAAGCGGACTCATTAATACTGTTCCCAGAAAGCCTGAGATCGGAGATGCGATATTGCAAATGGCAGAGGCAACGATGTCCTCTTCCAGCGACGCAGATCCCAGCGATGATTGGTGGGATCCTATTGTTACAGGATTTGAGTCTATCTTGAGTCTTAGGGCCTGGATACTATCTGCCCTGCAGGAAGGGATGCTATTCATTGTGCGGGCCGGGATTAGCCTTATCCGTTCCATGCTCTTGGTCTTTCTATATATAGTGGGGCCTATTGCGATTGCGCTTTCTGCCTTGCCGGGATTTAAGGCCTCTGGGCTTAGCTGGCTAAAGGGCTTTGTTGGGGTGCAGTTTTGGGAGCTGAGCTTACGGATTTTAGATCAGCTGGTATTTCAGTATAACCTAAACGGATTGCAAAACTTTTCTGCTGATATGCAGGATGCCGGTTATGGGCTGGCCTTTAACCTGGTTGCGCTTTTTATGTACCTGATCGTTCCCTCCATCACGAACTACTTTATCCATACAGGAGCAGCCGGAGGCTTTATGGCAAGGATTGCCCAAATCGGGGGAGCTATGCTGGTAATGGCCCGTATGGGAGCAGGCCCGGGAGCAGCAAGGAGGACTATAGAAGAAAGCTCGAAAGGATCGACTTTAGCCAGGGGGACCTCCATGCTAAGTGCTAGTACTTCTCCTACATCAAGCCCCTATCAAAGGCAAATTCCCAGACCGCCTAGCTTGAGCTATAATAGCTCCCATCCAAGGGTCAGCTATAAACTTTCCGATTCCTCTTTTTCAGATACTAAAAGCTAACGCTAAGAAATGAAAGCCTTACTAGACCAACATCAACGATACAAAGAGCTTAGGCTCATTGCCCTTGTGAGTTTGGGCATGCTGATACTTTCCAACCTCGGCTGGGCGCTTTTGCATATCCAGCAGCTATCAGCTGCCGGTGAAGGAAAGGTATATGTGGTAAGTTCTCGGGGGAGTTTTCCCGCCCGGCTTCAGCAGGAGGGAGAGACCACGATCTATGAAGCCCGAAACCATGTCGAGGCATTTATGCGGCTGATGTTTTCCCATGATGAGCTTAGCTATGGGGATCATATAGAAGCGGCTTTTCACCTGATTGAAAAAAAAGAAGGGGCTGCGATTTTTGAGGATTTCCAAAAAGGACAGGTGCATGATAACTACATCAAATACGGCTCCCGCTCAGAGCTAGAGATAGACTCCATCGCCCTGGATATGCAAGAGGAGCCTTACCGGGGAGCTGTTTATGGAAGGCAATACGTGATCTATGGAAAGGAGAGAAAGGCTTTGCCTATAGGAGCCAGCTTTCGCCTGACAAAACGGCCCAGGAATGAGAAGAATCCGCACGGGCTCCTGATTCAGGATTGGAAGTTTGTGCTTTATGAAAATCAATTTTTAGGTGAAAAGGAATAGGAAAATTAGCCATGAAGAAAAGTAGAAGCTTTACAGCTGAGCTAAAAATGATTGTACTTTGGATGCTATTAAGTCTGGGACCCTTTGCAGGAAGGGCCCAGCTTAATCTTAGCCCGCATCAGCTGGATACAATTTTTGTATCGGAGGCAGGAACTACGGTTATGATCTTTCCCCAGCCCTTGAGTTTGGTGGATTTGGGCAGTAATCATTTCCAGGCTTCCACCCATGAGAAAGTGCTTTTGCTAAAAGCAAGGCCTGATAGCTACGGGATATTGCCCACTACGCTTTTTGTCCGCTACGGCTCCGAAGGCTATTTCCAGGGCTTTTTAGCCTATGCTCCCAAGCCCCAAGAGCCCTTTTTTGATTGGCGGGCCATGGAGTTTTTTAGCCCGAAAAAGAAAGAGCCGGATCATCCGCTAGGAAATGCTTTTCAAAAGGAAGATAAAGTCAGCAAAGCTCCTGGACAAAAGGTGGAAGCTTTGGGGGAGCTAGATAAGGCAGAAATCACTTATTTCCAGGCAAGGATAGATAGCTTAAAAAAGCTGGGAAGAGAGCAGCTTTCTCCCAGGCAAAAAAGAGACGGGCTGGAGCTTAATCTGCAGGCTGTAAGGAATGATAGTTTATATACCTACCTAAGGCTGGGGCTAGTAAACCACTCTTCTTTGCCCTTTCGGATAAAAAAGCTGGAGCTAAGTCTAAGAGAGCCGGTAAGGGGAAAGTCTTTGCAGGACATCCAAGGGATGATTGCGCTTGCTTATAAAGAAGAGCCCCTTGTTTTAGAGCCTTATGGAGAAGAAGAGATCTACCTGATCTTTCCCCACAGCCCCAGCAGAAAAAAAGCCAGGCTTCAAGTCTTACTACAAGAGCGAAAAGGCAATAGGTCTCTGGAACTTGCCATTCCCTATACCCTCATCCTTAAAGCCCCCATACTCGATGAATAAGCTCAGACGTAAACACCTCCTTATTGGAGCAGGGGATTTGAAAGCAGATAAAGGGGGAGATGCCCGGGAGCTTAGTAGCCGAAAAAAAAGGCGGCTAAGGCTTTATGCATACGTAGGCGCGGGGCTTTTGCTTCTTATCCTGGCTGCTTTGTCGATAGGCTATCTGAAATATATACAAAGCAGCAGAGCGGCTAAAACGCCCATTGTCATGAATCCTGTTTCATCGGAGGATCCCGCCAAGATCAAGGTCCCTACTAAAAAAGAGCAGTATTTGCAGGAGATTCGAAATAGAAAGAGGAATGAGAAAAAGGAAGCCCTGGAGGCGGATCGCCTGGAGAGGATTTCTATGTCCTGGGAGAAGATTTATGGAGCTAAAGAAAAAGAGGGAGAAGCTATTGCTGTTTTACAGGAAAGGGAAGATGTGTGGGAGAAAAGAGAGCTTGAAAATAGAAGAGCTCTAGGCTCCAGAAGGAAGAAAAGTGGGGAGAACAGGGCCTCCCCTCATTACGCTGTTAAGGAAAAGGAATTTTATTCTAAGGGAGATTATGTCCCTAAAACCAAATCGAATCCGAAAAGTCATAATGATGTTAGGGTACAGCAAAAAAACGAAATTCTGGCAAAAAGGTTTAGTAGCGAGCAAAATGGGGAGATCATTTTTAATACCCTTAGCCGCGGCAAGCTTAAGCAAGATGAAATCCCCATTGCCAGGGTCAGGGGATATATAGCCGGAGATCAAAAAATACGAGCCGGGCAGTATATAAAACTTCGCCTGGCTGAGGATCTCTTGCTAGCCAGCGGCGAAGTGCTTCCGGCAGCTAGTCAGCTAATGGGCCTTTGCGCTTTTGGCAATAGTAGGGTAAAGGCAGAAGTTCAGGCGGTTTACCTAAAAGGAGAGCTGCTTCCCATCCGCCTGAAGGTCTTTGATCAGGACCTCATCGAAGGCATAGCCTATCATGATCCTCGCATCAAGGAAAGAGAGCAAAGAGAAGTAGAAAATTCGGCTAATTCTATCTACGACGATCTCTTCTCTGAAATTCCCTATGCCGGTGCTTTTTTAAATGCAGGAAGAAATATTGCCAGAAGCAGGCTGCGGGAAAAAAGCAGAAAAGTAAGCCTGCCAAACAATTACCCCCTCATCTTTCAGGTCTATCCTAACTAATCAATTTAAGCCAAAAACTATGAAAAAGATCTTATGCATCTTCACAATTTTTACGGCCTTTCAGCTGCAGACAGCTAAGGCCCAATTTATCACCTATGACCCTGCTCAGTTTGGCAATGCCCTGGTGCAAATTGGCAAGGCAGCGGTCCACATTAAAAAAGTGGTAGAGACCATCAAACAGATAAAGACCCATATCGATGTGGCTAAATCTACCAAGGATGAGATCATGCGGATTTGGGCCTTGCAAGAAAAGGTGAGAGAAGACCTGAAAAAACTCAAGGGCCTAAAGAACCTCCGCTGGAATGATCTGCAAAATGCCTTTGAAAATGCGATGCTGCTGGTGGATAATCCTGCGCAGTATTTCCGCTACCAAATGCCCCATGTGGCAGAGCTTCACAGGAGACTTTCCCGCGGGAAGACCAGCCAGGATGTACGAGAGCTCTATGAGTATTTCAACCGCTTTAGCTCTGCCTATGATCCTGCCATAGATTACGCAGAGCATTTGGAGTCCAGGACCGAGCATACAGAAAAAAAGTATGCGGCGGAAATGATGATCCAAAAAAGGCGCTTTCACCTTGCTATGTCCTATTCAAACATGGCCGAAGAAATGGCCCAAAAAGCAGAAGAGCTCAGGCTAAAGGTAGCAGAGGAAGGAAATTTGGAAATGACCCATGGGGAGCGGATCCTGGCTCAAAAGGCAGCCTCAGATGCCATGCTTCAGTCCATTGAGCTTCAGGAAAAGGCGGCCCATATGCTGGAGCTTGCCCTGGAAAAAGGAAACGCACAAAAAGGGGTGGATATCCAGGCGGTACGTGCCAAGGCTTTGCAGGCCCAGGCAGAGGCGCTGGAAGATATCTTGCCCGATCAGCATAATTAATATGTACATCCTAAAACTGGAAAAAGAAGAGTACCGGGCGCTATGTGAAATTCTCTTTGAAAAAGAAAAGCTTTACAAAGCCCGGCAAGGAGAGCCGGACTCCTCTAGCCTAAATTCAGCGGAAAAGGAGCTGGAAAGCGGATTCATCTCTCTTGTAAGAAAGATAAAACAAGGGCCATTATATGCCTTAAATCCCTGCAAAGTGATAAAGCTTAGGAAATAGAATTTTTCACCTACAACAAACAAACAATGAAACAGATATTTTTATGCTTAGTCTGCCTATTGGTCATTGCTCAGAGCTGGGCTCAGGATAGTCTTCAAAAAGCGCCTATCAAGTGTATGATATACGCTGAAGGAGACACAAGTGAAATACCCTTTGAGATCTATAATTTCCTGGCCCCAGATCCTTCTTTAGCCTTATCGATAAGCTATGAATCTAATTTTTTAGATAGCTTGGCTGAGCTGGATACTTATGATGCGCTTCTTTTGGCAAGTCGGGGCAAGCTAAGTTGGAGTGAAGAGAAGCGGAGGAATTTTGAGCAGTTTGTCAGAGAGGGCGGGGGAGTAGTGGGAATACCTCATGCGGCTGAGGCCTTTGATGATTTTCCCTTTTACGAAAATCTACTAGGGGCAAAACTTTTAGCTTCCGCTGATTCTTTTGCTCTCCTGGATTTAGAAAAAGAAGGATATCACCTCATAACAGAAGCTTTTCCTGCTCCCTGGAAAACAGGAGAATACCTGCCCCCTTATGAAATTACTTCATCGAATATTAAGCCGCTTTTTTCCTACCAGAATAAGCCCATTGCCTGGTATCAAAACCATCTGCACAGGCTTGATTCGTCCCGCTCCTTTTTTAGCGTATTGGGAGAAGATCCCTTAAGTTTTCGAAGCAATCCCCTTTTCCAAAAAATGATCAAAAGGGCCATCTATTTTACGGCCTTTAGACTTCCAAATCCCTCGCCTTATCCTCCCGGTGTAACGATTCTTTCTCCTAAATCCGGAAAGACCTATAAACGCTATCCCAAGCAAGTCTCTGTAAGAAGCCGTTTTTTTGAAACTGCCCTTTCCGGAGAAGTAGATAGCCTGGCCATTCTCCTAAATGACAGCCTATACACATCTCTGCCGGGCCTTGAGAACTTTTCCATCTTAGTCAGTAAACCCGGTCTCTATGAACTTATCATCCGGGCCTATACAGATAAAGGCAACTACATCTCTGCCTATACTAATTTTGCCATTAGAGATGAGGCGGGTTTAGGGCTTGCACTTTCAATAGATCATCAGCCTGTTTACAAAATAGGAGATACCCTGAGCATTCATACCCTCATCATTCATCCCGAGGATACAGCCCTTTCCGAGACTCCCAGGGATTTTGGGGGAGAGCTAGCACTTTTTCTAAATGAGGAGCTCTTAGTAAAAAGCAGCGCTTCTCCTTTTAGCTATTCCTATGTCCTGGATCAAGCTGGAGAGCTGCTTCTTAAAGCGCAGGCAAATGCCGGAGAGCTATTAGGAGTAGATTCTCTTTTTTTACTCGTGGAAGCTAAAGAGAAAGAGGCGCATAATCCGCTCAAGATTTTCCCTAATCCGCTTTCAAAAGAGCTTGCCTTCTCTTTTGAATCCACCAGCCATGGGCAAGGGAAGTGGGAGATTCTTAGCCTTAGCGGGGAGCTCATAAAAAGGGGAAGTTTTTTGAAAGAAGAGAATCCCTTTTCCCTGGAAATAGATCTCTCAGATATGGAAGCAGGCCTTTACCTACTTAGAGTCCGGATAGGTATGGAAGATTTCTCTTCGAAGTTTCTGAGAAAATAGGCCTGTTTCCAGGATTTGGATAGGAAGGAGAATAGGGGTCTTGTCCAACAAAAAGGGAAATAGTACCACTTTTTTGATGAGTTGGTTTAAATTTTGACCCAGAATTACTTATTCTGGGTCAAATCCTAGTTAGCACTATTAGTGATTATCAAGACTCATTTTGTAAGGATAATTTTGAAACGGAATAAAAGCAATCTTAAACACTCAGAAATTGACTTTCAAAACCCATCCAACTTCAAGCACGATAATCATTATTATTAATAATGTTAACTATTGATAGGACTGATACACTAAAGAAGACATTCTTGCCCTAATTTAATGGACGGTGCTACCATGACGAATATTCTATATTACCATCCCCTAGCTTAGCATCTAGATATCTAAGCCAAAATTCTGTTTAGCTTCCCTTCTATTATGCTCTCTCTATTAAATAAAAATTTGACGTATTTTTGTTAGAAGAAACAAAATAAACACAAAAGAATAGAAACTTTTAATGAACTCTATAAATGAAGTATCTGTAGAACAAATCTCCATGCTAAATGATATCCAGCTTACTAGACTATTAGATGGATTATTAAAAAATGAAGCATTTGCGCATAAATTGCCTAATTGCAAACATTTTGTTCCTCTGAATATTACATCAAAAGATGGAGGAATTGATGGAGGAATCACATGGGTAGACGGCCCTGAAAAGACCCATAGATTAGAGAATAGAAATACAGGGTTTCAAATAAAGGCTACAGACCTTTTCCCCAGCGGATGTGCTAATGAAATCTTAGAATCACCTAATAAATTAAAGCCGGAAATCAAAGCTTTGGTTACGTCGAATGGTTGTTATGTCCTATTTACTAATAAGCAACTTAACCAGCAATCCCAAAAAGCCCGAATTGCTGCATTTAGAAAAGCCATAGAAGACGCTGGCTATTCTAACCACTCAATATTTGAAATATTAGTTTATGATGCTCATTTAATAAGAGATTGGGTAAATGATTACATTGGTGTCGTTAAAATGGTTCAATATTTTTGTGGCATTAGTCGACCAGACAGTTTTTGTTCATTCGAAGAATGGGAACAGTTGATTAAGCCATGGAAAACTGACTTTCAAATTGATGAAAAGGTAACCGCCAATATAGAGCTTATAAAGCTATGCATTGAGAAAAATTATACATTACGCGTTTATGGTCATTCTGGAATAGGAAAGACTAGGCTTGTTTTCGAGGGAATCAAGCGCCTCGGATTTGGAGGTCAAATTGCTTATTTAGATTTAGCTGGTGGAACTAATATTTCAAATATTAGGGAATTTTTTATTGCCAATCAATTATCAAAGAGTGGTATTATTATTATTGATAATTGTGATAAAGAAACACATTCTATACTTAGCTCTAGTTTATTCGAAAATGGCCACTTGAAGCTCATCACAATTGGATTTGATATCAGTCCTTCATTCAGAGATAAAGAGATCAAACTTGAAAGAGACCAGCAACGAGATCTTGTAAGAAAAATAGTTAAGGTAAAATTACCCAACTCTATTAGAAATGAAGATGCCGAATACATTTCACGGCTGTCTGAAGGTTATCCTTGGATGGCTATTAGATTTTGCGAAGAGGTTATTGAGCAAGGATTAATAGAAATCAACAAAATTCCGGTTGATGACTTTATTCAAAAACTTATTTTTGGTTCTACACCAGAAAATGAGGTTGAACGTGATATAATTAGAGCTTGTTCAGTATTTTCTGCCTTTGGGTTTTTGGATGACACTATTATTGATGTTTTAAATCCAGATCTCAGAGGCTCACTAAAAAGGCAAATGGATTTTATAAGAACAGAGGTATATGATGGCGAAATAACAGAAACAAAATTTAAAGCTATTTGCCAGAAGTATAGAGAAAAGGATATTATTGAAAGAAGGGGCACATATTATTTGGTAAAACCAACAAAATTAGCAATAGAATTGGCAGCGAGTTGGCTTATAGACACACCTCATGATAGAATTATAGGAATTATAAAAAAATTACAGAAAGTAAACCTTGAACGTCATTTTATAGAACGATTATCTGATTTAGATCAAATAGATAAAGCAAAAGATATTGTTGGCGAATTATGGGCACCCAATCGCCCTTTTGGTTCGGCGGAAGTACTTAATTCCACATGGGGTTCACTTCTCTTTCGCTATGTGGTAGAAGTGAACCCAAGATCAACTGTTAATGCACTTGAAAATGCATTCGGGTCTTATTCGATAGAACAGCTACTAGAAATTAAAGAAGGAAGAAGAAACCTTGTTTGGGCATTGGAAAAACTATGCTTCCGGAAAGAAACATTTCGAAAGGCTGCAAAAATATTATTTTCTTTTGCAGTAGCGGAAAATGAAAAATGGGGTAATAATGCTACTAATCAATTCTTACAATTATTCAAAGTTGTACTCCCTGGTACAGAGGTTAATTTTCAGGAGAGAATCAAAGTAATTAAATGGGGACTAAGTAAAGATGAATACTGTGAACTGGCTACCATGGCGATGGCGAAAGCGTTGATAAATGAAGGTTTCTTTCGAATGAGGGGATCGGAAAACCAAGGAAGTAGTGCCCCACTAAAAGATTATATTCCAAGCTCTACACTCGAAATCATAGATTATTGGTCGCAGGTAATTGACCTATTAACCCAAATTGCAACTTCAAATAATTCCGCTTCTGATTTTGCAAGAGATGTAGTTGCTAGAGGAATCTCAACCTTAATCAAAGAAGGACAATTTGATCTAGTAAACAAAGTTTTAGAACAAATAATATTGGTTAAAGGGGGTATATGGCCAGAAGCATTGAAGAACTTAAAATTTTCATTAAATGTATATAAAGATCTCCCACAAAATGTAGTATTAGAAATTGAAAAAAGAATAGAAGAATTGACCCCTAGTGGTATTAAGGAACAATTATCCTGGATAGTATCAGTTCCTGAATGGAAATCCTATGAAAAGGATAAAGATGGGAATAAAATAAAAACACCACAGGAAAATGCTGAAAAACTTGCTGAAAGAATAATTAAGGAAAATATACCATGGATTGAACATATTGAAAGTTTATTAGAAGGAGAACAGCGTGAAGCATTTTCTTTTGGTAAAAGACTCGCGGAATTGAATTATGACAGAAAAAACTTTATTGATACGGTATTAGCGACCTTGGAAAAAATTCCCAAAGAAAAACAAAACTCAGGAATACTTTCTGGATTTGTTTATGGGACAAATGACAAGCAAGAGCTCAAAAAATTAGTCAATAGAATTATTGACAATCCCAAACTCCACCACCTAGCTTTTTATCTGACCCGAACAAATAATCCAGATATAGAAGACTTGATGAAGCTTTTCGTTCTGATTGATAAATACGATTTTTCTATCTTTCTTTTTAAAAATTTCGAATATGGAAATACAATTCCTCAACTTTCAGAAAAGAACCTTAATAAGTTTATAGACCGCCTTTGTAGCTATGAGAAATCCGGTAAATGGGTAGCATTATCAATTCTATATAGGAATTTCAGAGTAGTATTAAATCTTTGGAAGAAGCATGAAAAAAAAATAAAATCAATTATTTTAAGTGATAACCTACTGTTTGGAGTTCCTGAGTCAAATCAAATAAACTTCCATATTTGGGCTAACAGTATTGAAAAAATTTTAGAAACGGAAAAAACTAATGACTTCCCAATTAGAATTGCTAGGCAAATAGTCGAGTATTCTAGACAACCTGTTAACAGTATTTCAGCCGACGATGATATTAAATTTATTGCCGGGTTGCTGTTAAAAAATAGCTTTAATACTATTTGGGAAATTTTTGCGGAGGCATTATTAGGAGAATACATGCTTTCTTTTCAAATCAAAAACCTAATAGGGTTTAAAGGCAATTTGTTTGGCGGCGGGCAGAGTCATTTGCTTGAAAAGGATCAAAACATCGATACTATTTTAAAATGGTGCGCGCGTTATCCCGAAATAGCACCAATCAAAATAATTGAAATAGCACCGATAAACGTCAAGACTAATGAATCAAATGAATGGCACCCTTTGACTAGAGCTTTATTAAATGAATTTGGGGATAATGAAGAATTATTAATGAAGCTTGGATCAAATATGCGCTCATTCGGAATTACAGGATCTGTTGTTCCATATTATGAAATGTTAAATCAACTATTGAAGGAATTAACTGATCATGAAATTGACCGAGTAGCTGCTTGGGCAGAAGGGCAATTCGAATATTTCAAAAAAGAAATTAAACGAGAAAAGTTGGAGGACGAACAAAGAGGATTCTAGAACTATGAAATCGGGACCTAGTTTAAGATAGAACAGAAATTTCAATCCAGGTTTTCCATGGTAAGAAAAAAGGTTAGAGAATTCAAAGAACATTTATTTCTATATAAAGATTAAGGACCCACAAGACCAGAGAAAAATAACTGGAACCAAGTATGGGATTGCTAGAGAAGTGAATTCTGAAAACCACATAACGATCAAAAAAAAGACTCAGGCAGAGATAGATAGAAATTTGGATTATGTGAAAAAGAACATTCTAAATTCCAGCATAGCTAAAAACTTTCGCATTTATACTGAAATATTGCCAATGAAAAAACGAAGAAAATGATGTGTATTTTGGAATGTTTACCAATACAGGGACTTAAATTTTGCCACATTATTCCCAATTCTGGGTCAAAACACTCATCATCCACCCCATTCAAATCGTCCAGAATTGCACTTCTTCTTTTTGCGGTTGGCTTAATTGACACAGTTGTTATTGACAACTGTGTCAAAACGTTTTTTAATAAAATCGACCCTTTATTTCATATCGAAAATCAAGTAAAACCTATACTTTATTGCTGAGGATTATTTCAAAAGAATGACAAATTCAGGCATTTATTTAATGCTCAATAATTAACCCTCAAAATGAGTTAAAAAATGGGTATGCTGATTTTGCCCTGTAGAATTGATTCCTAATCCCTTATGGGAAAAATAAGTGGCACTTTTTCCCTTTTTGATAGGCAGAAACCTAAAAGGGGGTATAAGAAACTTTTTCGGATATGCAGATGCAGTGCACCTCATTGTTAACAAACAATTTGAAGTAATAATAATAACCTATGTTTATTGTTTTCGTAAACAGTAATGCGTATTTTGTAAACCTAAGGATTGCGTATGAAGCTATTGCACATTGTATCTGGGAAATCCTTGGATGCAGGTATCGAAGAAATTAAGGAAGAAGATTTAGGATGGATAGAAAGCTCAAGCGAATTCTCCTTTGACTGGTCAACAGAGCAGTTTTATGAAGTTTACAAAATTTTCTTGCTTGAAGATCGCCGGAATGTTTTGGGAATAATGTCCCTGATAGACCGCCCTGATGAATATAGGATTCATCTAAATCTATTGGAAGTTTCAAAATCCAACCAAGGCCGGAACAAATCAATAGATAATATCGCAGCTTGTTTAATTGCCTTTGCTGCAGAGAATGCGTTTAAAAGAGGCTACTATGGATTTGTTTCATTAGAACCGAAGACTCTTTTAATTGAACACTACCAAAAAAATTATGGTTTCAGTCAATATGGCAGATACCTGGGAATTGAAGGCAAATCTTCGCGAATACTAATTAATAAATTTTTAGGAGATGAGTAAAAAAAATGAACCAAATTACGAACAGCTAAGTAAGTCCTTAACAGACGAAGAAATTGCTCAAAGCTATGTATTGAGAAGTAAAATGACTGAAGAGGAAAAATTACATGCAGATGCTGAGTTCAAAAAACTTCGTCTGGAAAAATTAGCATCCATGTCAGATGAGCAAATTTTGCAAAGCGAGCTAATCCGAATGAAACTCTTGATGAAAGACTATATTGAGCAGAGCGAATTTCTAGCCAGTTTCTCATTTGCTAATCAATTGAAGAAATACATAGAACTACTAAGGCTTTCACACGCTCAATTTGCCAGGGACATAGATATTCATAGAACCAAATTAAGCCGTATAATTAACTCAAAAGAGAATCCCAACATCGAATTGATGTATCGTTTGGAAATCCATAGCGGAGCAATGATTCCGGCAACCTATTGGTATCGATTATACACAAAGCAGATTGAAGAAGAGATTAAGACTAATCAAGAGAGGCGTGCAATAGAATCAGAGAAAGTCAAGAATGAACTAAATTTTAAATTATCAGCTTAAAGCTTTACGGAAAATTATGTTAAGGTCCCCTTCTCTTGCGAAATCACCGGCACAAATCCCACTGCATCAAAATAAGGCTTAAGTATCATCAGCTCAATGAGAGATGGAAACTCTTTGATTCCTTCGGGGGTGCTGGCATACACAGGGCCAAAGGCTTCGGCAATTTTTAAGGCTTTCAATCCATATTCGATGACAGAGGCCTGGGTCTTAAATTTATCCTTATCCTTCATGGCCTCTTCTATTTGATGCCAGGATTTATGGGTAATCCGTACAGCGCCTGTTTTTTTCTCAAGGGACTTCTCCAGGGAAATGTTCTTTCCACTTGGCAAGGGATATCCGTCTACTACGTTTGTATCTCCCTTATAGCTAATCTCCTTTGCGTATTGCCATATCTCTTTGGCAGTCCCATATTTAGTTAGCTCAGGCCTGTCCCTGAATTTTAGAATGTACTCGGTCATAGAATAGGCAAATTCTTAGGTTTTAAGCCTTAAGCTAGAAAAGAACGGGGATATATCAAAAATGTATATATGAATTATATATATAATTTAGTTTTCGGTAAGTTATTATTAATGAGGCTAAATAGTATATATAAATAAAGTGTTGCATTTATCTTAAAAAGCTCTTTACTTAATCCCAAGCAACCCATAAGTACAAATCAGAATTTCATACGGTTACGGCTTTTTTCAAAGGCCAAGAAATCTAATGCTTTCATTCTATGAAACGGATTATACTACTGCTATACTTATGCGCTTGCTCATCCTGTATGTTTGCTCAGCTGGAAGACCATCTTTCCTACGCAGAAGGAGGTTACTATGAGTTTATCAAGGACTCAGAGATTTCTCCTGAGGGCTTCTTTGAAAAATTTGCTCCAGAGCTAGGCTTAGGGAAGGAGGATGAAATGCGAATTTTCAGGCAAAACGAGGACGATTTAGGGAATTTGCATATAATGTACCAGCGTTTCTACAAAGGAATTAAAGTAGAGGGAAATACTTTTGCCCTTCATACTAAAAATGGGATTGTATTTTCAGCCAATGGAAAGCTGACGGATAAGCTTTCCGGATCCACATTGCCAAAACTTTCGGAACAAGAGGCCCGGGATTTTGCTATAAGATCTGTTAACTCGGAGCTTTTCGCCTGGGAAAGTGCAGAGTGGGAAGAAAGTTTACGAATAGAGGAAGGAAGTGAAGCAAGCTATTTCCCTCAAGGGGAACTTTTGATCTTAAAAGATAAGGTTTCGGATACTTACAAACTTGCCTGGAAATTTGAACTGGTTTCGCTTTTGCCATTTGAAGAATGGAGAGTATTAATTGATGGTAAAACAGGAGATCTGTTAGTGAAAATATCCGATACGTTTAATTGTCATCCCTATCAAGGCTCAGCAAACACCTTGTACTATGGCCTTCAGTCTTTGCAGATGAAGGATAGATTCTTTGCCCCTGGTTTTCATCTGGAAGACTGCGAACGGAAAATTGAAACGCGGGTATTTGAAAAAAATATAGGACTTCGGCCAGTAAGTAATCTTGAACCGAAAGCCTGGTCGAATATTTCCAAAGTCTGGAACCACTACGGTAATTGGGGAAATAATGACCGCATCGAGACTTCTACTCAATGGATCGCCCAGGAAACCTGGGACTACCTCGATCAAACATTTAACTGGCAGGGTTTAGATGGCAATGGAAGAAGAATCAGGATTTTGACTCAGCTGACTCATAGTGGAGTTCCAGCTCCTGTGAATGCGTTTCATAAAAGGAAAGAGCTGATACTTATAGGAGCCCTGAGTGATGGGAATGGAGGACATAAACCCATGACAAGCTTTCATCACCTTTCCCATGAGATATTTCATGGAGTAGTCATTAATACTGCGGATCTGGAGTCCAAAGGAGAGGCCGGATCAATACATGAAGCTTATTGTGACATTTTTAGCGCAATGGTCGATCGAAAACTGAGGGGTCAGTTCAACTGGGCTTTGTGCTCAGATGTAGCAAATAGAGCCCGGTTTATCAGGAATCTGGAAGATCCAAACGCCTCGGAGAATCCTGCCATGATAGGAGATGATTTTTATGTTCCTCAAAATTGTATTGGCTTTGATCGGTCTAATGATAACTGTTGGATTCATGTAAATAGTACCATTATAGGGCGGGCATTCAATCTGTTAGCTGGGAGTAATCGTCCTAATCAAAATGGAGTAAATGTGCAAGGCATTGGAGCTGAAAAAGCTATGAATATAGCCTTTAGGGCTTTGAGGGATGGATATCTAGCATCCGATGCAAATTTTTTTGATGCCAGATCGGCCTGGAGCTCAGTTGCCCGAATGATATATGGCCCATGTTCAACGGAAGAATATGCGGTGAAAATGGCTTTTGCAGCTGTGGGAATAGGAACAAAAAACAATCTCTGTGTAGAGATATCGGGATCAAGTGTTTTGTTAGACTGCAATGCATCCGCTCAGTTAGGCAGCTTCTATGCAAATGCACCTTCAGGTGCATCTGTGCAATGGTTACTTCCTTCGTCTTGGAGATATAGAATCACTGGGAGTAGGGGAGAGGGCTTGTCTTTACTCTCTGTTCCAAGAGGTATTCGTTCCGGGAATATTGGGGTAAGGATAAACTATCAGGGGAAGATGGCTACGGACTACTTCCCTTTTAGCCTAAGACCCTGTTTGCAGCAGCAGAGGAATGGAAGTCCCTATATTATGGCATTGTATCCCAATCCGGCCCAGAATTTTTCGGTGCTAAGGCTTGGCGATGAATTGATGGGAGGAGAATATTCGATATTTAATTTAGCCGGGCAAAAACTGATAATTAAGGATAATATCAGTCAGATAGAAAAACTTAATCTTTCTGAGCTGGAGCCTGGGATTTATCTCCTTAAACTTCGTAAAGGCCAGCTATCCTATACTCAAAAACTCCAAATCATGCGATAAGCCTTCATGTATGAAAAGCTACTTACTATATCTTGCAGCTCTGAGCGGTTTGCTTTCACTTTCGCTTTCAACATCGGCACAAATAGGAAACCTTGAAAAAGAAAGGCAAAACCGATTGTCTATAGGATGGAACTTCAGTCATCTATCAACTTGGGAAATGTCCAGCCCCTATCACCTGAGCTTCTCATACGAACGCTACCTAAAGAACTCAAGATGGACAATTCGCTCAGGTGTTGATATAGTTAGCCTATGTTCCCAATGCGATGAGGAAATAGATTTTGGAGGTTCGGGAGGCTTGCAAGCGAGCATCTTCAAGCCCGTTAATGTTGACTACAGGATTTATAGTCTATTAGTAGGCCGGAAATTTAAGCAAAGGGAAGAACAACGGAGCTTTGGAGCCTTGTTCTTAGGACCAGCTTTGCGTACCGGCTATGAAAATTATTTCCTGGGGGTAAATGGATTTGAAATTTTTTATGATGGAAGGAGAGTTAGGGATTGGGGTGCTCTTATAAGGTATAGTCATGATATTTATATCAATGACCTTTTAAATCTCCAGTTATCGGGAAGCTATGGACTTTTTCTGCTCAACTTAGCGAGTAATCGGAGTGAATTCAAATCGCCCATAGATCACCTATCAGTGGGGTGTTCCCTAATTTTCAAAATCTAAGTTCTTTGTATGAAAATAGTTACTCATCTCTGCCTCCTACTTCTGGTATGGCTCTTAGTTCAGGCTTGCAAGCAAAAATCAGAGGAAGAAATCATTACCCTCCTGGAAAAAGATTGTGCGTGTGAGCAAATTCATTTTCAGGAAGAAATTTTGGGGAAACTCATTGAGCTCAATGAACAAGCACTTAAAAGGACTATTAGTCCCGAAGATGGCCTTAGGTGCTCCGAAAAACTTATTGCTCACATTCAAAAACACAAACTCGATCTCGATTGGGAGTTTCAAGCGCAGAAGCTAAAATCGGAAAGCGGAAAAAATTCGAGATCCAAAGAAGGCCTCGAAGCTTTCAAAAATGCTGCCATGAGGATGGAAGAGATAGCGCAGGATATGAAAGAACCTAGCTTACTCGCTACTGCTTACAGTCGATTACATGTTTTCTATGCGATGACAACAGGGGATGGGGAAGTAAACAAAGAAGAGGTAAGCTATCTCTATAAAGCCAGACTGGCTTCCAGAGAAAGTGGGGATTCGCTGGCTATCCTGACCAACCTTCAGCATGCCCAGACCATGGCCATGAAACTGATGGATCAGGAACGACTCCTTGAACTTTCAAAAGAGACACTTGATTTTTCAAATCCCAGTCAAAAGGAACATCAGAAATTTCGGGTTTTTGCTCATAAGCATATAGGGTATCATTATTATGCCATAGAGGACAATTTTGATTTGGCCGAAAAGCACCTGCGCAAAGGATATGAACTTGCCAAGGTTCATTTGGCCCCTATTCATGTAAGAATACTTGCAAGAGACCTTATTGCTCTTTATGCAAGCTATCATATGCCGGAGAAAATGGAGCCCTTCAGGAAATATATTCCAAGTCCGGATAGACTTCCTTTTACGGATGCCTATATAGCTTATGGGAAGGAGGATTATCAGAGAGCTGCTGATCTGGTTTATCCTTTGATCAATACAGAAGGAGCTATGGGGAATAAGGGACTTATCCTAAAATTTCATGCTGCAGAAATGCTCAGGCTTGCGTTTAAGGCAAAGGGAGATTATCCAAAGGCATTGAAGTATGCAGAGCTGAAAAACACTTTGCAGGATTCTTTATCTCAAATCAGCCTAAGAAGTAAAACTGAAGTTCTGCTGTTCGAAGAACACATGAAGGCGCAAAAGGAGAGCTTGCTGCAGAAGGATGAAAGTATCAAGAGACTCGTCGGAGGTTTATGCATTATTGGAATTCAGCTGCTCATACTCTTTATATTATTTACACGGCTTAGGAAACATAAGAAGACCCTGGAAGCACAAAATAGCCTAATCGAAAAGCAAAATAAGGAGCTGATCTCTGCCAATAGGAACCTTGATAGTTTTGCCCGGGTGGCTTCCCATGATCTTCGCTCTCCCCTTAGAAATATTCATTTCTACAGCGAAGTTCTGGAAAGAGAATTGCCTCAGAATAATAAAAAGGCAGAGGAATATTTTGAGGTCATTCGGTCCTCTTCCAAAGAGATGGACCGGCTACTGGATGACATCCTGAGCTATTCCCGAGCAGCTGAAGAGATTCAGGTATTTCAAAAAGTGGATCCTGAAGAAATAATAGCTAGAGTAGGGGAGAACTTGGAATCCGAAATACGAGCAAGGAAAGCTGTAATTGAGGTAGCAGATCTTCCCCAGATACAGGCACATGAGGGCCGGGTGTACCAGGTATTCCAAAACCTTATTAGTAATAGCCTGAAATATCAATCCAGGGAAAGGCCTCCGCGCATTGAAATCACATCCAAAGAAAATACCGATTACTGGATCATTGAATTAAGCGATAACGGAAAGGGAATCCCTGAAAACAGAATTTCTGAAGTTTTCAAAGAATACAAACGAATTGACATCGATCCGGATATTCCGGGATCTGGTTTAGGTCTTTCTATAGTGAAAAGGCATATGGAAGCACATAGTGGAAGGATCGAGATTGAATCAGCGGAAAACAGGGGTACAAGTTTCCAACTATTTTTTCCGAAAACACAAAATTAATGGATATGAATATACTACTGGTAGAAGATGAAAAAAGGCAGTACGATACCTTTGAGATGGTACTAAAAGAGTTGAACTCCAAGCATCCCTTGAAAGTCCACTGGGCCCAAAAAGATGAAGAGGTATTAAAGATTGCTCATGAAAAGCGCTTTGACCTGGTCTTTATGGATATAGGGCTAAGAGATTCTCAGATGGATGGGATTGCTCTGACCAAGCATTTGAAAAAGGAACTAAGGAAAGATTGGCCGATTGTGATTTTTTCAATTTCGAGAAATGAGGAGGATAAAGAGGCCGCAATGTCTGCTGGAGCAGATCAATATTTGGCTAAGCCTTATGGATATATGGAGATGATGATAAGTTTGGGCGATTTGATTAGCAAAGCCCAAAGAGGCGAACTGGCCTGATGATGGCAAAATTTGTTTTTCACCTCACTTTCTCAGGATTTATTGAAATTGCCATGTTGACATAGAGGGATTATTTGGTGTCAAAAGAATAGAGATTCTTTTTTACACTAAATACATAAACATGAGGTTAGTCCTATTCCCAATAAGGTTCGAAAATAAAAAAAGATTAGGAGTAAAAAATCTGGAATATGATAAAGATTTTCCTAAGCTAATGAAGCAAGTTCCAGGAAGCAGATGGACTCCTCAAGAAAAATGCTGGCATTTCCCACACCATAAAAAGGCATATGAAGCTTTTCGTTTGGTGTTTAAAGAAGTTGAAATAGAGGAGAAAGAATCGCTAGATTTTGGATTAAAAAATGGAAAAAAACTTGATGAGAGAGGGCAAAATCTTCTTAGTGAAAAACAGGAGGTTCTACTCAATACTGTTGAAAAGCAATTGATCTTGAGAAGGTATAGCAGAAGTACAATAAAGACCTATAAAAGTTTCTTTATCCAATTCTTACTTTTCATCAAAACCGATAATCCTGAAGAGCTAGAGAAAACAGATATCATGGAGTTTTTACTTAATGGGGTGAATAAGAAGAACTGGTCTGATTCCTCCCAGAACCAGGCAGTCAATGCGATTAAGTTTTACTACGAAAAAATTTTGGGGCAGGAGAGGAGCTTATATGAACTTAGACCTCGAAGAGGAACTAAACTACCGGGTATATTTAGTGAACAGGAAATTGTCAAGATATTTTCAGTGGTTGAAAATATAAAGCACAAAAGTATACTCATGATCATTTATAGTGCGGGTCTTAGAATAGGGGAGTGTGTGAAGCTTCGAAAAGAGGATATCAACTTTGAGCGAAAGTCCGTATTTGTGGTCGCTGGAAAGGGAAAGAAAGACCGATACTCAGTATTGTCGAATAAGGTAATTGAACTTTTGCAGAAATATCTGGAGTTGTATCAGCCCGACTATTGGTTGTTTGAAGGGCAGGAAGGAGGGCAATATAGTACTCGTTCTATCCAGAAAATTTTTCGAAGAGCCGTTAAACAAGCCAAAGTAAATCCTTATTCTACGGTTCATACTTTGAGACACTCATTTGCCACCCATCTATTAGAAAGAGGAACAGACCTAAGGTATATCCAGATGCTCCTGGGACATAATAGTCCTGAGACTACCGAAATCTATACCCACATTACACAAAAGGCAGGGTATCACGAATTTATCGAAGTAAAAAGGCGCTAAGAACCCTGGTAATTCATCAAAAACAGGGTTGAGTTTTCCAGAATGTCAAGAGGGGAAAGCCCAAAGCTACAATTCGGCCAAAAAATATAAAATTCAAGCTGATTTGAGTTTGAGTTTGCATTCCAAATGGAGAGTGGAAAGCTCATTAGCTAATAAAAGTGAATTTTTTACAGCCTTTAGAGGACTTTTTTATCCGCTTAGCGCCTTTTTACTACCCGATCTTCGTGATACCCTTCATGGCAGATACCGGAATTAGGACCATAGAAGTCTACCGCGCGAACTGGGAGGATATTGGCACCAGCAACGGCCTTCCCACCCTGGATGTTCAGCGCAAAGGCTCAGAGGTGAAAGAGGATTTCGTTCATATCACAGCCAGCACCTTTCGTTTGCTTATGGACTATAAAACTGAGCGTGAACCGCTCTTTGGGCCCGAGCCACTCTTTACCTCCGTTTCGCCCCGCACTAAAGGAGATAGACTTACCACCCGTTCTATTAGCTGGATTGTCAAGGAGCTTAAAAGTAGGTGTATGGCTTTGGGCCAGGTCATTGATCCCAATGGCCAAAAGACTGCCCACAGCCTTCGCCACTTTTTTGGAACCGAGCAAATGACCCATACCGGAAGACTTGAAGAGGTTGCAGATGATATAGGCCATCATAGCACCGAGAATACGAAGCGCTATTCGCGCAAAGCGCGGGAGGAGAGCCGCGCGAAAAGGGCGGTGGACTTTTTTGAGGGGAGGATTTTGAGAATTCTGTAAAAAGAGGGACGGCCACGGAACGAACCAAATCCGCTGCTTAAGGGATTTTCAAAGACAAACCATTTAACAAGTGCTTATGATTTTGTACCAGAAGCCACAAAGACCCCAGCTCGATTAAAGCTATGATCCAATGAAAAATCTTTAACTCTTGGTTCTAAATACTGCCAAATGGGCCGAGTAACTTCTCCTTTCCCAATCCACTCGACAAACGCTCCTCTAAGTGTTCGCTTTTCCATGTACCAGTCCATAATAACGATCTTGCCTCCAGGTCTTAACAAAGAAAGAAACTTGTCAATAACCTGCTGCCAGTCAGGAAAGCCAGATAAGCCTAGATCGCAAATAATTGCATCTATGGTAACAGGGAGTTCGTTTTTTGAAAGTTCCTCCAGCCATTTTTGATCGACTTTTCTGACATCCTGATTTATTAATTGAATATTTTTCCAATCATTATGTTGAACCTTAGTTTCTGCCTTTTCAAGCATTCCCGGTGAAATATCAACCCCCAGGATCAGCCCTGTATCCTGAAGATATTCCTGGAAATATTCAAAATTTTGCCCTGTCCCACAGGGTACATTCAGGACAGTTTGCCCTGGTTGTAATCCCAGTTCTTTGACTGCATAATTACGGGCTTTGTGATAGTACGCCTTGGGTGAAAAAATATCATATACCCTGGAAAATTTGTTATAGTATTTAGTGGCTCTTTCTTGCTTGTCCATGAATATTAGCTGAGTGAAGCATGTTACCTTATGTCCCGTACTATTTTATAATAATTGGTTGATTTGATCGACCTTAAATCCAACGCTTTACCTGTTTGCAGTACCGAGTATATTCATCGCCATGCGCTTTTTCTAAAAAAGCTTCTTCTAAGCGAACTTGTATCTGGACAGCATAAATGGCCAAAACCACAATAAGCAAGGTGAAAGCATTAGGAATCACCAGGAACAAACCCAGATCGGCGATAATAATGCCGAAGAAAATTGGATTGCGAGAAATGGAAAATAGTCCCTTGTTAACGAGTTGGGTCTCATTTTTTTCGTCTATGCCAATTCTCCACGAGTTCGCCATTTGAAGCTGAGCGATAAATATCCAGATGAGAGAACCATGCAGAAGCCCCCAACCAATCATTTCAAGGACAGGATACTCCAGATACCAAAATGGTAGATAATATTGATACCAATCATTTTTGATAGCATTGACCGCAACAATTGCCAGCTCGAAATAGGAAATGATTTTGAAGACCTTTCCATTAAAGCCATGGGCATCATCAGAGTTGTCAAAGGTCAGGGGGTTGATACCAGAACTTTTCCAAAGGAGATATGAGCGTATGACAAATACGATCAGGAAAAAGACCAGGAAAAAGATGAAGAGGTATAATTGACTTGTCATATCATTTTTTGACAAAAATACTCCCTCATTCTATGCAATGGTATTGCAAAGTCAGTCCTGACATTTCTTACAGGTCCCTTTGATCGTCATTCTGGTCTCTTGAGCGGTATATCCTTCTGGTAAAGTGGTCGGTGGAAGAATAATAGATTCCAGGCACTCAACCGATCCGCATATTAAACAATGAAAATGGGGGTGCCGATCAACATGATGCAATTCCTCACAATGTTCTTTGCAAAGGGCATATTTTACTTCCGAGACTCCATTTGGAATGCTATGGATAATGCCTTTTTCTTCAAAGGTTTTTAAGGTACGGTATATGGTTATTCTGTCTGATTTGGGAAAGTCTTCTTCCAATTCATTCAATCCGAACACAGCCCCCTTCTGTAAGAAATGCTTTAACAAAAGTTGTCTCATTGGGGTGATCCGAACAGATTTTTGTTCCAGAATAGCATCAACCGTTTTCATCATTTTTGGATTTTTGAATTGAAAGGAGTTAAGATTTAGAGAGTTTCAAAATCCGAATTGCTCCCCTGATTACTACTAGAAACACGATGCTGCCAATAATTAGATCAGGGTAGCGAGAGTTTGTTGCGTAGACTAGTACTCCGGCGACAATCACTCCCAAGTTGACGATAATATCGTTGGAAGTAAAAATCCAACTGGCCTTCATATGGGCATCCTCACTTTTTGCCTTATATATCAGGTACAGGGAAATGCCATTACCAACTAAGGCTAGTGCTGAAACAATGATCATGGTTTGAAATACCGGAATTTCTCCATAGCCCACAAAACGCCGAATGACTTCAAAGAACCCCAATACGGCCAAGGCCATTTGAAAATATCCGCTAATGCCCGCTACTTTTTTCTTGCGGGAAACGGCTGCTCCTACCGCTAATAAACTCAAGGCATACACGATCGCATCAGCCAACATATCTAATGAGTCAGCGATTAATCCCATAGAATTTGCCAGCCAACCATAAGTCATTTCAAGCAGGAAAAAGCCGAAGTTGATGCCCAGAACCCACCATAGTATGGTACGTTCATGATTTTCCTGTTTGGGTAAAGTTTCCTCAGTTTGTATCGTTTTAAGTAAACGATCATTGAGATTCAGTTGATGAATGGCTGTGTAAATGGGCTTAATTTCTCCGAGGTGGTACACGACCAGTTTTCGATTTGGAAGATCAAAATCTAAGTGTTCGACTTCCTCAAATGGTTCCAATTGCATACGGATCATCTGTTCTTCTGCAGAACAGTCCATTTTGGCAATATGAAAAGTAGATTTATTCATGATGATTTTTGATAGGCCAGTAAGCGCAGTGCATTTGCTACGACAACCAAAGTAGAACCTTCGTGCGCGACTACCGCAGGTCCAATATCGGCTATACCCGAAATTGTCAGGGGAATCAGAATCACGACCATTCCCAAACTGAGCCATAAGTTTTGCTTGATGATGCGCTTAGCCTTTCGACTTAGCCCAATTGCAAAAGGCAGGTTATCGAGTTTGTCAGCCATAAGTGCAATGTCGGCAGTTTCGAGAGCTACATCAGAACCTGCTGCTCCCATCGCAATGCCAACCGTGCTTTTTGCCATCGCAGGTGCGTCGTTTACCCCATCCCCAACCATGGCCACTTCTCCTTCTTCTTTCAATTTTTCGATGGCAGCTACTTTGTCTTCAGGGAGCAAACTTCCCATGGGATCAGTGATTCCAATGTCCTTGGCAACTGCATCTGCGACTTTTTGATTATCACCTGTTAGCATAATCATACGTTTGATTCCAACGCCTTTTAATGCTGTGAGGGTGGCTTTTGCTTCAGGGCGGGCAACATCCATGACAGAAATAATTCCTAAATACTGCTTGTCCCGATGAACAATCATTGTGGTGTGTCCTCCGGCCTCTAGTTCCGCCATTTTCTTATCAAGTTCACGGGGGATATCCTCTCCCGTCAATTCCTTGAATAGTCTGCGGTTACCGATATGAACGATTTGACCTTGAAGCTGAGCTTTTATCCCTCGAGCGGTCAAGGCCTCCAGATTCTGCGCTTCGGGAATTTCTTTATCTGCTAATTCTTTTTTGCCCCCTTCAATAATAGCCGAAGCCAGGGGATGGTCGCTTAATTCTTCCACAGCTATAGCTACTGTCAGTAACTCTTCCTTCGGGATTTCTCTATAGGGAATTGCATTCGTCAATCTGGGTTTTCCTTCAGTCAGAGTTCCTGTTTTATCAAAAGCGACAGCACTCAAACTGCCGAGGTCTTCCAATGGGCGACCTCCTTTGATGAGTACTCCTTGTCTGGCAGCTCGTGCAACACCCGCCAATACTGCACTTGGAGTTGAAATCGCCAGGGCGCAGGGAGAAGCTGCTACCAAAACGGCCATGGCCCGGTAAAAACTTTCAGCAAATGTTTCATCCAGCACCAGAAAGGCAAAGAGTAACAAAACTACCAAACCCAATACAGCTGGAACAAAGTATCGTTCAAATTTATCTGTCAGTTGCTGAGTCGGTGATTTTTGCGTTTCTGCTTCTTTGACTAGCGTGATCAAACGGGATAAGGTGCTGTCTTTGGCTAATTTTAACACTTTTATTTCCAGGGCAGAACTCCCATTAATGGTTCCTGCAAAAGCGCGGTTTTCAGCAGGTAGGGTAATGAGGTCATAATTCGCATTCGGATTATCTACTGGACGTTTGTCTACCGGCATACTTTCACCGGTAATGGGTGCCTGATTGACTGCACTAGTCCCTTTAATGATAACTCCATCAGCCGCAATTTTGGTATTGGGTTTAACGACAATAATATCCCCTAAGGCTAATTCGTCCACACTGACCTCTACTGTTTCTCCATTACGCTT
>JAWPMV010000003.1 GCA_033391075.1 Bacteroidia bacterium
CTTGAAAAAATTAGTTGAAAAGCTGTATCTTTTGACTCTAAGGCCTTCATGAGCCTTCATTTACTACTATTACTAAACTTAGCTCCTCCAGCGATGCTATCACCTCCTCATTCCATAGCTGAGAAAACGGTTTTGATGCTTGGTTGCTTTGATACCAAAGCTGAAGATTTTGCCTATCTGAGGTCCTCTTTGATTGCCTTCGGAACAAAGGTGATCTCCCTAAACACAGGAGTTAGAGGTAGTGGAGATTTTCCAGTAGAATTTGAGGCTGAAGCCGTAGCACAAAAAACGGACATGAGCCTTGACGAATTAAAAGAAAGTTCCGATAGAAGCCTTGTCATAGAAAAAATGGGGAAAGGGGCTGCACATATCATAGCAAGCTTGTTGGCAGAAGGAAAAGTTGATGGGGCAATTGGTATGGGCGGCGGCGGTGGAACCTATATCACCTTATTGGCTATGCAGGCCATCCCGATTGGAGTTCCTAAATTTTGCCTGAGTACCATCGCCTCCAAAGATCTTTCCCGTCAGGTCGGCAATAAAGATGTCGTTCTGATGCCTTCTATAGTAGATATAGCTGGATTAAATTCAATCAGTCGATTGCTGATCAAACAAGCCGCAGGAGCTATCTGTGGAATGCTTCAAGCCGGTGCAGCTGCCCCACAAAAAAATATAAAAGGCAGCATAGCCATCAGCATGTTTGGCAATACTACCGCTTGTGTCGAAAAATGTACGGACCTTTTAAAAGCAGAGGGCTATGAAGTCCTGGCTTTCCATGCTGTCGGTGTAGGTGGAAAGACCATGGAATCTCTCATTTCTGATGGCTTTTTTGATGCTGTATTAGATATCACAACTACCGAACTGGCGGACGAACTCTGCGATGGGATTTGCAGCGCAGGACCGGATCGACTGACAGCAGCCTCGAAAATGGGAATCCCTCAAGTGGTTGTCCCTGGCTGTCTGGACATGGTCAATTATGGGCACCTGGATACAGTCCCCGAACGCTTCAAATCCCGCCAACTATTTAGTTGGGCACCTGATGTGACCCTCATGCGAACCAATGAAGAAGAAAACAGAATTCTGGCCAGTACTATGGCAGAAAAACTGAATGCTTCTCAGGGAGAAGTTGCGGTATTATTACCCAAAAAGGGAATCTCTAAAGTGAGTAGTGAAGGAGGAGTATTCTATAAGCCAGCCGTCGATCAATTGCTCTTTGACAGCCTGAAAGATCAGCTTCTGCCTCATATCCCCGTAGAGGAAATGGACACCCACATCAATGATGAAGCTTTTGCCACAAAAGCTGTCCACACTATATTAAATATGCTTAATCACTCAAAATAATTTCTCATATGCCAAATCCCTGGACAGGAATAGGAAATCCTTATACCAAGCAAGAAGTAAGAGATCGTTTGCAGGCCACCCTGGATAAAAACAAAGCCATCATTGGTGCAGGAGCAGGTACCGGTATCAGTGCTAAATTCATCGAAAAAGGCGGAGCGGACCTGATTATCATTTACAATTCAGGACGTTTTCGTATGTCGGGACATGGTTCGACCGCAGGTATGATGGCCTATGGTGATGCCAATGCCGTGGCTATGGAAATCGGGGAGTTTGAAGTCTTGCCAGTAGTAGAAGAAGTTCCCGTTATATGCGGAGTACATGGAAGCGATCCTCGCAGGAGGATGTGGCACTTTCTGCTACAAGTCAAAGACATGGGATTTTCGGGTGTCAATAATTTCCCTACTCACTCTATCGTTGATGGCCACTTTAGAAATGTCCTGGAAGAAACCGGTATGAGTTTTCAAAAGGAAGTTGAAATGATTCGTCTGGCTAGCAAAATGGACCTATTCTCTATCGTATATGTAGCCAAACCAGAAGAGGCGGTTCAAATGGCTGATGCAGGTGCGGATGCCATCATTGCTCATGTTGGTACAACCGTCGGAGGCTCGATAGGAGTGGTCGGTGCAAGCTGCACCATGGATGATGCGATTGAACGAACACAGACCATCATAGATGCGGTAAAGAAAGCCAATCACGATACTTTCTTTTTGGCGCATGGAGGTCCGATCAATACCCCCGAAGATGTACGTATCATTTTAGATAAGACCGATGCACATGGATTTGTCGGAGCCTCCTCTCTTGAAAGAATGGGCGTAGAACAATCCCTGCTTAAGCTGACCCAAGAATTTAAATCCCTGACTCTTTCTAAATAAGTTAGACATGGAGAAATACTGGAAATTTGTCAAAGAACAGGATATCCTCAAAGAGAAGGCCTTTGGCAGGGAAAATCATTGGCACTATCATGCTGAGATCAGCAAAGCAGCCAATACCTATCTGGTAAAAGTAATTGTCCCGCAAGGAGGAGGTCATGACTTTCATAGACATCCGGAAATGAATGAGATTTTATACATCCTCAAGGGAAGTGCCGAACAATGGGTTGAGGACGAGAAACAGATACTGGGTCCCGGCGATTCTGTTTATATAGATCCAAATGTCGTGCATGCCACGATAAATGCAGGAGAAGGAGAACTGGAATTTCTTGCCATCCTCGCTCCGGCAGAGGGATGGGAGGCAGGTACCATTGATGAATCCGAGAATTTGCCTTATACTGAATACAGAAAGGCTTGATTTATACCTAATGAAGAGAACATAGAAATCAAAAATCAAGAATTGCAATAGCCTGGATGCAGCAAGCTCCCCGTTCCATTTGCCAATTCCTTTATTCTTTTTCTCTTCTACCCTACTTACTACTACTTAATCCCAAACACATGAAAAATCATGTAGCCCAATTGGGAGGCATATTGCTACTACTGTTCATTTGCATTGCCTGCCGTACGGAAAAAAAGAACCTTCCAGAACTGACTTATGCCGGAGAAGAACCTCGGGTTCAGCTTCCCCTCAGTCCAGAAGAATCCAAAGAACATATCCAGCTTCCGGATGGTTTCGAAGCTTTTCTATATGCTTCAGAACCGGAGATTATCAATCCTATTGCTTTTGCCTGGGATGAAAGAGGCAGATTATGGGTCGTTCAATCTCAGGACTATCCCCATGGACTTGCCAATGATGTAGGGGGAGACAGAATTACCATTTGTGAGGATACGGATGGAGATGGTAAAGCGGATAGCTTTACTGATTTTGCTACAGAGCAAAGTCTGAGTACCGGAATTGTCATAGTAAAAGGAGGAGCAATAGTAGCCCAGGCACCGGAGATGGTCTTTCTGGAAGATACCGATGGAGACGACAAAATGGATAAAAGAACGGTATTATTCGATGGTTTTGGAACCTGGGATACACATGCAGGTCCTGCTAACCTCAAATATGGAACCGACAATCAGATTTGGGGCAGCGTAGGCTATTCTGGTTTTGAAAATACTTTCGAAGGAAAAAACGTCAGCTTTACCCGAGGTGTATATCGATTCTCCCAGGACGGAAAATCCTTTGAACCCATCGGCCAGTTCAACAATAATACCTGGGGTCTGGGTATCACCCAGGACTTCCAAATTTTTGGCTCAACCGCCAATAACAATCACGCTTGTTATATCGGCATTCCTTTGCGCTACTATGAGCATTTGCCCAAACGCCCAAGCTGGGCCCTGAATGCTGATTTTATCCAGGGTCATTATGAGATTTCTTCTCCCGATCCTATCCCGCTTCAACAAGTCGATGTACGAGGAGGATATACGGCAGCAGCGGGAGCCAATTTTTATACAGCCGCAAACTACCCTGCCGAATACCAAAACCAAATGTATGTCAATGAACCTACAGGACATTTGGTACATCTCGCAAAGATCGTCCCCGAGGGAGCAGGATTTAAAGAAATTGATGGAGGAAATATTTTCGCCAGTACGGATGCCTGGACAGCTCCAGTCTATACGGAAACAGGCCCCGACGGCAATCTATGGGTAGCTGATTGGTACAATCCCGTTATCCAGCACAATCCCGATAAACGAGGCATGGAAAATCAGATATGGAATGCGGATAAAGGAGAGGGAAATGCTCACCTGAATCCTCTCAGGGACAAAGGCCATGGCAGAATCTATATCATTAAACATAAAAATGGAGATCCTTCAGAAATTAAAAAGCTCGATCCAGCAGACAGCAAAGGATTATTGGCTGGACTGGAAAGTGATAATATGTTCTGGCGAATAACTGCCCAACGCCTTATCGTTGAAAATGAACATACAGACCTTATTCCCGACCTATTGGCTTTGGCAGGAGAGGATGAAAGCGGACTCAATGCTCCTGCCATTCATGCCCTTTGGAGTCTTCATGCTTTGGGTGCATTAGATGGATCAAATGAGGATGCCAATAGTCTTTTGGAGAAGACCCTTGCCTATGCTTCCAGTGGAGTAAAAAGGTCTGCCTTGTCCCTATTACCCGCTGACGCAAAAGGAAGTGAACTTCTGCTTCAATCAGGATTACTGGAAAGTGATGATCCACAATTGAAACTCGCTGCTATACTCAAGGCAAGCGAATTGCCAGAAACAGATCAGCTATTTCAAATCATGGAAAAGTTATCTCAGGAAGAAAGCAATTTTTCTGATCCCTGGTTGAAAGCTGCCATCAAAATCTATTTCCGCGAGCAGAATTATGAAGACATTAGAGAAGAAGAAGTTGCCATGCTGATTCCAGCATCCGATGAAGGAGGAAGTCACTGGCAATACACAGAAAGTGAACCAAAGGAGAATTGGAACAGCCTGGACTTTGATGATTCAAACTGGAAATCCGGCGAAGGAGTATTTGGCACTGCGGATCGGGGCCCTGCTATAAAAACAAGCTGGTCCTCAGATGATATTTGGATGCGAAAAACTATCCAGTTGGAAGGCGAAATATCAGATCCAGTCCTTAAAATCTGGCACGATGACAATTATGAAGTCTATGTAAATGGAAAGCTTTTGTTTGCCGAAAAAGGAGCTACGGGCACCTACAAATTCATTCGACTAGACCCGGAACTGGGAAGTTTCTTCAAAAAAGGGGAGAATGTGCTGGCGGTTTATTGTCACAATGGAGGAGGGCTTCAATTCATTGACACGGGGATCGGAAAGGTCGCGGAATTTAGAGCCGACAAAAGCATCGACTTACATACGGTTTCTCAAAAAATGGCTTATGACAAAACCGTGCTGCATGCAATGGCTGGAGAGAATCTGGAAATCAGGCTAAACAATAAAGATGAAATGCCCCATAATCTGGTCCTCATTGAAGAAGGCAAACTGGAGGACTTCGGGAAACTGGTCGACAAGTTTCTGCAAAGCCCGGATGCTGCAGAAAGTGAATATGTACCCCAATCGCGCTATGTGATTGCCGCTACGGAAATGCTGGATCCGGAAGAAGTGGGAGTGATTCGGATTAAAGTACCGGATAAACCCGGAGATTATCCCTTCCTATGTACCTTCCCCGGACACTGGAGATTGATGCAGGGTATCCTAAAGGTTAGTCCAAAAGGCACCTATATTTCAGATAATAAATCTGCCCCGGAAATTGCCCTTATGGGAGGAGGAGGCTCCCATAATTTTGAAAAATTCTTCGGAGTGGCTGATGGAAAAATCATGAGCCAAGAAGGAAAAAACACGGTAAACTATACAGAGAGTCCTGCCTTTTTACGCAGCCTTCTTCCATCAGCTGACATCCTCTGCATTTCCAATAATAAAGCTTATGATGCCGAGACGAAGCAAGCCATTATCTCACATGTAAATAACGGTAAATCCATGATGATCTACCATCCAAGCACCTGGTACAATTGGGAAGACTGGCCCGAATACAATCAGCAATTGGTGGGCGGAGGTTCTCGCTCGCATGAAAAGTTGCAGGAATTTGAAGTGAAGGTTGTCAAGCCCAATCATCCCATTATGAAAGGGGTTCTTGCCAGCTTCCGGATTGTAGATGAATTGTACCGCTGGGAAAAAGACCCCAATGGAACAGATATAGAGGTACTGGCCATAGGGAAAGGTCTCGAATCTGGAGAAGAATATCCGGTCGTATGGATCGTCAAACATCCTAAGGCCAAAATTGTAGGAAATACCCTGGGGCATGATGAGAGGGCTCACGATCTTCCGCCCTACCAGACGATTTTAAACAATAGTTTAAATTGGGTAAAACGAAAATCTTTGTAATAAAATGGAAGCCTGAAGGGGAATTCATCTAGGCCTCATGCTGACCAACTCAAAAGTATAGCCAATGCCCCTTTAGTCTTCCTAAGCCGTCAATCTCTAAAGCAGGAGCAGGAATCTTAATGAAATTCAGCGCTTGAAATACGCCTTTCAGGAACCTGGATTTGGTTGGGATTCCTGTCCAATCTATATCGGGCGAAAGCAAAAATTGCCGATACCTTCTACTCTGGGGCAGCTCAACTCCTCCCCAGTATCTGCGGTTTTCAAATTCCCCAAACATCCCATTGGCACTGTATCCAACGGCTATACTTAGCCAATCGGGAAGCTTGTCCTTCAAAACAAAATTATTGAGTCGGGTACTCAACCAATAGCTATGTCCATTGTAATCTAGGAACAAACTTTCCAGGGCATCGTCTCCCAGATATCCATTTGCCTGTTTTGCATAGATAGATCTGGAAAAGCTGAATTTATATTGAAATAGTTGTTTGTCGAATAATAATTCCTGCCCGATGACTAAAAAGGAACCTGCTGTATTGGCTGCCATATCACTCCAGGAAAATCCCCATCCTTCATACAGGCCATCAAAAATCTCAATGGGCGTTTGCAAAATGATTCCAGCAGTTCCTCCAAATAGTAGAGCCTTGTTCTTACTCAGACCCGCACTTCTCAGCCATTTATAACTCAGATAACTCTCCAAATACGCGCCATAGGCATGGCCCATTTTATCCATCTGCAGATAGCCTTTACTATCATCGAAGAAATGGAAAGGAACTCTCTCCTTATCATTATACCAAATGAATTGAAGGTAGGCCATGCTACCCAAATAGAGTGCAGATTCGGTGATGATGGCCGTGCGGAGTTTGGCTTTATTGATTCCACTACTTGCTGTTTTCAGGCTGTCTTGACCCAAAACCTGCATGCCTACCAGGAGACAGATGCAGCATAGGCCTATTATTTTTCTCATTTTAAGTCTTGATCACTTAATTATAAGTACTAAATTAAGTCTCAGCCGAAGCAATTACTTAGGCAAAAAAATTACTCCCAAATGGATCAGAGTACTTCCGCTTAGCTTCAATTCCCCTGAGTCGCAAATTATTCCCATGTCAGATACTTCCCCAGGTCCCATATACAAACAGGATAACATCCGAATGGATTACCTTTCAGCCATTATCGGAATTTTCGGCCTGACCGTCTCCTTCATTCCCTACCTAAGTCCCGGGGGAATATTCTTGGGCTTATCTGCTATTTTTCTGGGCATAAAAGCCATGAGAAGCGGGCTGAAAAAGTTTTGGGCTGGGCTGGGAATCCTGACGGGAAGCCTGTCAATCATATCCCTGGTCCTGGTCGTATTTTTACTCATATTCTTCTGATGTCTAACTATCTTCCAATCCTCTCTATTTCCCTATACCTGATGGTGGCATGTGTTCCCAAACAGGAAGCGGTAAGCATCAATCCCTATAAAATAAAAAAAAATGAGGCTCCCTGGATCATTGCACATGGGGGTGCAAAAAAACTGTATCCCGGCAATAGCTTATTGGCGTTTCGCTCTTCAGCAACTTTAGGAGTAGATATGCTGGAAATGGATGTACGGATGACGAAAGACGGAATCCTCCTTACCCATCACGACCATAACATCGATCGAATGAGCAATGGGAAAGGAGATCTCATTGATTATACCTATAAAGAATTACTGACCTTCAACTTTGGCTACAATTTTCAGGATGAAAAAGGGAATTATCCCTACAGAAATGACAGCATTCCTCCCTGCAAACTATCTGAGGTTTTTGAAGCATTTTCTCATATGCCCTTAATGGTTGAATTGAAGGACCGGGGAGAAAATGGAAAAAAAGCTGCTCATATCCTGAAAGACATGATTTCCAAATACAAACTTCAGGATAAGATTGTGGTAGTGGCTTTCGATGAAAACATATTAAGTTATTTCCAGGAAATAACGGCTGGCAACATCCAGATCGGCACCTCTCAGGAACAAACCAAAGATTTCGTAATAACGGCCCTCTCTGCCATGGAATTTCTGTATCGCCCAAAAGCGACTGTAGTAGCAATCCCCAGCCAAAATTCGGGCATCAATTTGGCTTCAAGACGCCTCATCAATTCTGCTCATCGACGCAACATGGCCGTTCACTACTGGACCATCGATGATCCGGCAGAAATGAAGAAGCTTATATCTCTGGGGGCAGATGGATTGATTACGGACAGACCTGATCTAATGAAAAAAGTCTTAGCCGAAATGGGATATTAAACCTAGGTTTCTTTTATTTCTTCTACTATAGCTTTCCAGACCTTCATTCTCGCTTCCCTTCGAATGACCGCCCATCATTGTTTATCCAAAGAATCTTATTGATGGAATTCTGTTCCCCTTTCTCAAATTTAATGAAGGCATACAGGGTTCTGCTAAAGTATTTTCCTCCTTCCACAGGAACTAGTTCAGTATAAGCTCCCTCATTCGCTCGAGCATGCAGCTGACCATCTATTTCGTCTATATACACTTGAAAATTGGGTCCAAAAGCATATACGCCAATGGCATCCTCAAAAGCCAGATGTTGATCTGAAGAAGCGGAAACTGTCTTTGCGCGGCTTTCATAGGGCTCATCAAAAACAATTGCGGCCAGATCTCTTCGTATGAAATCCGCAACCCCCGTTTGGATGTTTCCCAAAATTATGATGGAAATATCCTCTTCCTCATAGTGCAGGTAATCGGCAATGAATCCGTTTATTCTTCCATCGTGCCCAAATACCTTTCTATCGAATACTTTATACAATGAAACTCCCAACCCATAGTTATTGCCATAATTATTAAAGAGTTTCTGATAAGATGCTTCGGAAAGTAAGGACTTCTCCTTCAAGGAACTGATCCATGTAGAAAGGTCATAAACATTACTGTATAGTGATCCCGATCCTTTCAATAATTCCATGGGTAGTTCCACACTCTCAATCCGCTGCTTAAATCCTTTAGGTTCATAACCTTTAGCCATCTTCAATCTTTGACTCGCTTTCACATCCTGACCGCTTTGTTCCATGCCCAGCGGAGAAAAAATCTCTTGTTGAATAAAACTCTGATAGCTCATGCCACTGAGGTCTTCAATGATTTGAGCAAGTAGAGCATAAGCACCGTTTGAGTATTGATAACGACTTCCCGGTTCAAATTCCATCTCGGCTTCAAGCAGGGACTTTGACAAGGCCCCGAGCTTACTATCTCGGCTAACTAATTCTTGAAAATTATCCAGAGCAAATATATCTGGTATGCCCGAGCGGTGGGTTAACAGTTGCTCAATACTAATTTTAGCCACTTTTGGATAGGCAGGGAAAAAGCGATACAAGGGATCGCTGGTGGAAAGTAAGCCCTCTTCTTCTAATAATAGAATTGCAGCTGCTGTGAATTGTTTGGAAATGGAGCCTATGCGAAAGGCCGTCTGAGGACTATTTTTTTCATTATTTTCATCATCCAACTTGCCCACGCATTTTTCATACAGAACTTTTTCTCCTTTAACAATACGAACACAACCGGAAAAGTCCCCGGTATTTGCATAGGTATTCAAGTAGCTATCGATTTTATCAATATGATCCTGACTGAAAAGGAAAGAAGTGTTTAGCAACAGAAAAAGGAGTACAATAGCTTTCATAGCAGCAGATGATTTTGAAATTCAAAGCTGAGGCTTTGTATTCGGGAATACCGAAGTTTTCAATTTTCGTTTCACAGAAGAGGAGAATTATTACGACCATCAAGCAGCCATGTCCCTAAAATTTGAAAGCCATAGCGATTCGAATACTTATTTCGCAAAAGCATAAGTCTTTTCTTTTACAATTTTTATAAATTCAGCCTACTTAATAAAATCGTCTACTCATAAAGTAAATTTTCACATGGGGTCTATTAAAGACAAACTCATTGCATTCTGTATTATTCTCACGCTGGCCTTCATGATTTCATGTGAAGGTGACGAACCCGTTAATCCTAACCCTCCTCCCCCACCACCGCCTCCGGTAGAAGATCCTGAAGGTTCAGGAATCGGAGAAGCTCGTGATATCAGTTCTTTTGATTTAGTAGCTGAAATGGGTGTTGGCTGGAATTTGGGTAATAGTTTTGATGTTACTTCAAGAGATAAGACTTTTTGGGGGAATCCACTTCCTTCTCCAGCTGTAATAAATGCAGTAAAACAAATGGGCTTCAAAACTCTGCGAATCCCCATAACCTGGGGCTATAACCAAAGTGCTTCTGCCCCTTATACTATAGAATCCAATTACTTGAATGAAGTCAAAAAAGTCGTTGACTATGGCTTCAAAAACAGCATGCACGTCATCATCAATGTGCATCACGATAATGAATGGGTGAAACCCAATGCCACAGAAGCAGAAAGAACCAAAGATCGACTGGGCAGCCTATGGACCCAGGTCTCTGAATTCTTCAAAGAATATAATGACTCGCTCATTTTTGAGACCCTAAATGAACCAAGACTGGAAGGCATTCCCCAGGAATGGTCAGGAGGCACTCCGGAAGGACGAGGCTTTATCAATGACTTTAACAAAGTCGCCGTAGATGCCATACGTGCTACAGGAGGAAATAACGAAAAAAGGCATATCATGATTCCTAGCTGGGCAGCCAGTACGGTTACTAATGCTATGAACGATCTAGTCATCCCCAATGATGATCCCAAAATCATTATTTCGCTACACACCTATTTCCCCTGGCCTTTCGCAGGAGAAGCCTCTGTATCCTGGGGTTCAGATCAGGATAAAGCCGACCTGGAGGGAGAGCTTGATCGCATCCGACAAAAGTGGATCGTTGAAGAAGGCAGACCCGTTATCCTGGGTGAATGGGGAACGATCGATCAGAATCCTTTGCAATCCAGAATTCAGTATGCCGAATTTTATGCCCGGGAAGCTGCCGAAAGAGACTTGTTGACAGTAGTTTGGGATGATGGAGGCATGTTCAGATTATTTGATCGAAGAAATCTTAGCTGGCCCTTCAGTGGCATAGCATCTACTATTGTGAATGCTTCGCAAAAGTAAGGCTTACCCCTATGACCCATAGGCTAAGCCCTAAATATAGTATCCGCTGAATCAGTCCGAAATATTCTGCTACAAATTGGGGATTCGAGGATCTACTCAGCAGTACACCAAAAGAAACCAACATCAGGATGAGGCTTATCATAGAGATAAGCCTCATTTGTCTTAGTTCTTTTTTCCTCCATAGAATGAGTGCCAGCAAAGGACCAAGGGCTGAAAAAACTATGATATTGGCAAAGAGGGTGTAAAGCTTATGGGGATGGGGAAACAAACTCGATCCAGCCATAGAAATCGTAACTAGTAGTAGGGGGAAAAGCGGGATCGAAGAAATACCTGATCTTTTACCTATGCGATACAGACTTATAAACAAGAGGGCCATAAGACCCGCCAGCAAAAAATTCAGACCTCCCATGAAGGTTCCGGAACTACTATAAAAGGCTTCCAGACTCCCGATCCCCTCTCGGATGTGATCATAGGCTCCTGCTAAATATCCTCCTATAAAAGTCCCTCCCCATAATAAGGCTACAAAGAAGTACCCACAAAGAAGCATAGACCGGTCTCTCCATTTTCCTCGAATATAAATCAGACCAAAAAGCAAGGAAATAAAGCCAAGAATGAAAAAGGCTTGCAATTCTCTATTCATGGAAATACCGAATGCCTGGCCTAAGTAAATCTTGCGGACATTTCGGAGAATTTCTCCTTTCCAAATGAGGATTCCATTGCTACAATACGCAATACTCAAACTATCATCTGGATAATAGAAAAGACTGGACTCCGAAGCGATATTTCCTCCGGTATGCCCAAATCCCTTTCCTAATTCATCTGCCATTTGCATTAGCCCTAATCCATAAAAGCCCTCGGCTTCCATCATCTTTTTCAGGCTGCTATCAGAAAGCAATTTCCCTCCAAAAAGAGCTTCTATAAATTTATTGAGATCTGCTGTGGTCGAAACTATGCCTCCTGCACCGCCTGGAATATTTCCACTAAAACTACCTTCATCTACCTCATTCCACTCTCCTTCCCAGCGATAGGAATAGGCCTTGTTCTCCAGATCATCCAGTCCCTCAACTTTGAAATACGTATCCCTTAGCTCGGCTTTTGCAGCGATCCTTTTAGCCAAAGAAGATTCATAATTCCCGCTATCCAGCCTACCAATGATATACCCCAAAAGCAGGTAATTTGAATTGCTGTATCGAAAGTCTTCATCCGGTTCAAAGTCGGGTGCATATTCGGCGATATGCGGAAGCATAAATGCCTCATCCCTGGGCTCGTCTATATAGGTATCCCATTCCTCTTCCGTATCATTTTGGATAAAGTCGTGGATACCACTCCTGTGCCTGAGCATCTGTTCTATGGTGATTTTTTCTGCATGGGGAATTTGAGGATAGAAGTCCTTCAGCCTGGTCTCCAAGGAAAGCTTGCCCTCCTCTACCAATTGCAGGACCATGGTCGCCGTATAGGTTTTGGTGATGGACCAGATTCGATAGTGGGTGTTGGCATCAGCTGCCCTTTCCTCATCCCCCTGAATATAACTTTTCCCAAATGCCCGCTGGTAGATGAGTTTCCCATTTTTGGAAAGGGTCAGGCTACCCATCGCTTCATTTCTCTCCTCTAGAGAATTGAAATAAGCATCCAGCTCGGCATGATTGAGCTCCTGGCTAAAAACGGAAAGGCCTGTAAAAAGGCATAGACAAGCGATACTAAGGATTGACTTCATATGATTAGCTATTTCGGGATAAAGCTAATTGCCCCGAAAGCCATAGACCAAAAGAAGACAGGGATGTTTTTACGCCATTTCTATGACAGGCAATGTCATAAGCTGCCTTATAGGATATTGGGGATACTCATAAGGATCTCTCTTTCCTCCCCCAAACTGACGGCAACTCTCATGGTGATACATATATTGATCAGTACACTCAGGAAATAAAGCGGTACAAAAATGGGAACCTGACTTCCCCTTAAGCCTTCAAATAGCAGAAGCATAATCACTGATGCTACTGCGATAAAAACCAGGGTGCTCAGGGTATACAGAATTTGGAAGCTCAATATCTTTCGCCCTTTCGTTTCTACCTCCTTGTGTTCAGATTTATTGAGGAAAATGAGGAGAGGCAGGAGAATATTTCCCAAAGGGAGGATGATCATAGAGAGGGCACTAAGATTCATCAGTTTTACCGGATGAAAACGGGCTTCCTCTAAAACTGGGTTTTCTAATTCCTCCTTAAAGAGATAATCTGTAGGAATTTCCAGAACCTTCGACAATACTTTTAACGTATGGGGACTGCCCGCAGACAAGCCTTTTTCAATTCTTTGAATGGTACGAATAGAAATGGCCGAAGCTTCTGAAAGCCCTTCCTGGGTCAATCCGCTTCGCTTTCGGTAGTAATGGAGTTTTTCTGGAGAGATCATATACCAATTGGTTTTATACGACTATCTTACTTTAGCCATCTATGAGTACGGAGAATATGGGCATCCGTTAGTTTCTGATTTTCCTGAATGTGGATGAATACCGTATTTGTACAGAATATTTATTCTCTCTTGAAAGCCCTTTCCATTTGTGTAGCTACCGAAGCAGCTGATCTAATCGCCCCTTCCATATAACCAGGGTATGCAGCAGCGGTTTCTGTTCCGGCTATCCATAATTTCCCTTGCATATAAGGCGCTTGAAATACAGCATGTCCATTGTGTTGGTGGGGTAAGACATGGCTGCTATATGGAGCATAGGTAAAGGGCTCTTGCAGCCAAACAAGCTCTTCATAGGAGCTAAAGTCTTTTACCTTATTCCCATAATATTTACGCAATTGTCCCAAGACCATTTCGAGTCGGTCAGTTTTTGAGACCGAATAATAAGAACCATTGAAGAAACCTTTCAAAGCATGATGCGTTCCTTCTACATCGCTGTGATCATACATTTCGGGTATCGGCCCTACACTGCTGAAAATAGTCGCGCTGGACTTCCCATTGTCCCAGAAGGCTTTATCAAATCGAAGTCCCACTTTTATCGATTCTCCCATCCAGGTATGGGTTTCATCCGCAATGCTAGCAAAAGATTCTGGCAACGCAGGCAGACATTGAATTCGGGAGGAAAAAAGTCGGGGAGGTAAGGTAGAAACTACATATTTACTAAAGAAGCTTTGACCTTTGCATTGGACCTTCAATCCTCCTGCCTCCTCTTCTATCCGTTCCACAATTTGTTCTCTATAGATTTGGCCAGGGGAAAGTTTGGAGGCCAAAGTGTCAATCAGGATAGATGATCCCCCTTTGATTCGATAACTGGGTTCATTATTAGGAGGGAGCTTAACAAGCTGAGGAGGACTGGTAGAAATCGGTTCGTAAATCGCCCGTTCTCCCAGTACCTGTTCAAATATGCCCAGGCCCAACTCTTCCAATAGCTCAAGCAAAAAAGTATGCTGCTTGCCGAGCCAGGTCGCCCCCATTTCTATCGGTGCCCCTTCATCAACATAGGCCGTAAATATTCTCCCCCCTAACCTCTCTCGGGCCTCAAGGATTTTGACATCGAGCTTTTGCTCTTTTAGGAAATAGGCTAGCGTTAAACCTGTCAATCCTCCCCCAATGATGAGGACATCTGCCTGGATTTCATTCATACTCGAAATTAGCTAGAATCGCTCCTGTATCCAATGCCTGATATTCTCCATCACCTTTGGACTAAAGCTGCTCTCAAGCATAGGATATTCTGTAGGCAAGCCCGTCTTCGCTTCCTGCATCACATGATTTACCCCCTCTGGAATCCAAAAACTCGCATCCTGATTTTCCGCTTGTTCAAAATAGACTTTCATAGAAGGGAAATTCAGCTCGGGATGTTGAAAGAGATCCAGACTCCCATTGATGATCAGCGTGGGGCATTTCAGGTAGGGCAATATATTTTTCGGATGAAAGCTGGCCTGAGCCTTATACCAGGGACTGAGGTAGAGCTTGCTTCTTTCCGCTTTTTCTTTCGGTAGAAAGAATAGTTGATGAGGAAAACCCGCTTTATCAAAGGTATTTTCTGCCGGAATATTTCCGATGGCCTCCGCTTTATCTTTTTCAGCCATTTCGCTATTCACGATCTCATCCAATGCCTTGTAATATGCCAGTATCTCCGCTTTCTGCTTTTCACTCAGCTGGTACATCTCCTGCATTCTGTTCAGACGATCTTTCGACAAATCTCTCAAAGGAACCCCTACAGCCCCTAGCTGAATCGTAAAGGCGACTCTTTCCTCTTCTATGGCAGCCATACTGGCAATTACCGTCCCCTCGCTATTCCCGATATAACCAATCTTTGTGGGATCTATCTCCTTGCGCTGAGCCAGATAAGCAAAAGCAGCCAGGGCATCTTCTGTAAAATCTGTAAAATCACTTTCCAATAAATTCCCCTCAGACTCCCCTACCCCACGATCATCGTATCGAAGCACTGCTATCCCTGATTTGCTCAAATGATCCGCCAGCACTAAAAAAGGTTTGTGGCCCATGCTATGACTTTGATCCCGATCATTGGCTCCTGCCACCGTAAGTAGAATAGCTGCAGGGAAAGGACCTTCCCCTTCTGGCAAAGTCAGCGTCCCGGCCATTTGAATATTATCCTCAAGAGACTTAAATCGAAGCTCTTCTGATGTATAGCCCTGCTCTTGTTTGGGTGTCTGAGGCCGAGCTTTTGTTGTCTGTTCCTTTCGCCCGAAAATCAGTTCTACTCTTTGAGGACCTTGTTGCCAATGGCCCCGGATTTCATCTTTATTCGCTCGACCTTCATAAGTAGCAGCAAAAGCAGGTAAACGAAATGAGAATTGCCCTTCCTCAGATTTCAAATCCTCAAGTTTCATTCCTGCTATTCCGGAGGAAGTAGAAAGCTTGCCGGCGAAAGGTTTGGCTTCAAGCTCGAGTTCCACAACGATTTCTCCCATGGCTGATTGGAGTTTCCCATACCATTTCCCTGCTAATGCTTCCTGAGCAGATAAACAAAAGGGAAAAAGAATCCATAAAATGGATAGATAAATGCTTTTTTGCATAGGTATTACTTTTAGGCAAATATGGCCCTTAGGAAAGCTTCGAAGCGTCCGAATTCAGGTATTCAGACTACTTTCCCTGAGATTCGAGCATTTTTCGGTAGGCTGCGGGAGTGCTCCCTGTCATTTTTTTGAAGGCTGTGTAAAAGGAAGACTTGGAGGAAAAGCCTACTTCATAGGCAATTCCTGTCACAGAGAGTTTTTCGCCCAGACCTTCTTTAAATAATCGCTCGGCTTCCCGGATGCGATAGCTATTGATAAACTCATAGAAGTTCTGTCCAAAAGCTTCATTGATCAATTGGGATAATTGTCGAGCAGGCATCTCCAAAGAATTTGCCAGTTCCTTGATACTTAATTTATCCTGTAAAAAAGGTTTTTCCTCCTCCATATAGTTTTTCAGGATATGCAGAGCCTCTTCTTTCTTCTGATTGGGTAAACGAGAAGAACTATACTTGAGAACTGCCTTTTCAAATACCTCCGGATTCAAGACTACGAAATAGGCGAGGTAAAAAAGGTATAAAGAAATCAACACCAGTATCCATAGACCGATATCTATGCCGCTAAGTGAAAAGACGAGATAGCGAAGGTTCAAATTTACTAGTAAGAGGAGAATAATGATTCCTGCCAGGGAGTAATAAAAGCGTTTTAGTTTCGTGGGACTGAGGGGATTTTGCACAGTAGATGAGCTCCCATAATTCTTACTCAACTGAAATGCATAATAGAGGTAGAGTAAGACCTGGATAATAAAGATGGCATTGAATATCAAATAGAGGGGATTTGCCCCCCATTGACCCGGGCCGGATTGCTGTATCAGTTGATCGATATAGGCTTCTTTATAAGATAGAGCTTGAAAGTGATAGCTAAATAATCCGACGCCTATATGGATGAGTGCCGGCAGAAAATGAAGGAGATCTTTTTGCCGAAAGTCTTGTTGGGGAAAGACGATAGCCCGAATCAGGAGAAAGCTTGCCGGGGCATATACCAACTGAAACATATAGCTCAGCAAGAGAAAATAGCCTACTGCCTCCTGGAGTTGGTTTCGCAGGATAAAATAATCATAGAGGGTACAAAATAGTCCCAATATGATGAGGGATAAATAGAGAGAAATCCGGGGACTCTTATTTTTTCGGAGAAAGAGATATAGAATGATAAACCATACCTGGATGCCTCCAAGTAAGAAGAGAAAACTCGATGCCTGGATTTCGAGGGTCATAATTTTACAATCCTGTCATCTGCTCCAGACTATCCGGATAGCGATTGCCGAAGACTTCGATTTTTGATGCTGCCTCCTCAATCTCCTGCATATCTTCTGCACTGAGAGTTAAACTCGCGGCGGCTATATTTTCCTCCAGACGATGCAATTTGGTCGTACCGGGAATCGGCACAATCCAGGGCTTTTTAGCCAATGCCCAGGCCAAAGCAATCTGTGCAGCACTTGCTTCTCGGGCTTTCCCCAACTCTTCCAGTACTTGCACAAGTCTATGATTGGCTTTGAGGGCTTCGGGACTAAAGCGGGGCAGACCACTTCGGAAATCTGTCTTTTCAAAAGTCCGTTCTACCGACATTTTCCCCGTCAAATATCCTCTCCCTAACGGACTATATCCTACCAAGCCGATACCCATTTCTTCCAATGCAGGAATTACTTCCTTTTCATGGTCCCGCATCCAGATAGAGAATTCATTTTGCAATACGGAAACCGCTTGTTCTGCATGAGCCCTCCGGATGGTTTCAACTCCCGCTTCAGACATACCAAAATATCGCACCTTCCCTTCCTGAATCAGGTCTTTCACCGTTCCTGCCACTTCTTCTATAGGTACATTGGGATCAACTCTGTGTTGGTAGAAGACATCTATCGTTTCTCGTTTCAAACGCTTTAGAGAAGCTTCTGCTACTTTGCGAATATGTTCCGGACGACTATTTACTCCTTCGATCTTGCCAGTGGAAGGATTGATCTCAAAGCCAAATTTAGTCGCAACCACAACTTCATCTGTAAATTTTGCCAGGCCTAGCCCCAGCAATTCCTCATTTGTAAAGGGACCATAAACTTCTGCAGTATCAAAAAAATTTAATCCCCGATCCACAGCTGCATGCATGAGTTGGATCATTTCTTCTTTATCCTTGGCTGGACCATAGGCAAAGCTCATGCCCATACAGCCCAATCCTAAAGCAGATACTTCGAGTCCTTCATTTCCCAGTTTGCGTTTATTCATATCAACCTATATATAGCTAGTTAAATTAGTAAGGCACAACCAAAATTCAGAACCAAGATCAAATAAGCAAATCCGTAAGCATATTGAATCAGTACCTCCCCGGAATCCATTCGGGTTCTCCATGATAAGCATCTACCTGGCTTAGTTGTCGTTCATTCTTTCCATCAATATCCATGATGAAAATATGATCCTTCCCCTCTCTCTTGCCATGAAAAGCAATTTTATCTCCTTTGGGGGAAACGGCTATTTCCTGATAAAATGTGAGATCATCGGTGATCTGACGTATGGCACCGCTTTCAATATCAACTGAAAAAATATCATTGTGCTCTTTATCCTTTTCATCCGAATAATGATAGGTATAAAAAATGCGTTTCCCATCCGGATGCCAGGAGGTATACTTCTCTCTTTTCTCGCTCTCCGTCAAACGTATGCTTTCTCCACTTTCCAGTTTGTATACATAAAGTTCCGTATTGCCCGATCTATCAGAAAGGAAGCTGAATGTTTGGGAATCCGGCGACCACATAGGGCGGCCATTATAGGAAGGAGTCTGAATTAAAACTTCGCTACTTCCATCAATGATTCTAAAAATTGAGATATAGCGGAAGTCTCCCTGCGCATGGGTATAAAGTACTTTTTGACCATCAGGAGAAAGAACATATTCTTTCAAATCCTGCGGCTGATATGGGAGGGCTTTCCCTTTAATTGTCATCATCCGAATACTGAAATTCCGGGCGGTATCATTTGAATAGTAGAGGATAGATTTTAAGCCCGGAATCCACTTGGGGTTCCAGTCCCAGCCCGGATTATCGGTAAGCCGGTGAGCCATCGCTTCCCCTTCTTCCATAATATAAATATCAAAGTTCCCTCCCTGATTACTTAAATAGGCAATTCTGTCCTGAGCATTTAAGAGAAAAGTTCCCTGGAGTATCAGTAAAAAAACAAAGCTTCTCATGCGGTCTTTTTCTTTAAAATAACAAGGCCATAGCGGCAAATGAAATAGGATTCTCATATATCAAAAAGTATTCATATAAGGAAAAAATATATTGCCTTAGCTGTTGATTGCTCCTCCCTCTTCTTCGACAAAAAGGGTAGTTCAAATAATTCAAGACTATCAATAATAATCAAATGGGAAATCATCACAACAAACACAGAAGAAGAATTCACAAGTGCTTCTCGTTCTTTATGTTTTTTTTGCTTTTTGGAGGAATTAGCTTCGCCCAGGCTCCAAAAAAGCTAAAAACATGGGCAGTACTGGCTGATATGGATGGGGAAAGATATCAACAGAAATACGAAGCCTACAAAAACTCAGGATTCCGACTTGCTGGAATAGATGGCTATGCTGTCAAAGGGAAAATCAAATTTACGGCGATATGGAAGAAAGGGAAAGTCTCTGACTTTACAGCCAGACATGGCATGAGTGGAGCTGAATATTCAAGCGAGTTCAAGAAGAAAAAAGAAGCAGGCTTTCGACTCATTCACATCGATGGTTACAATGCCAACGGAAAGGCAGCTTACGCAGCTATATGGAAGAGATTCAAAAACAAGCCTGGTCCCAGGCCCACTTTCCACGGCATGAGTGAAGAGGATTTTTTCATCGAATTGAGAAAGCAACAAAAGGCGGGATTTCGTATGCTTCAAGCCAGTGTCTTTAGCCTTAATGGAAAGCCTGTCTATTCCGCAATTTGGGGGAAGGGCAATGCTAAAGCTCAAAGCATCCGACACAAAATTCCAGAAAATAAATACCAATTACATGTAAATAATATGGCAAAAGAAGGTGCCAAGCTCATTTATGCGGAAAGCTACAGTGTGGGAGGAAAAGTCTTTTATCTCAGCATCCACGACAAGGTCAAAGGCTTATATGCTGCCAGGCATTTGCTCAATATCAAAAATCTGAGCCTGCAAACAGACAATCACTACTTTCAGGGCTATGCACCCGTATCTATCAGGGCCCATCAAAAAAATGGTCGTTCTCAATTCACGGCCATCTACAAAAATGTCAGTGGATGGAAACTGGCGGATACTCGTCAGCTGGATAAGAAGGTTTGCAAAGTTATGGATGATTTCAACATTCCCGGAGCTTCAATCGCCATTGTGAAAGACGGCAGGCTGGTCTATGCCAAGGGTTATGGATATGGAAACCGGGAAAAGAAAGAGATCGCATCTGCCAGCAGCTTGTACCGCATAGCCAGTATTAGCAAACCTATTACGGCAGCAGCCATCTTGAAATTGACGGAGGATACAAATTTGACTTTACAAAGTAAGGTTTTTGGCCGAGGGGCAGTATTGGGCAATACCTATGGCAGTGAGGCTTATGGCAAAAGGGAAAAGGAGATCAATGTACAGAACTTGCTTGAGCATAGAGCCGGAGCAAATAGTTGGGATAATAATCTGGATCCCAATCCCAGCGATGGGCCGGAGGATAGCTGGGGAGCTCCCATGTTTCAGGAGTTTGATAAGAATAAAAAAGAATTGATCGGATGGGTACTGGACACACGAAATCCCAGCCATCAGGTCAATACCGTTACAGCCTATTCCAACTTTGCCTATTGTGTATTGGGGAGAATCATCGAAAAGAAATCCGGTATGGGCTATGAAAAGTATGTAAAAAACAAGATCCTCAAGCCTTGCGGGATCACGGATATGCAGATTGCTTCCAATTCCAAAGAAAAGAGGGCTTACAAAGAGGTCGTCTATTATGATGCAGATGGCGATCCTTATAGTCTAAGACCTCGTCGGATGGATAGTCATGGAGGTTGGATAGCAAGTACGGTGGATCTGGCTCGATTTGCGGTGCGGGTTGATGGTCAGGCGGGGAAAAAAGATATCCTATCCAGAAGCAGTACTACAGCCATGCAAAGCTCTTCTTATGGAGGTATTTTTGGTAAAGGCTGGAATTTGAGTGATGGAAATGTTCAGCATGGCGGGAGAATGTCTGGCACCAGAGCCAATCTGAAAATGATGAGCAATGGGGTCTACTATGTTTTTCTCGTAAATCGATACGACGAGCCAGACAAAGATCCTATCAATAGAATGAATAATGCCATCGAGAAGGGTATTTCCGAAATCAAGGAATGGCCGAATATAGATCTCTTTTAAATGAAAAAAGGGCCGAAGATTTCGGCCCTTTTTTCTTATTACTTTGCACATCCTTTAGCCAGCAACTTCATCGCTGCCACCATAGCTCTGGCAGATTCAATATCTGAACAAAGAATTTTGAAGCTTCTCTCATAATCATCTACTTCTCCATCCTCTGCAACTTCGATCAACTCTTTCTTCCCTTTGGTTTCCCCGCTAACATAGACCTCCTTACCTTTGGTACTAAAACTGATCTTGCTGGGATTGATGTCCTGCCAGTTAAACAGATAGCCTGTGGTCTCCCCTTTATCAATATTTTCTACCTCTATTTCAGCCAGACATTCTCCTTCCTCTCCGACTTCATAGGTCTGTCCGAAACTCTTATCATCGATGGCAATCTTTTTGATATGTTCTTTACAATAAGCTATGGCATCTCCGACTTCAGCATCGGGATAGTTTAGTTCGAAATTATTGGTGCGATTTTCCCGGTAGTGCTTTACGGCCTGATATAAATTGGCCTGAAGGGCACGGGCCGATTCTATATCACTTACTCTAATCGATAGGGTATTTTTGAAGCCGCTAAGTGCATTATTCTTTTCCTCACGAATGAGCCGATCATTGCCAGAGGTTTTAGCTGTAACAAAAACAGCATTTCTCTTTACATCAAAATCAACGGAAGAAGGATCCATATCTGATAGGTTCATTTGGAAGTTCAGAACATCCTCTGAACCTTCTTCCTGTAATTCATAGTTCACGATATAAGGAAGATCAGCATCCTGACTAAAGGATTGATCATAGCCATCTTCATTGATGATGACTTTTTCGACCTTTTCACTTAAAAACTCTAAAGCCGCTTCAGGACTGGTATCTGACCTCAAGGTTGCCATATTGCCTTGCTCATCTTCACTGATTCGTGCCAAATCTTTGAGTACCAAAGCCAAGTTTCTTGCACTCTCAATATCAGGAGCCAGGAATCGCATTTTACTGGCATAGTTTTTCAACTCTCCATTTTCTTCTACCTGCACAAGATTTCTCTTTCCTTTAATCTCTGTATCAATCACCACTAGCTTCTTATCCGTATCAAAGTCTATACGGGCGACATTGAAATCCATGGCATTTATTTTATACACCATGACTTTATCATCTGCAATATCACTGAGGGTATAGGTGATCAGAGAACTATTATCTCCATCATAGGCGAATTTCTGCTCATAGCGATCATCATTGATCTGAATTTCTCCTATATTTTCTTCCAAATAACTTAGGACCTGATCCTTTTCCGGATCTTCTCCCAGGCCTGCATTTGTGTCCATTCTTTCCCCACAAGAAGCAGCCAGACTTTTCAATTCCTCTACCAGCTTACGGGCATCCTCGACAGAAGAAGCATACATCTCAACTTCATCTGTATATCCTGTAACCTCTCCATTCTCGTAGGTCCGAATCAAATCCTTTTTCCCTTTTGCTGCTGCAGTAAGGATCACCAGGTCTTTTCGTGTGTTGAACTGGATACGATTTTCATTCAGGTCTGCAGCATTGAAGGCAAAACGCTCTTCGTCGCCTTTTCCAAAAGGAGTTTTCTGGTACCAAACCATGCAGGCTTCATCTACCCCATCCTGCATACCAAAACTCTGACCAAATTCAGATTTTTTGGTTTGTATTTTGCCGAGATTGGAAGAGAGGTACTCTATATGTTCGCTTACCTCCTGAGCAGAAAGGCCCAGAGTAACAAAAATGAGTAAAAACAGAACTGTAATGTGACGGAACATGCTTTATTCAGGTTTAATGATTGAAATGTCGGGAAGACTCAGTGTTTGCAAGAAACGATTATCTGGACGCTTTTCCAGAGAAAACGGTAGAAATAATGGAAAATTGGGTAAAGGGACGTTTGGATAGGAATGTTAACCTAAGGGTTTTCCTGAGTATTTTTTCTCCGATTTTATGTACTATGTATAAAAATAAAACGCTTAATATTAATTAAAGCTTATCTTCATAAATGAAGACCCACATAAACGAAAAAATCTCTCGCCATGAGTAATCAGCTAGGACTACACGATCCAACAAAAACTCGCGTATTTAAACTGAGTGCAGCAGAATCCGCTAAAACTGAATTAAGAAATTTCCTGGCAGGACATATCTCATTGATTATCCTGGGGGAATTTAACAGAAGTTCCCTGCACCTCACTTCTGCTAATAAACTATGCCTGGATGGCCCCGATTCTCAGGCTGTTCTTTGGATCAAGGATGCTGCGCTTCTAGAGGCTGTGAAGCCTTACCTGACAAACCAGCTTTCCGCCTTCACAAACCTGGATTATGATAAAATACTCGCCTTGAGTTTTAGAAAGAATGGAGAAGAGGTCGTTTATACCATAGAAAAGAATCCTTCCAGCATCTTGAAGAAAATGTCTAAGGTGGAAATGTTTAAAGCCTTTGCAGAAGCAGCCAAAGTCATTCAAAGCTAATCGAATTATGAAAAAATTATCCTGCTTTCTCTTATTCCTATGCTGTCTGGGCTTATTTCTTTCTCAAGCACAAAACGGACTTATAAGGCTTACCGAATTAAGTAGTTCGGGGAAAAAGGCTATCAAAATAGACGAAACATCTTCTGGCATCATCGACATAAATTCGAGCATTGACCTTCAGCTACAACTGGATCTGATCGAAACAGCAATCCTGAATTTTCAGGGGCTTGCCAGTAATGATAGTCGACTCCTCCGCCTTCAGGAATTGAATCGCATGTTGAAAGCAGAAGTGGCCATCAATAATTATATCAATACCGGATATAAAGAGGCACAGAATGACCCGGATGCACAATTGGCTTATTTTCAAGGGCTCAATCAACTGGGACTAGACCTATTGACAGCCATAGCAGCCGACACCGCTCTTTATCTGGAACTCTTAGAGCCTGAAACCGATGCAGCTTCAAACGCCTTTGATGGAAACTACGTCCAGTTTATGCTATTTTTTCTCAATCAAAAAGCCGATGAACTCCGCCAGGAAATTCTAGCCAGTCTCGGATTATCAGAAGGAGATAGCACCTTCCAGGTTTACTTTCGACTAGGGGCCTTCCTCAGAGACAGAGATGGAGGCCGACCTATCCATGTCGAGAACTTTGACGATTATGATAAAGAATCCTACCAGGAAATTGCTCGCTTTGGAAAGCCTATTAGCGATAAAGAACAGGTAGAACTGAGAGAGAATGCAAAACTCAACAATCAGTTGGGTGCTGGTATAGACCAAAGTATCAATCAAATGAAAGGGGCTATATCCGCTTACAAAAAACAGATGTTTGGCTTTCGGGAGAAATTCAGAAATCTGAATTCTACCTATAAAGCAAATTTGCTCCTGCTTCGCTCTTCCCCTAATACCCTCCCCGCAGCAGATGTCCTTATGGATAATTCTTTGGGATTAAACCTGGTAGAATCTGTATATGCGACCCTTTTCTCTCAATATGAAGAAATCCTTCAACTCTTCTCGCCGGATGTAGATAAAAACAAACGAATAGACGCTACCCTTAGCCAATTGGAGAAAGTTATCCTCAAAGGTTATGAGGAATTTAGCGGAGACATCCAGGCATATCTGATACAACCTCAAGGTCAAAAATGGGGAAAGAATGAACTCGAACTGGTAAGGGGAGAATACAAAGCCTATGTAGATACTGCCCAAAGCAATATTTCCAACATCCGGTCATTCATGCAAAATCTGCGTAATGCCATTCGCCCTTTCCGCAAAGCTTATCTGGAAAATGAGAAGTTCAGTGATCAGGTAAAAAGATATAAGCCGGGAGAGATTCCTGCCTCCGGCTTGATTGAGTTAAATTACATCGGTTCGCGAAGCCCCGGTGATGAGATATTGATCAAAGCAAGCCTGGAAAGAGGTACCAATGAGAACGATCCCAATTTTGAAAGCAAACAAGTATATCGGAAAGTTCTGAAGATACAGCGGATCAACCCCTATATCCGTATGAGCGGCTCCATCATCCTTGCCAATCCTTATACAAGAGATGAGATACCTGCCATTGATCTGGAAAACAACTTCCAATTTGCACCTACCTATGGTATTATCCTCAAATGGGGCAGTCGAAAGAATAATTTCTATAATAATTTCGTCAACCTGGGTCTAGGTTTTGCCTTTTCCTCTCCCGATTTCAATACCGATGGCACCCCTGAGTTTGGAGCTGGGGTAATGGTCACGGCTTTTCGAGATATCCTAAGTGCGGGCTGGGGATGGAACTTTGGAATGGATGCTCCCTATAGCTTTGTGGGATTCAATATTCCTTTTAATATCGGAGGGCTTCCTTCGGGGAATAATAATGATCGATTAGGGAATTAGGGAATTAGGGAAAGAAGGCAGAATAAAAAACAAGGAATGGAGAAGATAAAAGGATATGCCTATTTTAATTCCTTCTCATTTCTACATTCCTTGTTCCATGTTCTGCATTTCCTATTCTCCTCTCCTATTCCAGTAACTCATAGGCAAAGGCTTCCGTAGCGCCGATGGATTTATAATAGGCCTGATTCATTTCAAAATGCATCTCCATATAGCCATTGAGGTAGGCTTCGATGCTTTCCAGACCGATGGCCTCACGTCGCGGATTTACCGAGAGACTATCTGCAAGGGGCTTGGGAATGGCCCACATATTTTCCGCATGTGTAAGTTGGGTGCCATACCATTGCTTTTCGCCAGCATTTACCCGTACCCGATCATACAAATAAGCATAATCCTCTGAACTGGCATTTTCTTGCTCTACTTCTCCCTTCATTGCCTCTAGGACATTCTTTTGAAAAGCAGGATCATAATCACAATGCTGAACCAATAGCCAGAAATTTTTCGCCCCTTTCTCCCCTACTCTATCGATGCCGGGAAAACCCAGACTACTGAAGATCTCTTTGCATCGCTCTCCATTAGCTTTAAAAACACTGTCTCGTTTATGAGCCAGAATTTCCTCGGGTACTACATCCATATTCTGGAGAATATTCATTTGAACTTCCTGATCAACTTTGGCCATTTCAGCCAACTCCTTTTGAAGTTCAGCAAAGTTGTAAGAGGACGTTTCTTCCTTTTGGGGTTTTTGCCCACAAGAAAAAAGAAAAATGAGGATAAACGGGATAAGTAGATTTTTCATTAGGATTAATTTACGACACTTGTCGTAAATACATACGCCATAATTCTCCAAAAGTTATCCTGCTTATTTTTGCTCGGATAGATACTGGACCAAATCCCGAAATTCATTCGCAGTCATACGTAGATGTTGATTAGCCGGCATCAAAGAAGTTTCCAACATCTTTTGCTCTTCGATTTCATCATAAGCCACCGCAGCACGTTCCCCATTGACCAGGATCATTTGCAAGCTTCGTTTGGAATCCAAATCTTTATCCAGCCTACCCACAGTTACGTTTCCACTTTTATCCCTAACCGCATATCCGGTATAGGTCGGTGTAACGATATCACTGGGATCAAGGATACCTTCTATGATGCGGTTTCGATCAGCATTGCTACCCACTTTCGATAAGTCCGGACCAAAGATTCCCCCTCGCCCATTTATTCGATGACAGGAACTGCATTCGTATCGGCTACTAAAGAATATTCTTTCTCCGGCAGTCGCTTTTCCTTCTTTATTCCCTTGCTCCCTCCAAAAGTCAGCTGATGAGCGTTGTTCCTCATTTGGTAAAAACTTTTGATAATCCGCTATCCATACTTTTGCATCCGGATCATCCCCCAAAGCTTCGATGCTTCGCAAGGCTTCTTTCCTGATAGCTATACTTTCCCGTTTATCAAGCAGTATATTGAGCAAAGTCTTTTTACTCTTTTCATCTATTTTTGCCGATCTTGCAAGGCCTCCTATTGCCTCCAGTCGTACCTCTTCCTTTTTCTGTTTATTTCCTGCTATTCCCTGAATTAAGGAACGCGCATTTCTATCTTCCACTTTAGCTGCGAGAGAACGAACAGCCTCAACCGCAAAATCTGTATCTCCTTCTACCGAAAATGCTTGCAATGATTTTACACCAAGATTTGGATGATCAGGATTTACTCCGGACAAAGCCCTGCTGCGAATGGTATAATTTAGCTTGCGATTCTTGGCAGCAGCCAGGAGGAATTTCTGCCTTTTGTAAAAGCTTCTACTTACGTGCTCGTCCCCTTCCATGAAATGACTTTTCTGATTGAAGTTTCCATCCAGATACTGAAAGCACACAACATAGGCATCAAAGAGAGTTGAACTTATATCTTTCTCCTGCCCCAGAGCTTCTTCTACCTCTTGTCGAAAGTCTCCGAGTTTGTCCTCAGCTATCCATTTCAAAGCTATCAGACGATTTTCCGACTCAGCATCTTTGAGAAAAGCGGGTAAAACTTCTTTCGCTGATTCTGCTCCTGATTTCCGGAGACACAAAAGAGCGCCCAATCTGATCTCTGAAGCAGAATTCTTCGCATACTTCTTTAGCAATTCTATGTGTTCTGATTTTCCAAAAGTCTCCATGATGGCTGTATGGATGAATGGGTCTTTTTCGGAGAATAAGGAAATGACTTTCCCAAATGCCTCAGCAGAACTCAATCCGTAAATAGCTTCTCGTTTTACATAAGCAGAAGGATCCTCCTCCAGCAAGCCGAGGTAAAATGATTCATCCTCCTGATAGCTATGGTCTACCATCATTCGAACTGCCGCTGCACGCAGGAGTTCATCTTCTGACTTTAACGCTTCCTCTAACAAAAATTCGGTTTCACTCATGACAGCATTATGAGCTGCCCAGATCAGGTTCAATTTAGCAGGTGGGGATATCTTGGATGAAAAAAACGAAGCTAATTCGTCTGCCTTTTTTTGGACGACGAAATCCGCTGACTCCTGTCTCAGGCGCGGATCGGGACTGTTGAGTAAGTTGATAAGTTCGCCTTTGTTTGGGGAATTGGATAAACCCACTTGTTTCTCTTCGTTTTGTGGATTGGTAATTCGCCAGATCCTGCCTTGTCCATGTACTGCATAAGATACATCCGCCCAATCGCTAGCTATTACTGCTCCTCTGTCATCCATCGCTAATCCAACGGGATAGAAATTGCGTTCTCCCTTTACAAATGATCCTGCTTCAGAGCGAAAAGAGCTTCCGTTTTTTTCCAGCGGAAAGTATTGAATCTCATTATCCCCCCAGGCTGTTACAAGTAGAGAGCCCTTAGCCTCTTTCCCCAATCTGTCCTGATTATAGTAAATCAATCCGCTTGGCGCTTCTCCCGTCCCGGCTACCATGGGCAGGGTTCCCGGCAATTGACCGAACCAACTGGTCAGGGGACTCAGGCCGTCTCTCCCATGCTGAAACTGAAATCCATAGTTTCCTCCTCGCACAATATGAAGTAGTCGGCAAGGAGGACGAGAATCGGGATCATTTTCAACCGCGAATAGATTCCCATAATCGTCAAAACTCATCGCAAAACAATTCCAGACGGCTGTCCCTATTCTCTCTAATCCCGAGCCATCCAGATTACATCTATACAGACTACCTCCTTCTCGTTCTTTTCCTTTCAGACTTATTCCATCTGTACCCCGTATCAAATAATTGGCCCCAAAATTCTCCCCACATTGAAAGTATAGTTTATGATCCGGGCTCACCACCAAACCTGACATCCCATTATGAGGAAAACGCTCCGTAGTTTCCAGAGAAATAAGGGTATCTCTTTTATCTGCGACCCTGTCCCCATCCACATCCTCAAAAGAGATGATCGCAGCACGGGTAGAAAGCAGAACCTTTCCCTCCGGGCTGAAAGAAAGAGACATTCCATCCACAAAATCTGTCGCGAATTCTGTTATTGTTTTCTCTTCTCCCCCATCGATATAAGCAGTGAAAACTAAAATCCGGTCCACTTCAGGACCTGGATAATCTTCCTGACGGACATGGGTATGGTTTTCAATGACCCAAATTCGATTTTCACGATCTATCTGCAAACCGGTAGGAGTCACAATATCAGGCTCTTTTGTAAGCAGCTGAAGAGAGGCACCTTCTATCTGCATTTCCGGCGCATCAGGAGGGAGTACTTCGCTTGAAGCGACGGGTACCTGAGGTTTACAGGCAAAGAGGAGAGCTGACAAAATAATCCAGCTCAATTGTTGAGTAGTAGGTTTCATTTTCAATAGATTTCCTACAAAATATAAGAAATGAGATACAAAAAGGGAATGCAATGCAGGGAAAGGCCCTTATAGCAAAGCAGAAGGGTCTCTAAGCTTCGACATTCTCCTTCTTGGGGCATTTTGAACTTCTGCCAAATATGCTGAACTTTCCCTGACACACTAAAACCCTTGCCATGAAAATTTTGGTGTACAATGATATTTCCTGCCATGTAGGTGGCGCTGAGACCTTTGCCTACAAACTGATGGAAGGAGCAAATAAACAAGGTCATAAAACGCGTTTTTTTTCTTTCCACTCCAAGCCCCTCTCCCGCAAAAAATTTCATAATAAGGTTTACTACGTCGCTTGCAACCAGATCAAATATCCCCGTATCCAGGGAGCTTTTACTCGCCTGCTTAAAGAATTCAAGCCGGACGTTATCCACTGCCACAACAATTATTATTATACCTCCAGTATTTGCGATGCTATCCTGAAAAGTGGCATCCCTTCGGTAGCAACTATCCACGATTACGACTTGATCTCCCCTTTCCTTCACCCCTCTTCCTCCCCGCTCCAGGAATTGAAAAGGAGGCAGTTTCGCCAAATCATGCGCGCCTCTTTTAGGATCACCTCTCCGACACATAAACTTATTCGGGAACTTTCCTTCCTGGATAAAGAGAAATTCTCCTACCTCCCGCTCTATGTAGATCTGGATTCCTGGAACTTCCATCCTGAAACCTGTAAAAACCCGGCTCAAATCACCTTTCTGGGAAGATTGATTCAGGATAAAGGCATATTCATTTTATTAGAAGCCTTCCGATTATTGTTGAAAGGGCATCCGGACTGCAGATTGTGCTACATAGGTTCGGGACATCAGGAGGAAAAGCTTCGAAAACAGATACGAGCGTATGGACTTGAAAACCAGGTAAGACTTAGCGGCTATATTTCTTTGGGAAAAGTTCAGGAAATCATGCGCAATTCGCGGCTTCATGTCTTAAGCTCTACTTATGAGGAGCTTTTCGGTTTGGTAGGAATAGAAGCTCAGGCTATAGGTTTACCGGTTCTTGCTGCAGATGTAGGAGGAGTTTCTGAATGGTGCAAAGAAGGAGAAACAGGCTACCTCTATGAAGCACAAAATCCCCGGATGCTGGCAGAAAAAATGGCTTACCTGATCCAGCATCCTTTAGAGGGAAAACGAATCGCAGGAAACGCTTACGAACAGCTTAAAAAAGAATATAGCAAGGAAAGAAGTATCCAACTTCTCCTCTCAACTTACCAAAAGAGCATAGAAGCCTGAGAGAATTTACCTCATATGAGGGATTTCCAGGAGCTATCATTAGCCAGAACTTTGGGTTCATTCCAATACTAATAGCTATGAACGCAAATTTTACCTTATCTCATGTGTATTCCTTGCGAATACTATTGATCCTAAGTTTATTCGGTACAAGCAGTATGTTATCTGCGCAGATCACGATAAATGAAAATATCGTTACAGATAATTTCAACAAGCGCTTTCGCAATGTCCTTTATGAAACCAATCTTGACATTGATGCTCAACTTCAAACAATCCTGGCAGATACAGGAGCGAATAAAACCTGGGACTTTGCTAATCTGAATTACATAGATTCCACCGTAGTCATTGAAGAGTACATGCCCACAGACCCTAATGATCCTCTGCTACAGGACCCCAACTTTTCCAACTCAACCTTTATTCGCAAAGCGACTCTTTATCCCGTAGATGGCGGCAATCCCGATACCACCTTTCTCTATGAATATGCTCGGCTGGATAATGGAAGCTGGACTACAAACGGAACCCTTAGCATTTCTGATTTAGATATGGATGGAATTCGAGATACTTTCCTCCAATGGTTTTCTCCTCCTCGCCTGGAAGTAAACTTTCCCGTAAGCAGCAATTCTCAATGGTCCGACTCTAGCGACCTGGTTCAGAAGTTTCAGGGCATGACTTTCATTTCATCCACCTTTCTGGATTCAAATTGGGTTGAAGGATGGGGCACGCTCATCACTCCCAGAGGAAGTGCTCCCGCTCTCAGAGTTCGCAACAAACTCATCACGAAAAATCCTGCCTTGCCCAATGATGAGCTTGGAACCGATATAGATTTTGTAACGGCTATGGATGAAATTGGCGCTTCTATTGTTGTCGAAGATGGAAGGGCTTTTCATTCGGTCAGAACCTTATTGGATGGAGCGACCTCCATATATGATTGGGAACTCTTTGACTTTCGCTTGAAGCAAAATTATCCCAACCCTTTTAAGCAAGAAACGCTCATCAGTTTTGAACTGGACAAAGCAGCCGAGATTGATATGCAATTGCTGGACATTCAGGGGAAAAGTCTAAAAGCCTTTCCCAGACAAAGGTATTTGCCGGGTTCGCATGAGGTGATTTTGGAAGCTTCAGACCTAAGCCCTGGTATCTACCTTGTACAGATGAGAATAGGAAATCAAATACAGCTGAGGCGCATACAAAAATTGTAGATAGATCTTTAAGAGTCCAGACCTGCTAAGGTTCTGGATTCTTTCTTTTAAATAAGCCTACCATTTTGCTGACTCCCGATATCTTGTCAAAAGCCTGGTGTTTTTCACCCGATAAATCTGGGTAGTAGTACTGGCCAAACTATCGCTGCTGCTGTAATACAGATATTTACTCGAAAACTCAGGACTTAAATCACTCCCACTGCTATTGAGTTCCTGCATATTTTGAGGGAAACTCCATATCCCTTCCTTACGAAAGCTTATATAAAGATCTCCATATGGACTTTTGTTTTCTGCTCGTTCTGAGGCTTCGAAAATCATGACGTCTCCACTTTCATCAAAGCCCAGATTCCACTCCCCTTTCTCCGAATTAATCCTCGCACCCAAATTGATCACCGAATCCCCACCCTGCAGAAAATCAGGAATGACATATATATCTCCCTGTCCCAGGCCTCCTTCCCGATCCGAAATAAAATAGAAATCTCCATCCGAATTGATTTTCGGACTGTATTCTCTTGCAGGGGAGTTGATGCCTATTGGCAAAGGCCTAGCTTCCCCCCAATTTCCTTCCTCATCCCTTACTATCATCCAAATGTCTTGAGAAACTTCTTGCTCCGCCCAGGGACGTTTTGAAGTAAAGAAGAGGCTATCTCCACCCCGGCTCAAATAAGGCTCACCATCATCTTCCTGTGCTGAAAATGAAAGCATTTCGGGGTCAGTCCAGTTTGTGCCCATTTTATTACTCCAATATATGCTACTCACTACCGGACCTCTTCCCCATGCCCCATCACTCCTTGCAAAAAAAAGCTCCTTCCCATCAAAAGAAATATCCAATGCATAATCAATCAGTGGGCCTGATACCTTGCCGGCTTCAAATACATGAGGAACAAAATCCTCTAAGTCAGAACTTGATTCGGAACAAGCCGAATAGAAAAAAAACAGCAAAGCCGTGATATTCAGGAATATAAATTTACCGTTCATGATATATCTATGGATAATTGACTTTTTTTTACCTACCATAAGATAATTTATTAGGGGGCACTCTCACATTAGTTGGTAGAGAAAACACATAGATAGGATGGAAAAAGGCCTCCTCAGTCGTTTTGAAAGAAGCAGATAGCTTCACACACAGAATTTGGTTGAAACATGGTACTAGAAGGTAAAAAAACAACTAAACCTCAAGCTCGCCCTAGCAATATTTCTCTGGAAGAATGGTTCAAGCCCTTTGCAGAGAAAATCATTGGTAAGGATCAACTTTTCCATTCTCCCTACGGAAAGAAAAAGATCATTTATGCAGACTGGACAGCCAGTGGCAGACTTTACAAAAGCATAGAAGACAAAATGCTACATGAGATCGGACCTTATGTAGCTAATACGCATACGGAAACCTCTATCACAGGAGCATGTATGACACAAGCTTACCATGAAGCACGTGAAATTATCAAACAACATGTGCATGCAGGTGGAGATGATGTCTTGATCTCTGTAGGTTCTGGAATGACGGGGGCAGTAAATAAATTTCAGAGAATCCTGGGCTTTAAAGTATCAGAAAGCCTAAAAGATTTCTCCGATGTTCCCAAAATAATTAAGCCTATAGTCTTTGTCTCTCATATGGAACATCATTCCAATCAGATCTCCTGGATGGAAACCATTGCTGATGTAGAAGTTGTGCCCTGCAATGAAGATGGCTTGATTTGCATGGATCAGTTTGAAAAAATGATCCGTAAATATGCAGATCGAAAATTCAAGATCGCCTCTATTACAGCAGCCTCAAATGTTACAGGTATAAAGACCGATTATCATGCGGTTGCGAAACTGATCCATAGTTATGGAGGGCTTTGCTTTGTAGACTTCGCATGTTCTGCACCTTATGTCGAGATCAATATGCATCCGGAAGATCCTCAAGCATATCTCGATGCAATTTTCTTTTCACCTCACAAATTTCTGGGAGGTCCGGGTTCTTCGGGAATTCTGGTTTTCAATAAAAAACTGTATAGCAATCATATCCCTGACAATCCCGGAGGAGGAACCGTAACCTTTACCAATCCCTGGGGGGGAAGGTTTTACATCAGTGATATCGAAGTCAGAGAAGACGGGGGAACACCCGCCTTTCTCCAAACCATCAGAGTAGCCCTCGCCATGAAACTCAAAGAGCAGATGGGAGTTGAAAATATTCATGCGCGAGAAGCCGAGATTAATGCCCTCATGTTTGAGCGTCTTTCGAATATGAAAGGAGTAAAGATATTTGGGGCCCGACATAGAGATCGACTGAGTATTTTCTCCATTCAAATCTCAGGGATTCACTACAATCTCGTAGCCAAATTACTCAATGACAGATATGGAATACAGAGTCGAGGAGGTTGTTCATGTGCAGGAACTTATGGGCATTATCTTTTTGAGATAGACCAGGAAAATTCACAAGTAATTCATCAACAAATTGAAGCAGGTTTATACAACAAAAAACCTGGCTGGATACGTATCTCTTTACATCCTACCGCAAGTAATAAAGAAGTGGAATATATCTGTAGTGCCCTCGAAGAAATCATTCAACATCATAAAGAATGGGCCAGGGATTATGAGTATAATTTACTCAGCAATGATTTTGACTTCAAAGGAGAATATGAATCTATGGAAGCAGTCGTTTCTGGCTGGTTCGCAAGCTAATAAAATGCAAAATTTAAGCGAGGGCAGGATCAGGAATCTGGTTCTGCCCTGTTTTTACATAGACATAATAAAAAGAGATTCCCATCTACTCTATCAAGGGTGTAAAAAAATTACATACTTTAGCGAGTAATCTCCCTAAATATGTAATGTACCAAGCGGACTCTTAGCTCATGAAAACCTGGCACACGCTCCTTTTAATAATCCTCTTCCCTTCAATCCTTTCCTGTGAAGAGAAAGCAGCTACATATCCTGAGCAAAGTACCATTGATCAGAAAGCTTTTGTTGAATGGGTACAGCATCAGGATTCTGTTCTGGATCTGCAGGAAGTCCTCAAAACCATCCCCCCGGAATTTTTAGAAGAAGTAGAACTCACAGACAAAGCCTTTAAGAAGAAGCTGAGGTATCAGGCCATTTCGCTGGAATTTTTGTTTGGTATGTGGCAGGATAGCGGGAAACTGGATATCTCCAATACTTCTCTGATTTTTCCGTGTAAAGATGGTTATAGTCCTTCTATGCCTCTGGCCAATATGTATGGAAAAGGAGGTTTCATCACCCTGGGAATAAAAACTCCCTCGGGCTCCTATGCCTGGCCTGATAGCGTAGCAGAGAAGTTTGCCCCTTTATACCTGGTTTGGAAAGATTTAGATCCTGGCGTCTATGGCTATCCCTGGCCCTATGGGCTGACAAACATAAAGCTAAAAAATACCCAAAATACCTTTGCTGCAGCTTTGCCTGAGGCACATGCAGGTTTTGATAAAGGTTATAAGAGTTTTAAACTCTATTGTATGAAATGCCATCAAATCAATAAAGTTGGGGGGGAAATGGGACCGGAATTGAATTATCCTAAAAGCATTACCGATTATATGGACAAAGAAGATATCTGGGGCTTCATCAAAAATCCACAATCCTACCGCTACAATAGTAAGATGCCTGCCATAAAGCCTCTAAGCCGGGATGAATTTGAAGAGATATACAAATACCTTTCGCATATGAAAAGCCGTACAAAAGCCTCCTGATGGCTTTGGAAGCTCTTAATTAGAGGAGTTTGATCCGCTCGAAGAATTTTTTCTTATAACTGGCTCCTATGGGAATTTCTTGCTCTCCGATTCTGACAGTATTTCCACTGATGGTATGGACATGATCCATATTTATGATAAAGGATCTATGTACGCGCATAAATCTATCTCCGCCCAATTCATCTTCCATTTTGTTGAGGGTTTGGTTGATGAGAAATTTTCGCTCATCTGTATGAACGGATACATATTCTCTTTCCCCTTTCACAAATAAAATGTTTAGCGGATCAACCTTTTCCATTTTATAGTTGGTCCTGAGAAAAAGTTGTTCATTACTTTCGGCAGAAACTGGCTCAGGCACTATGGAAGCAGCTTTTTCTTTGGGCTGCATGAGACCTACCGCCTTATTGACTGCTTGCATAAATCTCTCAAAGGAGAAGGGCTTTAGCAAATAGTCTGTTACATCCAGTTCAAAGCCTTCTACTGCAAAGTCTCTGTAGGCTGTGGTAAGAATTACCTGTGGCCTTTTTCGCAAGGATCTGAGTAACTCGAGTCCCGTCAGTTCCGGCATCTGGATGTCCAGGAAGAACAGATCAATTTCCTCCTGCTGGAGTACTGCCAAAGCATCCAAACCGCTTTCACAAGCTGCCTTAAGTTCCAAATGAGGAAGCTTATTTATATAAGCCTCCAGCAATTTTAAAGCGGGTCGTTCGTCATCTACTATCAAACAAGAATAAGGCATAGCTTAGATCTTTATACTCAGGTCCACACGATATATATTTTCATTTTGTTGAATATCCAGCTCATGCTTCTCAGGAAATAAGAGCGCCAGTCTTTCACGAATATTCTCCAGGCCTACTCCTCCTTTTTCTGACTCCTTCTTCCCCGGACAATAGCTATTACTCATATGAAACTTCAGGCCTTCTTTCTCTATCTTCAGATGACCTTTCATCCATCCATGCTCCAGGTCCTCCAGATTGCCATGTTTAAACGAATTTTCGAAAAAAGGGATAAATAACATAGGCGTAATCAGTAAGCCTCCCGGATCACCCATTAGCTTGAACTCAATATTCAACTCACCATCCTTCTTCAATTGCTGCAATTCGATATAGTTTCGCAAATATGCCAGTTCAGCACTTAAGAGAACTTGTTCACTTTTGCAATCATAGAGCATATAGCTCATCATATCAGACAATTTCAGAATCATTTCCGGAGCTTTGTCTGAGCCCGTAAAAGAAAGGGAGTAAATATTATTTAAGGCATTGAATAGGAAATGCGGATTCACTTGCGCTTTCAGAAATCTAAGTTCTGCTTCCAACTGCTGTGTTTTAATTTCCTGTTCCAATTCTTTTCTTTTTATCCAGGTACCAACCATCCTCAAAGGAATACTCACAAATAAGAGAAAGGCTCCATTGACGATCATTGAACCAAAAAACTTGGGATCAAATATTTTAAGCAGCTCAGAATCCATCCAACTCATAAGGCCCCAGCCTATATAGAAGCGAATAACAGCTGAGACAATTAAAAGTACCAATAACCACAATGCATATTCCCTGTATAGCTCTTTATCAAAAAAACGAGGGAGTAACAGGTAGAGATTCACATAAACCAGCAAAATAAAACCAATCAGGTTTATGCTAACTGACCAAATTAGAATTCCTATATCCTCTACAAAGCCGTTAAAAATAAAGGAAATCAATACCGTCAACATCACCCAGAAACTCAGGTGTATGATCAGGATCCAGGGATTATATGTTTTCTCTTCGGTCAATCAGGAATTCTATGGGCCAATTTTACCCTTCGGACAATAAGATCAGCATAATTGTAGAAAATCGGTAAGAAAAACTACAAACAACGGATTGGATTTCACCAATCGCCCTATTTTCCCTGTTAAGCTATTTTTTGCTGAGGAGATCTATTCATAGGAAAGTCAGGAAGGTTCGTCCTATTAAAATGGAGATTCGCAAAATAAATTGGGCTTTTCGCCAGGAGGAAAATATTATAGGATCAGACTCTCGACACTTTCACATTTCCTATAAAGGAAAATACTCCTATGGGAATAAAAGCTAAATAATTTAAAACTTCTCACATACACAAAACGCAAATAGCCATGCGCCAGTATCCTAAGAAACTCTTAGCCCTGATTATCGGGATGATCGTCTTATTGGGCTTGCAAAGCTTTGCTTCATATCGATCCTTTGAACCCTCCATTTTATCAGAAAAGGGAAATGCCTGGACCACCTCATTTGATGGCCCGGCAAATATTGAAAAGCTTATTCATTATTCAGACAAAATTGTAGCTGAAATTTTTCGCATTGAGGGGATGATTCTTCTTCCCATATTACTCATGAGCACTGCCTTTGTATTCCTGCTGGGAACAGGACTCATACTGTTTATCTATCGACATAAAGAAAGAGATTCCTCCTTCTAATTAGGCCGTATTCCCTTCGTGTCCACCAGACGGGCATTGAGGGCCCAGCCTCCCATATTATCACTGAGGGCAAAAACAATCTCATTTTCGCCAGGCTCCAGTTCTACAAAGATGCTGTCAAAAAATCCGATGGTTCCCAGATAGCGGTAATCTCGGGATCTGAAGTTGCGTTGGCCGGCATAGATGGCCTTGCCTTTTGAAAAAGCTACTACTCTATCGCTATAGGCTAGCTCTATTTTTTTGCTTTGCTTGCGATCGGAATAAATACGGGTTTTGATCAGGACAGTATTTGCTTCCTGAGAAAGGGCATATAATTCAGAAACATTTACCAAACCCGTATACTCCTGATCTGCCTTTTTCCAATTTGTACTTGTATAATCAGTTAGTTCGTCAAGGCTACTTACTCCCTCTAGTTGTTTTTCTGAAAAGGCAGAACTCACTTCCCAATTTTTCAGAATTCCCGCTTCCATAGGCGGCAAGTCTTTTACTTCGCTAATCAGTCGTGGTTGAGCAATTTCCTGATAGGAAAGATTGGCATACCAGGCAGGACCGAGTGAGGTTCCGAGACCAATCATACCCGAGACTTCCTCTTGTTTCAAGTCGTGCACATGGATAAAGGGCTGGGACATATCATTGATGAAAATGTCCATGCGGTCTCCTGCTACAATCATGCGAACATGAATCCATTCCCCAAAATTGAAATGGTAGGGATTGGCATAGCCTTCTCCCTGATACAGCTGCCAACCCGCTACTCCATTGAAAACAGGAGTATATTGAGTGGCATCCGGATTGCCAGATTGGTGAGGCCTCAGGTAGAACTCCTCATAGTTTTTATTATCCTGTATCCGAAAATGAAAACTGAGGAACTTGCGTCCAGCCTCAAAATTGATATCATAATCAATGATACCATTTTTAAATTGAGAGCCCTTCAGTCGAGCAATTCCATTTTCGAGATAGAGGGCTTCTTTTCCCTTATAAGTTTTGAATTCATGGGCTTTGGCTGAAACCTCCCAGGCTGAGGGAGTGAATTTCGCCTTTACGCTTGATTGGGAGAAAGTCTGGATATAGCACAGACTTGCTACTAAAAAAACTGTGATACGATTAGGCATAGGTTTTTAATGAATAAATGATATTCAATACTCCTAAATCCTGCTCGATCAAGCCTTAACAAAGCTAAACAAGCTCAAACAAGTCTGTACAAGGGCTTAAGACTGGCTTAATTCCTTCAATTTGAGCACCGTTTTCCAATTTCGAGTGGTGGCTCCAACTTTGAGTTTTTTCTCAAAGAAATTGTTGCTCAATTTCGACTTGTGATATTTGCCTTCACAATAGATGAATACATCTTGTCCCTGCAGCACAAACTCATCAGGTTCATAATTATAGCTCAGTAGGATTTCCTGATTCTCTTTCGCTGGCTCCTCTTTCAGAAAGGTTAGATGTAATTGACTGATATCCCGGCCTTCCTCATAGAAAGAATTCTGCGCGATCGAATTGGAAAGTTCCTTTGCTGTCCGGACAATGACCGGGACTTCAAATCCAAATTTTTCCAGTATTCCTTTCGCCAGTTTATCTCCCAGTTCCCGATTGCTCTGATTTTTACTGTCCTCAAATATGACATTCCCACTTTGGATATATGTCAAGGGATTTTCAAAGCTCAACTTCTCGCATAATGCTTTGAGGTCATTCATGAGGATTTTCCGCTTTCCCCCAACATTTATTCCTCTGAGGATGGCAATTTTCTTTTCCATATCAATTGTAGATGAAGGCTAATTTACAAGATATTCTAGCTCTCATAGGATTATTCTCCCAGGAGTTCTTTCATCATAGGAATCACCAGGGCTCTCCAGCCTTCCCGCGATTCTTCAAATCTCGCCTGAGCATTTTCCCCCTTTGAAAAATCTCCCTGTACAATTTTAAGCAAACAGCCTTCCCCTCTGCTTTCGACTTCATAGCTGAGCTGAACATAATTATCTGGTATATCAGCCATCCCGGCATGTGGATCGAAGGTCGTAGATACCACTTTTTTGCCTGCTTCATATTCCAGTACCTCGCCTTTCACATAAATCATTTCTTGCCCATCCTCCGTTTTCCCTTTCCACAAAACCGGACTCCCAATCTCCCAATCGGAAATCAGTTCGCAGCCAAACATATACTGTTTTGTCATGGCAGGATTGGTGAGTAAATCCCAGACTTTTTCTGCTGCTGCTTTGAATAATACTTCTTCCGTAATGATCATGGACTCTTTCATCTTATTAATAGGTTTAACATAAAAACCCAAGATCAAAAAAATGCTCCTCATCGAATTGCAGAATCGGGATTTTTTCTCACACTATTGGGAGTGACACCAAATGTTTTTTTAAAGGCGTGGGAAAAGTGTTGGGGGGAACTATAGCCAGTTTCATAGGCAATCTCTTTGGCGGATTTACTGCTTCCCAGTAGGAGTTTCTTTGCGAGTTCCATTCTTTGTGCATGGATGTAGCCGAAAATCGTTGTGCCAAAGAGTTCCTTAAATCCTCGTTTTAATTTATACTCATTGATCCCCATGAGCTTCGAAAGTTCAATGATAGTTGGGGGATCATCCAGCCGGGTAGAAAGTACTTCTTTAGCTTCGATGAGTTTTTTGCGATCCTTTTCTGATTTGATAAAATTGCCCGCCTGATCCTCTTCATAAAGTTTCGCCTGCAATACGAGAAGTTCTATACTTTTCGAATGGAGAAATAATCGCTGCAGATCTTCGGAATAGGGACAGTGGATAATGTCCTGGATAACCTGCTGCATGTAGAGATTGGTAGTCTTCCATTTGGGAGAGAGAATGCTATTTTTCCCCTGAATCACATTATCAGTAAACCGTTTTAAAACCTCATTTCCATTCTGTCCGATCTCAATGAAGGCAGCCGTCTGAAAATCTACCCCAAAGGTCTCAATCCGCTTACTGCTATTCTGCACCTCCAGTTCCAGACCTTTGCTGTACATGATATTGTTGTGATGCCCCGATAAGACAAAAGAGCTATTTAATTGCGCAAAACTGAATTCATAGCTTCCTGCAAGGCCGAAATGGAGACGTACATAGTCGGTCTCATTACTTGCATGCATGGAGCCGTAATCGTAAAAATCGATTATGTTATGGGAGATGCTGATATTTTTCAACTCCCATTTTTTAGACTTTCGATCTGCTATATGGCTGTTATTCATCTTCTTCCCTTGAAAGATAAGTTATTGAATTAGCTCTTGTCAATATTATTAAATTATTAGGATCTGATTTTTTGTTTGGAAATCTGCAGTACTTAGATTTTCTTAAGAACGCGTCAGGGAAATATTTTTTGGATCGAAATATTTACTAACACTTCTACCCATACGTAATACAAACTACATGAGAAAGCAACTACTATCTACAGGATTAGTCCTTCTATTCCTTGGACTCAATTCTCTTTTTGCCCAAACTCCTCCTCCCGGAATAAGCGGGCAGGCATTTCGAGACTGGATCAAGACAAATTTTTATGACGGTTTCCATACGACTCTTGGCTATTCTACTGCCCGGGGATATATGTATGGGTACATAGACAATGACAATGGTACCCTTACGGGAGTTTACAGCGGATACCAGCTCTCATGGGCTTATGGGAATACAGGAACAAATCCTGCCCCAATCAATGCAGAACATACAGTCCCTCAAAGTTTTTTCGGAAGCGCAGAACCGATGCGCTCAGATATACATCATTTGTTTCCTACCTATGGTAACTGGAATAGCACCCGATCAAACTATCCTTTCGCAGATATAGATGATAATACTACGACCAAATGGATGTACCTGGATCAGGAACAAACGAGCATCCCCAGCAGCAATATTGACTTTTATAGCGAGTACGCCAATCAGGAATTTGAGCCTCGGGAAGACCATAAGGGAGATTGTGCCAGGGCTATTTTTTATTTCTATACGATGTATCCCACACAAGCTGGGGCAATTGCTTCCGTTGGAGATTTAAATATGCTTTATCAATGGCACCTTCAGGATCCTCCGGACACAGATGAAATTATGAGAAATATTTCCATTGAAACCTATCAGGGAAATCGAAATCCTTTTGTGGATAATCCTGATTGGGTAGCGGATGCATGGGAAATATCTACTTCCGGCCCTGCCACTCCTGGCAATTTCCAATTGGTCGCCGGAGCATCCAGTCTGAATCTGAGCTGGACAGACGTGGCCAATGAGACGGGTTACAATCTCTATAGATCTACCGATAACGTGAATTTCAGTTTGCTTGCAAATCCAGCTGCAGATGCAGTATCCTATAGCGATGGAAATGTAAGTCAGGGAAGCACATACTACTATTATATCGAAGCCTTCAATGCCACTGGAACAAGTAGTGGTAGCAATATCATCAGCGGACAAACTCAGGGAGGAAGCGGAGGAAGCGCCACAGATTTGCTGATTTCAGAATATATAGAGGGTTCCTCATTTAATAAGGCGCTGGAAGTAGCCAATTTTACCGGATCCACGGTATCGCTTTCTGGCTATGTGTTGAAGAAACAAACCAATGGTGCAGGGGCATGGGGCAGTGATTATGCCTTGAGTGGTAGCCTTGCACAGGGAGATGTATTTGTGATAGCAAACAGCTCTGCAGATCCAACGATATTGGCTCAAGCGGATGTAAACACCGGAAGTGGAATTGTAACCTTCAATGGAAATGATGCCATCGGTCTCTTCAAAAACGGGACTTTGATTGATATTCTTGGAACATTTAACAGTGCTTCAAATTATGCTCAGGATGTAACTTTGGTCAGGAAATCGAGCATTGATAGCCCCAATAACATCTATACTACTTCCGAGTGGGACAGCTATGCTAGCAATACCTTTACAGATTTAGGTAGTCATACCTTTAATGGAGGAAGCGGAACAAACCCACCAGCTGCTCCTGCCAATGTTCAGCTTGTAGCAACTACTACTTCTCTGGATTTAAGTTGGGATGACCTGAGTGATGAAACGGGATATACCCTTTACAGAAGTACCGATAATGTAAACTTCTCCAGCCTTGCCAGTCTGGGCGCCAATGTAGTAAGTTATTCAGATGCAGGCCTAAGTCTTGAAACGACTTATTATTACTACCTGGAAGCTTTTAACAGTGCAGGAAGTAGTCCGGCAAGCAGTACCGTCAGTGGTGCGACCCTACCACAAGCACCTGCTGCACCTGCAAATGTAGACCTGATTGCGACCACAATAGATTTGAATATTTCCTGGGATGATTTGGCAAATGAGGATGGATACCTGATTTATCGCTCTGATGATAACAGCAACTTCTCTCAAATAGCCAGCCTTGCTGCTGATGAAATAGGCTATACAGATAATACCATCCAGCTCCTGACAACTTACTACTATTATGTAGTTGCCTTTAATGCAGGAGGAAATAGCCCTAATAGCAGCACTGTCAGTGGCCAAACTGAATTCAGCGGTCCAGCTGCAAGCGATCTGCTTATTTCTGAATATATCGAAGGTTCTTCTTTCAACAAGGCCCTCGAGATTGCCAACAATACTGGAGCGACGGTTGACATGAGTGCTTATGTATTGAAAAAACAAACCAACGGTTCAGGTGCCTGGGGTAGCGATTATGCCCTGAGTGGAAACCTGTCTCAAGGTTCAGTATTCGTAATTGCAAACAGTTCGGCCAATGCTTCCATACTCGCAGAAGCAGATATAAGTACCGGCAGCGGGATTGTCACCTTCAATGGCAATGATGCAATCGGTCTCTTTAAAAACGGAATTCTAATCGACATGCTGGGTACCTTCAATAGTGCCGCTACCTATGCCCAGGATGTCACCCTGGTAAGAAAAGCTTCAGTAGACAGCCCGGTCGATGTGTACAATTCTGGCGAATGGGACGTATTCGCAACCGACAACTCCAGTGATCTGGGAAGTCATACCTTCAACGGAGGTGGGCTCAATCCACCTGCAAGTCCTGCGAATATTGCTCTGACTGCGACTACAAGTGACTTAAGCCTTAGTTGGGATGATGTGACAAATGAGGACGGATATATTGTTTATCGTTCTTCGGACAACCTAAACTTTAGCCAGCTTGCCTCTCTTGCTTCCAATGCTACTTCCTATACAGATAATAGTATTACTCTGCTTACTACCTATTACTATTACCTGGTCGCCTTTAATGCAGACGGAAATAGTGCGAATAGTAGCACGGTCAGCGGACAAACCGAGGACAATTCTCCTACTGCTTCCGAAGTATTCATCTCTGAGTACGTTGAGGGTAGTCAAAGGAACCGTGCCATTGAAATTGCAAATTTCACCGGTGCTTCAGTTGATCTTGGCCAATATAGTCTTAAGCGTCAAGCCAACGGTGGCGGAAATTGGAGAAATACCTTTAGCCTAAGTGGAACTCTGCAAGATGGCGAAGTATTTGTTTTAGGACATTCTTCGGCAAGTTCCGGTATAACAAGTGTAGCAGACCAACTGACCAGTTCAGGTATTATGAACTTCTCAGGCAATGATCCCATAGGTCTGTTTAAAAATAACGTACTGATTGACATTGTAGGAACCTTCAATGGAGGAAATGGAAACTTTGCCAGAAATACCACGCTTGTCAGGAAGGCATCTGTTACCGATCCAACTACCAATTATACGCTTGCTGAATGGGATGCTTATGGAAGTAATACCTTCTCCTTCCTGGGAGCGCATACTTTCGGGAATCCTCCTGCACGTTTAGCTGAAGAAAACATTTCAGCCATCCTTATCCAGGAAGTAAAGGCCTGGCCAAATCCCTTCTATGATCAGCTTATAGTGAATTATGAAATCAGCGGAGATACGGAAGTGGAAATGGATATTTACAGCCTGACGGGCCAAAGGGTAAAACTTCTGAAGAGCCCTGGCTTTATAATGGCAGGCCAACATCAGCAAAAACTGGATCTTGGTGAAATACCTGCGGGCATTTACCTGCTTCGCCTCAGAAGCAGTACGGATCAGAAAGTAATTAGAATTGTAAAACGATAAATGATTTGAGGGAGCAAATTTCTTTTGCTCCCTCCTCTTTCTTATGAATAAATCAGATTTATTAGCTGAAGCGTTAAGGCGAATAGAGGTAACTTTTGAGAAGAAATTAACTGCCCTCAATCTGAATGATCTTCAGTTGGACGAAATACCGGAGAGATTACTCCAGGCAAGCCACTTGAAGGTCCTGGGGCTGGACAATAACCGCTTCGAGACACTGCCGGAAGAAATTGCCCGCTTGAAACAGTTGAGGGTTTTGGACTTGTCTGCAAATCGACTGAAGCATCTCCCTTCCAGTATTGGACAGTTTGCGGATCTCCGAGTTTTAAACCTCAAAAACAACCGCTTAAAATCCTTGCCTGAAGAAATAGGAGGGTTATCTTCCCTTATGATGCTGGAACTACGGGATAACCAACTCAAGGAGCTACCCGCTTCTATCACCCAACTACCCAAACTTCGTGAGCTATACCTAAAGGCGAATAAACTGAGGACCTTTCCTGTCGGCATAGAGAATCTTTCTCTATTGATAAAACTTGACCTTAGTGAGAATAAACTGGCAGAAGTTCCGAAAAATCTGAGTAGACTTTCGGAATTGCGTATGCTTTGGTTAATGGGAAATAAATTTGAAAGTGTCCCTGAAGAATTACTTCCTATTTGTGACCTGGGAAGCTTAAATTAGGGAAAGGCAGCAAAAAAAAATACTCATCCCAACTCAGGGTTTTATTTCAACCTACCCTCATAATAGAGTTTGTCCTCAGACTCAAGACGCAGCGCTCGTACCTCTCCGGTTCCGTGAAATTGATATCGTATTCCTGCAATTACTCCCGGATCACGGCTGAGTTTATGTTCGAATACCTTTTCCCCATTCATCCAAACCTCTAGCTGCCTATCCTCCATTTCAATTTCCATTTTTGTCCACTGGCTCACATCAAGTCCAAATCCCGAGAGATCAGAGGATGAGCCTTCCATACTTTCTCCCGGTAAATACATCGCTAATTCACCAACACAACCTTTGATAGAAAAAGGAATAATGATAGGCCCTCGGGAACAAATCAGGTGAAGTCTTCCTTTCTGACAAATCGCCTCTCCCTCTTTCATGCTATGTCGAAATTCCGTTTCAAAGAGAAAATTACTGGCCGAGAGATCTCCAAAGTCTTTGACGAAATGTAGTTCGGTATAAGGGATGCTTTGGGTCAGGTCAAAACCCGCTTCTACAAGATGTTCCCTTCGTATACCCAAAGCAGTCTCACCCAACATCTCCTCTCTTGTCAAATAAACGGGAACCGGATCTTTCTCAATGGTCCCCATCCAACCGTTGGAGGGAATATGCAGATCTTTTTCTATAACGACTTCCTCATTGAGGATCAGTTTAGCCTGATAGAAACCTGGGTAATAATATGTACTGGCGAAATAGTCCTGATCTTTTTCCACTCTATGTCTGAGGCGGGGGTCCCAGGATTGCTGGATGAAAACAGAATCGGCCTGAGAGCGGGCAGCATCATAGCGGAAAATTACCGTATTCGGGATACCAGTGGTCAAAGGTTCGAACTCAAAACTAATCCCACTGCTGTCTATCCTGGAAATCCCTGCTTCTTTTTTGGGAGTATCCGGCCAAAGTATATAGGAAAGCAGGGCCAAAGACACAACTCCTAAAGCGGGGATCAATAGGCGTTTCAGGGGAATGGATATGGCCTGGATTTCGCCAGACCGTTTTTGTTCTTTTTTCTTCTCCCCTTCACATTTCTCTAAGTCAATCCAGTTTTTATAACCTATAAACTGAGCCAGGGTATCCAGAGTGTTTGGAGACGGAAGGGAATGATACTGTACTTTCCCCCACACCCGCTTCAAGGTCATGGCACTCAGCTGAACCCGGGTTTCTTCCCAGATCCTCTGAGCCAGTTCTTCGAAATGACTATTCCTCCAGCCGGCAGAATCCGGCCAGTCCATTTTTTGCTCGATCAAAACGAGACAGCGTTTCAGCAATAACTCCTGATCTATCATAACAAATTGAGAGCCTGTGATACAAAGATACACAAGCCCTCTCGAACCGCCTTATTAAGTCGTAGATTATCCCTTATTATTGAAGATCTGATAGAAGTCCCAGGCTGTATCGGCTTTCTAATTCTGCTTTGCGGTTCTTCACCAGGATATCCAAATACTTCACCTGCGCTTGTACATAACTACTCTCCCGGGAGTTGACGAGAAAGAGCGAACTTTCCCCTGCACGAAACATCCTCCGCTCTGCTTCAAGCAAACGCGAGTAGCCCTCTACCCTATCGCGGGCCAGACCACTTTGGCGAAAACTGTTATTGACTTTATTGAGGGCAATCTGCGCTTTCGTAGAAATTCCTTCCTGCTTTCCCGAGATATCGTAACGGAGAGACTCCATCTTAAGTCGATTCAGATTGATGGCTGCTCGTTCCTTTCTCAAAAACAAGGGCATGCTAAAGCTAAAACCCCAGGCATAATTGTTTGTATTGAAATTTGATACCCAGCTGTTCCCGACGGGTTCTGTGAGGAAATTGTACTTCAAATCGAGTTTGGGTTTCAATTGCTCTCGCTTCAATCTTTGTTCGATCCCCAATTGTTCAAGTTTAAATCTGGATTGAGCTAAATTTGGATGGAGGTAAGCCAAAGAATCTATTTCTTGGAGAAAACGCTGGTCAGGAAGTATGGCATCTACCTCTGTGTTTGCTAGCGGTATTGTTTCGCTTGCAAGCTCCAAAGGAATTATCCCATCCCTCCATAGAAAAAGTTCGAGCAGGGTGCGAGCATTTTCCAGTTCCAACAAGGCTTCCTGAGCACTAAGTTGGCGGTTTTGTACCTGAATTTCTGCTTCCAGTGTATCGATAAAGGCCCGGTCTCCCAGTTCTGCTCCCTGTTGCACTGCCCTCAACCTGACCTCTGCAAGGCTTTGGGCATCCCGATAAACCTCTAATACATGATAAGCCTTAAACCAGTCCCAATAGGCTTTAGCAGCCTCGTAGAAGACCTGATTGCGAAGTTCGCGTCTTTCCTCCAGGCTACTTCTCTGTGCGATTTGGGCCTTGCGAAGACTGGCTCTACGTTTATCGATAAATAAGCCTCGCCCTACAGGAAGGGAAACTCCAGCATGGGCCAAACCTCCATCCGGAACCGTTCGCTCGGGATTTAAAAAGACTCCCTGATTTTGTTCAAATCCTCCATAAAACTCCAGCCCAAACCAGGTGGGTATTTTCATCCCTCCTTCAAAGACATCATAATAGGTCTTGCCATCAAAGTTCTTGTTCGCCAGATCTGAAATCAGTTTGGGATCAAAAGCGCCCCTGGCTGCCTTAACTCCCTGGCGTCCTTGTTCCGGGAATAGTTCCGCCTGAAGAGACAGGGGATGATGCTCCTCTACGATTTCCATGAAGCTATCAAAGCTCATGACTTTCTTTTCCTGTCCCAGTATAGGAAGACTCAAGCAAACGGAGAGCAGGATGTATAATAAGAAGACTTTACTCAGCTTCATCATTTCAGTTTGATCGGTGCTTTAACTTTCTCTTTCTTCTTTTTATCGATATCGTAGAAATCCGGTGGAAAATCATTGATCTGACGCCAGAGTTCATACCAAACGGGAACCTCATTTAAGAGGATCATACTTTGGGTACCTGCACCAACTCTCAAGGCATTGGGCCAGATGTGTTCATCCTCATCTGGAGCTACCAACACCCGGTACATCCCATTATCGCTGATGAAATTGTCTATGGCGAATACCTTCCCTCCATAGGTTCCTACACTGGTATTGGGCCAACCGGAGAATACGATGGCTGGCCAGCCGTCAAACATAATTCTGACTTTCTGTTCCTTATTGAGTAATGGCAAATCGAGAGGTTTGACATACATCTCTACTGCCAGTTCATATTTGGATGGCATGATGCTCATCATTTCTTCTCCGGCTTTTACTGTTTCCCCTAATCCTGACTGAATGGCCTTGGTAATAAAGCCATTTTGCGGAGCGGTGATGTAGTATAAACCTTGTCTGACGCTGTAATTTGCGTACTGATTCTGGAGTTTGCTCAAAGTTGCCTCTGCATCATACTTACCTGAAAGGGCACTAAATTTATCCGATTCTGATTTGGCGATTTTATCCTGGTATTGCGCTTCTATGGAGGAAAGTTCCACATGCGCATTTATGACTTCATTACGGCTTCCCAGAACTTTGTTTTCCGCCGAAATCTTCTCTGCCTGTGCCTTCTGCCATTTCAGTTTGCGACTTTCATACTCTGTCAATGATTTTAAGCCATCTTTGTACAAAGAATCAATACGATCCAGCTGCCTTTGTGCGATTTCCAGATTGATGCGCTTAGCCACCAAATCAATACTATCCGTTTTCAATTTAAATTGAGATTGCTGGAACTTGTTTTCAGCTTGCTGCAATTTTAGTCGGGAGGTTTCTCCCAGAACTTTGATCTGATTGTTCAGGGCGTTTACCTTGCCGTCATAAGAACGGATAGCAGATGCTTTGGCATTTACCTGCTCCTGTGTTCTTTGGAGTAAATCAGGATCCCAATAGGCATCCTTGATCTCGGAAATAAAGAGAATGGTATCTCCTTTTTCCACAAAATCACCCTCTCTTACATACCAGGCTTCTATCCTTCCATCAATGATCGAATGAATGGTTTGTGGTCTTTGGTCTGGCATTAAGGTTGTAATGTAGCCATCCGAACGAATATTCTGGGTCCAGGGCAAAAACATCAAGCCAAAAAGCAGGATAAAGAAAATCAGAATCAAGCGAATAAGGCCTTTACCCGATTCCCAGTTCTCCACCTGGGAAAGGGCCTCGAACTTATCAAAGTCGATTTCCTTACTGACACTTTTCGGAGAAATATTCAACATAATTATACGCTTAATGGTGCTGATTGAGATAAATGATTGTCTGCATTATCGTCCACGATTCGTCCATCTTCCATGATGAGGATTCGGTCGAGTTTTTGGGCGAAATAGGGATCAGAGGAAACTGCTATCAGGGTCCATGGATTAACAGGGTCTGTGAGAAAATCAATGATCTTTTTACGCTCGATGATATCCAGTTGCTCCAGGGCATTTTCCAGGAGCAGGATACGTGGTTTGTGGGCAATACTTCTTGCCAGCAAAAGTCGTTGGATGATTCCTCTCGAGAGTTTCTTCCCCAGTGGATCAAGCATGCTGTCATAGCCATTGGGTTGAGCGCGTATGAAGCTTTCAAGTCCCATGGCTTTGGCGGCCCATTGTACATTTTCGAAGCTGGCTGATTCACGACCAATGGCAATATTTTCCAATATGGTCCCTTGAAAAATCTGCTCGTCTGACATATAATCACCTGTCAAATCTCTCAGAGAGGTCATGGTTAGATTTCCCTTCGGCAAACCATTGTAGCTGACGCTGCCCGTATTCACATCATACAGACCCGCAATGACCTGAAGGAGGGTGCTTTTTCCCGCGCCATTAGGACCGGCAACAAGTACCTTTTCCCCTGGCCCTATTCTCAAGTCCAGATCAGAAAGGGTATTTCGTGGATACTCAGGATAAGCAAAGGCCACTTTTTCCAGAGATATTTCAATCCCTCCCTCATCACAGGCATCGAGAAGTTCAATTCCTTCCCTTTTTTCCATATTCATATCTGTAACCTGCCCAATCTTTTCCAGAGAGGTTAGCACATCATAAATCGTTTCAAGGCTCATGATCATTTTTTCTACCGAGCCCATGATCAAAAGGATGATAATCTCTGCGGCAACGAACTGTCCGATGTTCATCTGTTGTTGCATCACAAGTATGCCACCAATAGCCAGGAGGCCCATTGCCATAAGAACTTTAAATGCGATCATCCAGCCAAACTGATTGACGACGATGCGGAAGTGCTTATTTCTTGCCTCCAGATAATTACCTACTTCTTGATCTGTGCGCTCCAGGTGAAGATCTGTTCTTCCTGCCAGCTTGAAAGTCATATTCGTTCTGGCGAGTTCTTCCAGCCAGTGAGCCACTTTATATTTATACTTGGATTCATCCAAACTGGTATCCAAACCCCTGCGTCCCAGAAAAAGGAAAATAATGTAGACGAGCAGGATCAAGGCTACACTAAAGAGAATAAAGAAGGAGTGATAGAAAGAGAGCAGCAAGAGTCCAAAGATCAATTGGATGGCTGCGGTAGAAAAATCGATGAGAATTTTTGACATTCCTTTCTGCAAAGAAATAGTATCAAAAAATCGGTTCATCAATTCCGGAGCATAGTGCTTGTACAGAGTCTCCATCCGTATACGTGGAACCCGATAGGCAAATTCAAAAGCAGCCCGTGAGAATATCTTTTGTTGCAGGTTCTCCACGATATACATCTGGTAGATTTGCAAAACACCAGAGAATGCGATACCCAGCAGAACAATACTTACCAAAATTACCCATGAGGAGTTTATCTGTCCGCCCTGGATCAGGTTTACTATTGCCTGAATACCCAGCGGAAGAGAAAGCCCAATGAGGCCATTGAAAATGGCATAGATATATACATTTCTAATCTCGGTCTTGTCTGGTTTAAGCATGCGCCAGAAACGCTTGACCGGAGTCAGTGTTGTTGTCATGAAAATTTGTTTTGCTTAATCTGCTTAAACAGAATAAAGGATGATTGATTCGGATGTTTAGGACCCGTAATTGCGTGTATGTGTAATGTAATGGAGTGTTATTCAGATACGCTCAGGAGGGGGATCGATACTTATAAGTTCTCGGGCGGTAAGAGAGAAAAATCGGGTGTACCCATAGGCTGTTTTGGATTGTACAAATTCAGCGCCCATGCCTATGCCCACATACTCCTTTTCCAACTCATTTTCTTCCTGTTCTTCAGTTTCTTCTTGGGATTCCAGGCTTTCAACTTCTTCTGCCAGATCGGCTGTTAGCTCTGTATTCTGAGCATGAAGTATCCCTGTTCCATTCATTCCCAAAATGGAGATGATTAAAAATGAGAGTAAGGAATTCGATAATTTATATAGCATAGAAATTTTCATCTCAAAAGCTATTTGAGGGCTTTAAAAACCATTTCCTTATAAAACTCTGAAATAGAATCTTCCCCTTTAATGGTATCAGTAAGTCGAGGAAGGTGCTCAGCAAAATACCGTTGATGATGAGCTCCTTCGATTACTGTGGAAACCATCATACGTGGATATTTGAAAGTAGGATCTATTTCCAGGATAATTTCACTTACCCTTAGTACCAATTGCTTATAACCGAGAAACATACCTTCCTTATTATCTGCATCTACTTCCTTGGTCAAATAGGCTTTGGAAGATTCGGAAATGATGATTCGATGCAACTTGATTTCATTGATATGGGTAAAAGCATTGTCTTCCTGTACTTCTTTGGTCAACAAGGCCAGGGCTTTCTTCAAGCGTTCTATGGGTGAATCAATATTGGCCAGGGCAAAGACAAGTTGATACTCCATCCAGGCCCAGTACCATGAGCTCAAGTAAAGCAGTAATTTGTGTTTATTCTCAAAATAGCGGTAAACAGAGGCTTCCGTCGAAGAGATTTCCCGGGCAAGTTTGCGGAAGGTAAAATCTTCAAATCCCATGGCCTCGATCATCTCAATACTATTGGAAATGATCTTCTGCCCCAACTCACTGGATTCAGGATGCTTGAGATAAATTTTCTCATGGACCTGAAGGCTGATATTTGAAAGAAGTCTATGCACCTGTTAAATAGTTACAAACATTTATGATAGTATTACTATTGTTCTTGCATAGAGAACGATCATAGCTGCATAGTGTTTCGATCTAATACATATTCTAATGATCTTTTAATCTGATCAACTTATTTGTATCAGATAGAGATAAACAGGCATACCCAGGGTTATGTTAAAGGGGAAGGTTATTCCCAAGGCCATAGGAAGATATAATCCAGGATTGGCTTTGGGAGCTGCTATCCGCATCGCAGCAGGAATAGCAATATAAGATGCACTGGCAGCCAGGATCGCCAGCAGAAAACTTCCCTGCAAGATCAGTGAAATAAGTACTTATATAGGCCGTCAGCAATCCATTGAAAAGGGGTACAAGGATTGCGAAGGCCAGGGCAAAGCCACCTTGCTTGAAAAAGGAATCAATCTTCTTTCCATTGCTTATCCTCATATCCAATAAAAAAACTGCCAGAAATCCCTGAAATAGATCTGTGGTGGAAGCTTTAGCCCCAGGCTAACTGTAAGATTTTCTGAAAATCGGATCTGGCTTCCTTCATGCCGAGAGATCCAGGTACAAAGCCTTTCCCATATTTGCAGACCTTTATAGATAAAGTTGAGTAATTCCTCTTAATCATTTCTTTACTATTGGCACGGAAATGATCCCTCCATCAGACGAAAGAATGTTTCTTACATAGATTTTTACCTCCGCTTTCCTCTAACTAGCTTCGCAAAAAGATACTTCTTGAAAAAAAATTAAAGAAAAGTGAAGGATTTGAGAATCAATGACATCTAATGAAACATAGATCTTAAGCGAAGAACATGAAAAAGATGAACTTTATGACAAATCTCCTGGCACTTTTGCTACTTATTTTTTCGGGCCTGGCCTGTGAAGAAAGTGAAGCTCCGCCGGAAGAGCCCCCTACAAATAATGATGAGCTTCCAGCCGTTTATGAAAAAATATACGGAGCCTCCGATATCTACCTTGATGGGGAGTTTGTTGTAATTAAAACAGAAGGAATCCCTGATCATAATAGTCCTTATTATCAGGATACTGAATGGGAGAATGATCGCTATGAAGCGTACAATGGATCAAATAGTGACTTTCGCCTGAATCCTAACAGAATCAGCTCCACAGAAGTTACCTACAGAATTCCTTTGAATCCGACCGAAGCTTCAAACAAAAGCGCAACAGCTCTGGGTTCTATGGGTGTTGCTCTCAATGGAGTGGCTTTTTTCAATCAGTACGCAGGGCCAAATAATGAGCCTTTGACTTTTGAAATAAATTCATTCGATCAGTATGCGGGCCACCCTCAACAACAGGGAACCTATCACTATCACGTAGAACCTTTTTGGCTCACGCAAGAGAAAGGGCAGGAAGCCTTGATGGGTTTCTTACTGGATGGTTTTCCAGTTTATGGCCCTATGGAAGATGGAAATGCTGTCAGTAATTCTGATTTGGATGAATTTCACGGGCACGAACATCCCACCGAAGATTTTCCTGATGGAATCTATCACTACCATATAACCGATGCCGATCCTTATATAAACGGAAGTGGATATTATGGAAATCCTGGTACGCTTACTCGTTAATTTTTTGTTATTCAGTTGGCTTGCCTTTTCGTCCTGCAGTTCGCAGGAAGGAAAGGTGAGTTTGTCTATACTAAATGAAGAAGGCAAAGAGATCAAAACCAAAGGAGGCATAACCTATGTAGAGCAAAAACCTTATTCGGGCATGCTTTACAAACTTTATCCCGCTACCACAGATACTCTTTATATCAAAAACTATCTAAGGGGAAAAGAGCATGGGAAATGGACACGATTTCATCCCGGAAATGAATTGAAAGAGCGGCGCTTTTTTCGAAATGGCCGAAAAGAGGGAGAACATATTGCCTATTATCCAGGAGGGCAAATCCGTTTTAGCTATCAACTCGCCAATGATGTTTATGAGGGAAATAATCGGGAATGGAATGCTAAAGGGAGATTGATTTTGGATATGAATTATGTCGCTGGACAGGAAGAAGGCTCTCAAAAGGTTTGGTATGACAATGGAAAGGTAAAGGCCAATTATATCATCCGAAAAGGGAGAAGATTTGGATTATTGGGGACTAAAAACTGCGTAAATGTTTCAGACAGTATTTTCAAGAATTAGGCTTTGCACAATCCTGTTCTTATTTGTGGGATGTAAAGAAGAAGTCTTTCACCTACCCTATTATAATGAACCCGATTTTACTCCTCATTTTATAGAGGCAGGGGAAAGTATAGAGCAAGAAATCACTCATAGAATCGGGGATTTCTCTTTCAGCAATCAAGAGGGTAAGCAAATCGATCAGGCTTATATTTCCAACCGTATCCATGTAGCCAACTTTATCTTTACCAGTTGCCCGAGTGTTTGCCCGGTGATGACCCAGAACGTCAAAGAGTTGGAAGAAGCCTATGCAGATCGGGAGGATTTTGCCATTCTTTCTTATAGTGTTACTCCCTGGATTGATGATGTGGAAAGGCTAGCTACCTATACCAAAAATCAGGACATCCTTTCCAATAACTGGCATTTTCTGACAGGGGAAAAAGGAAAGATTTATGACCTGGCCAGGACCTCCTATTTTGCAGAGGAAGATATCGGCTTCACCAAAGACAGTACAGAATTTCTCCATACAGAACATATTCTCCTGGTAGATAAAACACAGAGAATCCGAGGCATCTACAATGGAACGCTACAATTAGAGATCAAGCAACTGATCAAGGACGTAGAGACCCTCTTACAAGAATCCTGACAATAGCTTTTCGAAGCATATTTTCAAACCCGCCGGAAATCTTTCGGCGGGTATTTTTGCTTTTAGGGGAAAGCCAATCCTCAGCTCTGAAACATTTGTGATAGCGGTCAGCCTTATTTTTCCCTTTTTTTGCGCCCAACCTAAGAAAATTTATTCATCAGCCAGAGCTGATAACGTCCAGAAGATTTATCAATGAGTTTAAAAGGCCCCTTTCCCTCAGCATATCCAGACAAAACAGTATAGACAGCTAGTACAAGAGATTATTTTTTTAATCATTCTGTGCCCCTGGAAGGGAAAAGCCCAGGGGCCTTTTTTATCTTTCATAAATGCGTCTGCCCTGCAAATAGGTTTCATCTACTTTAACTGATCCAATACTGTTGGCAGATATATCGAATATATTTTTATTTAGAATGATCAGATCGGCTTCTTTCCCAACTTCCAGAGAACCGACTTTTGCTTCCTGCCTCATCACATAAGCTGCATTGAGGGTATAAGCTTTTACGGCTTCTTCCAGACTTAGGGCCTGAGGTTCTCTGTTTACCGCATGCTGGATTCCGATAAACGGATTGAGGCTACTGACATCCCAATCGCTACTCAGGCTAATCCTCGCCTGGGCCTGATATAGGCTTTTGAGGGGAATATTGTTTTGGTTTAAAGCTGCGCCGATCAGGTAATCATTATCATGCCATTGATCAGGTTGGGTAAAGTCTCCAGCTACTTGTGCATCAGCAGTCACATTTAGTTGTGCAAACCTGCCGTAATCTGCAGGATCTACATATTCGATATGGGTAAGTCTGTGCCGCCCCTGGCTGCTTCCACTTTCTTCAATCGCATTGAGGGCCTCATGTACCCCTCGATTCCCAATGGCATGGATATGGAAGTCAAAACCGCTACTTTCAAGGGCCGCTATATAGGCTGACATTCTTTGTTGATCGAAATAATTCAATCCATTATTTGTGGGCAAGCCAAAATAGTCAATCAAATAGTCATCATGCATAGCAGATGTTGTATTATGAATGATTCCATCTGCATAGAGTTTGATCTGGTTGATCTTCAAAAGACTGTTGGGATCATCAGAATATAAAGCATTGAGTGCCGCTATTTGGCTGAGGTCATTTTCTGTGGGATAAGCCCATAAACCCAGATTTACCCGGGCTGTTAATTTACCTTCCTCTGCTACTTTCTGCCAGCTCTTATGATGTTCTCTTTTCCAGTAGGTGCGGGCATCGCAAATCGAAGTGATCCCATGCTTCGCCAATTCTGGCAAGGCAACATTCACCAGCCCATTATAATCCTTTTGAGCCCCTTCACTGCTAGCAGCCAAAGCAAGATCGAGCAAAAGGTTGCCAGCATTATCAATCAGCAAGCCATTAGCTTCTCCATTTTCATCCCGCATGATGATTCCGCCGGGAGGATTGGGGGTATTCGCATCTATCCCCATAAGTTCGAGGGCTTTAGAATTACACCAGACCGAATGAGAAGTTTGCTCCATAATAGCCACGGGCCGATTTGGGGCTTCATCATCCAGAATTTCTTTGGGAAGTCGAGTAGCCGAAAGAGGAACATTTATCCAATGTCCCCATCCCAGTAGCCATCCGTTTCCGGGATTGTCTTCCATCGCATCTGCAATATCTCTGGCATAATCCTCGGGATTTTCAATATTATCATTCAGGATAAATTGGAAATTCTCAGTAGCCGCTTCCAGTGGATGAACGTGAACATCATGAATACCTGGCATCATAAAAACTCCTTTCAAATCAATCATCTCAGCATCTGCACTTGCAAGCGCTTTTCCACCTTCATCATCTCCCACATATGTTATGATTCCCTCCTTCACGTAGATCGCACTGGCCCAGGTTTGAGCAGAATTTACCGTATAAATCTCTCCATTGAAGAAGAGTTTTTCCCTCGAATTTTCACGCTGCAGTCCGGGAGTCTCATCTTCACAAGCAGTTAGCATCATGAAAACAAATAATAATAACTGAACAATCATGATAGGTAAAATTGCATGTGATCTTTTCATCTTGAATGGCTCTTTATGTGAACGTTCCCATGAAGACAGATCATACACTTTTTTCCCCTAAAGCCAGTCGAACTAAATTCAGTGTAAATCTGTGCAGGCTTCTGATCGCCGCAGATAAAATGCATATATTGCAATTCCTCAAATCTCACTACCATGAAAAAATTTGGCCGCTTTTTGCTGTTATTTCTGATCTTTCTCGCCGGAGGAACTGCTGTTTTTTTCTTCCTTTTCGCAGCTCAGAAAGTCAAGCGAAAAGAAGCAGCAGAGATCACCCAGCTCAAGATCAATAAAGCTAATACCCTTCAACTGGCAGCAAAGGCTAAGAATGTAATTCTTTTGATTGGAGATGGTATGGGACTGGCTCAGGTGAGCGCAGGAATGGCCATCAACAATAATCAGCTACAATTGGAGAGATGTACGACCGTGGGACTCAGTAAAACTACTGCCGCCAATCGCTATATCACCGATTCAGCTTCCGCAGCTACTGCTATGTCCAGTGGAAAAAAAACCAACAATGGAGCAATAGCTGTCACCCCGGATCAGGTAGCTACAGAAACCATTCTGGAAATGGCTGAAAAGCAGGGAATGAGTACAGGCTTGATTGCTACCTCTAAAATCACCCATGCTACTCCAGCTGCCTTCATTGCACATGAGAAAAATCGAGAGTCCTATGAAGCCATAGCAGCAGATTTTCTGGAAACAGAGGTAGATGTTGTGATTGGTGGGGGAATGAAAAACTTTGCTCAGCGTGAAGACGAACGAAACCTGATCGACGAACTAAAAAAACTGGGCTATGAGATATTTGAAAGCATGGAATCTCTGCTACAATCTGATTCGAAAAAACTATATGCGCTATGTGCAGAAGAAGATATGCCAACGATGATCGAAGGCCGAGGAGACTTTCTGGGAAATGCCATACAGACCGCTATTGCCAGACTTTCCCAAAATGAAAAGGGCTTTTTTCTTATGGCTGAATCTTCCCAAATTGATTGGGGAGGTCATGACAATAATGCCGACTACGTAATCACGGAAATGCTGGATTTTGATCAGAGTATTGGGCAGGTACTGGATTTTGCAGCTCAGGATTCTCAAACCCTGGTCATCATAACGGCGGATCATGAAACCGGTGGACTTTCCATTACGGACTATGATCAGGAACTCAAGGAATTTGATTTAAAATTCAGCACCTTCGGACATACCCCCATTATGATTCCCGTTTATGCCTATGGCCCCGGTTCGGAAGCGTTTACAGGGATCTATGAAAATACCGAGATCTTTTTCAAAATGGTGCAGGCCTTGGGTTTGAATACCAAGCAGGCAAATTCGGACTGATGCATCATTTCCGGATTCAGTTCCGTCCTTTAAGAAAGGACGCGAATCATGCAACAACATTTACTACTCAAAATAGGCCTATTTTTCCTGGGTTTACAACTCCTTTCCTGTGAAGGACAAACTCCTCTTCCTCAAAGAGAACTCATTGACTCCATGGACTTCTTTTTTGAAGAAGGAAGTGGTGAAATCCCCACCTTCATCTCCATAAATTCACAGGAGGATGGAAAGCACATTTACACATTTAGTCCTGTAGCATCTGAAACACATCAGGTTTCTATCCCGCAAAATTTTCAGGCTGAGGCTTATACGATAAGCTATATTAGTGATGCCAACTATACCTATTTAGGGAAAAAGGTCATGGTAAGGACCTTCCGAGATATCCGAACAAAATCTATTGTCCATTCGGCTCCGGATGAGTTTAGCTTTGATTACAAAAAACTCACCATTACTTCATCCCGGCCTATTGAAGCTTTTATAAATGGACCCGGCGGCAATTACTATAATAAAATTGCTCCGGATGGTTTATCTGCAAAACTTGAGTTGGGAGTCACAAGTCTTTCCGGGCGAGGCAGAGTAATCATTGCAAAACTTCAAGATGAGAACGCCTATCGATATTACAGTTTTGAGGACCCTATGCTCTATCCCGGCGATAGTCTGGATATCTCTACTTTCAGTACAGTTAATCAGGTTCAGGAGATAAGCCTGGATAATAAGGTGCGAAGCGGACGCATGGCTTATTACACCCTTTATCCCAGTCAACAAAAGTTGGGAAAAATATACGATTCCTATAAAATGGGATTTACGCCCGGTTTTCCTCTGATCTCTGGGGATTTTACCTACTTAAGTACGGGAGATTTCCTTGATGAGGATGGCAGGCGCGGAATATTTGTCTCAAAAGGAATCGAACAGAAGCTCAAACCTTTGGATTTCAATATCGATGTATCCGATCCTACTTTCTCTGGCTTTCAGCAAAATATTTCAGCCGTAGATATCCAGGCAAACTCTTTTCAGGGAGAGCATTATTTTTGGCACCATTTCGATGGGATTTGGGAAGGATTTCAAGTAATAAAGCCTGAACTTTCTCAGGAAGTTTTAGATAAATTTCCTGACTTGGCCAAAGATTCGGAGCTCTATGCCAGTACTCTTTTGCGAAAAAAGCCAGGGCCTGATATCGCTTATGATGATCTTGTCCTCCCCGGCAATCGTTTCTTTTTTAGTTTCTATCAAAGTTCACCCGCTTATCCCTACTATACAAAAGAAGGCGACTTATTTCTCATGGAAGCAACGGTCATAAAATTTTAATACTAAAGTGAGCCAGAATAAGAACTTTAGGCCCTGAAATTTCAGGGCCTTTTTTTCTTCCTTCACATAGTAAATATCCTTCTTCACATATAAATGACTTCTCTTAAAAAAGAATAGCATCGATTTTAGATGAAAATAAAATCACGCTATGAACTTTATTCACAAATTTTCCTTTTCCCTCATCTTATTGGCCATGAGTTTTGGTCAGGCCTTTCCCCAAAAGTCCCCTAAACATCAGGTACTCGTCCTGGGAAGCTATCACATGAACAATCCGGGCATGGATGTACACAATATCGAGGCGGATGATGTATTGGCTGAAAAACGCCAGAAAGAAATCCAGGATTTGGTGGATATGCTTGCAAAATTTCGCCCAACAAAAATCGCTATCGAAAGGCGCTGGCAAACAAAAAGTGATACCCTGGCCCGTCAACGATATGCTCAGTACCTCAAGGGTGAACACACACTCAGCAAAAGTGAAACCCAGCAAGTCGGATTCCGCCTTGCCAAACAATTAGGACATGCTGATATCTATCCTATAGATGCTCCCGGCAATTTCCCTTTCAACGAACTGGTACAATATGCCAATGAAAATGGGCAGGGGGATTTCTTTCTTGAGGCTAATGCATGGATGCAAAATTTCATTCAGGAAGAACAAGAATATATGAAGAGCCATACAGTAGCCGAAATCCTGGGCAGGCATAATGATCCGGAGCGTATCAAAGAAGGTCACGGTATGTACATCTCCATGCTGCAAATTGGGAAAAAGCATGAGTATCCAGGAGCCAATCTAGTCGCAGAATGGTATGAGCGAAACCTGAAAATCCATGCCAATCTCACCCGCATTGTAGATCAGGAAGAAGAGCGCATACTGGTAATCTTTGGCTCAGGACATGCTCCGATTTTAAGAGAGTTGGTTCAGTATGATCCGGATTATGAATTGGTAGAATACAGCAAATTTGTAAAGTAGATCCCATGCTCAAAGTCAATCTTAGTTTCAAAACCCTCTTTGCTTTTCTTGTCCTCATGCTATTGCTGGGAGAGGCCCACGAACTGGCACACATTTTCACGGGCTATGGATTTTGCGGATGTTGGGGAGAAAGAGATTTCAATGTCTGGGGACTCTGCGAAGGATGCCGAGACGCTAATCCCTGGGCCATCATTGCGACCTTTATGGGGCCCATATTTACCTTTTCTCTGATTTGGTTGGGCAGGTATTTTTTACTCACTGGAGAGGCTGATAAAAGAAGCCTGGGTTTCGTACTTATATTCGCCAATATCCCTTTCGCCCGCATACTTACGGCTGCCATGGGAGGAGGAGATGAAGTCTATGGCTTACGGGTCATTTTTGAAAATGAAAACAACTTTACCTTGATTTGGATGATAGGATTGGCGCTCGTATTGGCAGCAGCGATTCCTCCTTTGATCACTGCATGGAAATCCCTGGCTCCAAAAGGGAGGATCTGGTACTTTCTTGCCTTTTTCCTGCTCCCCATGTTTCTCGCTTTTGGCATTATACTCATCGGGCTAAATGGTTTACTGGAACAAGGTGTTTTGGCAGATTCTCTCATTTGGGGTACGCCATTGTTGATAACAATCCATACTTTTATAGTAGCTGTTCTGGTCGCTCTAAGCTTTCGCTGGAACTACCAAATGGCGAGACCTCTTTAATTGAGAAGCAATATGTTCAAAGCAGAACAAGGCCTGGTCCGTTTACTTATCCCTTTTGTTATTGGCACAATGCTGTATGTATTCGTGTACATCCTGCATTATTTCAATGAAATGGATTCCAGCTGGCTGGGCTTTTTTATCCTGACCTTGCCGGTAATTCTGGTGTTTGAAATTGACCACCAGATCACCCGATACTATCAAAGAAAGTATCCCAAGCCTCAAGGTTTCTTCAAGAGCATATTGCTTCCCTTTCTCCTCAGCCTGGCAATTTGCCTGGTCATAGTATTTGCCATGTATATTCCCTTTAAAAACTGGGAGATTCGCAATGGTTCAGTTGATTCTATTGGACTTTACCATATTACTTCCATTGGAATTCAGATCTTCCTCACAGTGGTCATTGCCAATACCATTCATCAGATCATATTTCTGGTTAGACGCTGGAAGGAAGAAGCCGTAAAAAGCGAGCAATTGAAAAAGGAGAATGTAAAAGCTCGGCTGCGAACTTTAAGAAATCAGATTTCCCCACATTTCCTCTTTAATAATTTCAATACCCTATACGGTCTGATTGATCAGGAACCTCAGCAAGCCAAAGCCTATTTGCATAAGTTATCGGAATTGTATCGGCAAGTGTTGGCGAAGCGAAATGAAGAATTGATTTCCCTGGAAGAGGAACTGGAAACCCTGGAAGCTTACCTCTACCTGATCCGGGTACGCTTTCCCCAGGATATAGAAATCGAACTTACGCTGGAAGAACAGAAGCGAGAGTATCACATCCCTCCTATGAGCCTTCAGATGTTGGTAGAAAATGCGATCAAACACAATGCATTCGATGAGGATCACCCTCTGAAAATTCATATCGAACAAAGGGGTGATCAAATCACCGTCCACAATTCCAGGCAAGAGAAAGAAGACCATACACCTTCTATGGGCATAGGGCTTGAAAATATTGATAATCGTTATCAGCTTTTATCGGATCGTAGCATTAAAATTGAGGAAAATCCTTCCTCCTACCGAGTTATTATTCCCCTGCTAAAGATTTCAGGTATCCATGAATCGAAGTTTGCATATACTCATCATTGAGGATGAAATCATCGCTGCCCGCAATTTGCAGCAAATCCTCAAAGACTATCCTGAACAGGTAGAGATTCTGGCAACCCTGAGAAGTGTTGCCAAAGCGACTGCCTGGTTGAAAGATCATCAGGAAAAAGTAGATTTGGTCCTGATGGATATCCAGCTGACAGATGGAATCAGCTTTGATATTTTTGAAAAAATAGAGCTGCGAAAACCCATCATTTTTACTACTGCTTTTGATGAATATGCCATACGGGCTTTTAAACTCAATAGCATTGATTATTTGCTAAAACCTGTGCTTGCCGAAGAACTCTATTCTGCCCTGGATAAATGGAAAGACATCAATCCTCCCAGTCCCCGGATTGACTACCGAAAACTGGCCGAGGAGATTCAGCTCTACCAACCCAAATACAAACATCGATTTCTGGTAAAAAGGGGAGCCTCGCTCTTTTCTATACCGACCTCTGAGATCGCTTATTTTCATGCCGATGGAAATTTGGTCCTCCTACGTACCCTGGATAACAAAAACTATCCTGTCAGTTATTCGCTGGACCAACTAAGCCAGGAACTGGATCCCGAATTCTTCTTTCGCATCACCCGCAATGTTCTCATCCATTTCCCGGCTATCAAAAAAGTAAACAGCTATTTCAAAGGCCGACTGAGTCTGGAAGTAGAACCTCCGGCCAAAGAAAACCTTGTGATCAGTAGTAAAAAAGCCCCTGCCTTTAAGGAATGGCTGGATCGCTAATTTATCTCCAAAAACTCAGCTTCAAAGCCCCCCAATAATGAATGGGATGATCTGTAGGAGCAAACTCTGCATTCCGGAGAAAAAGACTATAATCCAGCTCCCAATCTTTCCCTTGATAGCAAAGCCCAACGCTAGCCCGATATAGCCAATTATTTAGGCTTTTGTAGCTAAGTCTGTGGACCGAATACCGGAATTGACCTTGTAGCAGGGCATTGTATCCAACTAGCTCCCCTGCCAGACTGCTATGGAGGTAAATACCTGTTTTATCAGAAGCTTTATTCGGTATCCAACCGAGTTTCAACTTCAGGCCTGAACCCAGGTATGATCTGTATCCCAAACTAAGTTCAGAAAATAGGGTGCTTTCTAGATGTTTCACACCTTGCCGCTTTCTGCTTTTCCAACTGAGCATCCCGATCTTCTGTTCTACTCCGATGCTATATCGGAAGGTGAATTCGCCTCCCCGTGAGATCTGATTTTGCCAACCTTGGGGTTCATAGGGATCCTCTCTTTGCCGCAAGCTTCGGACCATCGCATGTGCTGCACTCTGCACCTGTTTGGCTGCAAAAAACCCCAAAAGTCCTATCTCAAATTGACTCTTTATCCGCAATCCCTTTTCTATAAACTGACTATTCCTGCTACTCCCCAAAGTCAGGATAGAGGCATAGGGCCGATCTATCCGGATGGGTTCGCTTGCTTGTAAATCATCTGGGGTAAAAAGCCGGAGCTCCAGGGAAGTGCTGTAGGTATGGATCGATGCATTCAGTAGCAGGGATTCCCATCCTAATATGCCATCTAAATGCCTGTGTATAGCTCCGGCCATAGATTTATTTTCCTGTGAATGGTAAAAATTCACTCCCATTCCCAGGGTATAGTCGCGGTCTTCATTTTCTGTGATAAAGAGCAGGTCATTGTCGAAGAAATAGGAGATGCCTGATCTTTGGCCCAAACATTTCCCCATACACAGGAAGATGCACAGAAAGACCCATGAAGTACATACTTTCATAGCTATTGCATTCTATTTAAACTGGAAGTAGAATTTGGCAGCTTTCAGCTGCCTTTACCGATACCCATTGTTCAGGACATAGGAGGGATTAAAAACTGTCACCAAAATTTTTTCCCAGGTACGGAATCCTCCTCGCCGCATACGAAGGGTAGATCGATGAATCAATTCTCCAAAGAGAATGCCTCCTACAGGGGTAGTAATAAGGTCCTGCCGACTGGGTTGTTCTTTGATGGCTTCAAAAACAAATTCCCACATAAGGCTTTGTCCCACGCAAAAAAGAGAACTTTCCCAGACTTTGGCTCCCTGGCTTCTCATGCTATTGTAATAAAATGCTCCCTGATAGGGATGCCCCACATAATTGGTTAGCATAGCGTCTCTATCCCAAACCGGTTCCTTGGTCCAGGCCTTCCCCAAATTGGGTCCAGCAGTCTTGAAAAAATCTTCCCGCTTCCAGTTGGTAACTTTTGGAGGCAAAATCAAAAGGCCTGCACCTATGCTCAAATTGTAAACTGTACTGAGTCGGAGTCCTCGTTTTACTTTTTCTATTCTGGGCTGACTTTCATTTCGTAGTTCCTTTTCTTCCTCATATTCATAAGTACCAAATTCAGGGAAACCATCCATGATTCCCAAAGGCAGATTCACGTTTAGCTGCTGGCTGTAAAGGCTTTGCTGGTAGAGAAAAAAGAGCAGGATAAGTATTTTTTGATATCGTCGCATGATCATGAATTAGAGAGGTTAAAAAAATAGGGATCAGGTTTCCTGAGATATAGTCTTCCCTTTCAGCCATATGAGTGAACATGCAGCTGTGTTGAAAGCCTATCTCTATTGATAGCTTATCAAATATTATGTGGATCTGATCATCTTAGAATCTCCTTCACTGGATGGACGAGGGGAGCAATAGAGCTAATGCCTGTTATTGACTACCTTTAAAATAGCTAAGGGTCATGATAGGGTTTTGCAATAGTCTAAAGTCCGGGTACCCGGAAGTCTATTCTTCTTTGGTTTAATAAGTTTGAAAAATGATTGTTAGCCTAAGGGAGATAAGGACGAGGTAGGGTCTCCCAGCTATGTTAAACGAACTTTCGAAGGGCTATTTTTTCGTAGCCCCATAGCACCCACAAGTAAAGCAGATGACTGAACAAGGAAAATCCGTGAAGTCCGCCATTTAAAACACGGACAATTTGTGAATACCGTCTTTCGCTTCTGTGATCGTCAAGCAGATCGTAAAAGTTGCAGACTACATCTTCCCATTCCATACGAAATCCCGGATGACCCAGGTAGGGAATAGTTAGAGCAATGGCTTTTCTCGCAGGAGTGTATTCCCATATGGATTTTCTTCTCTTCCACATCAGGATGTAGTTCCCGCATGCAAAATACTTTGCATTCAAGACATTGGGGGGAGCTGGTATTACGATAAAGTTCTTCCCCTTTAGGCGCTTTGTCTTCGGCCTGAGTTTACGGAATATTATCATAATTAAGTGGTTTCTATTAGTGTGCGAATTTCTTGAGAATGGGATTCTGGGTCTTCAGCCAAATGGAGACTAAAACCTCCTCATCTTCTCGATATACCCTTTCTCCCAAACCAGTGATCTTATAATACCGCCTTTGTGGTTTATGATCATTGGCATCTCTCTCTGCCCAAACACTCTCAACAAAGCCCTTCTTTTCCATGCCTTTAAGGGTGTTATACAAACTCCCTATCAGGATCTTCCGCTCTACGGGGGCCGCATCATTAATCAACTTCAAGATTCCGTATCCATGCTTTTGCTCTCCAGAGGAAAGCACTGCGAGGATCTTGAATTCATTCTGTGATAAAGATAATCTTGCCATTCTTTGTTGAGTCTTGGTGAGATTACGGGACTTATTAAATAAAGGTTACTAATATTTATTAAATAGATTCAATATAAATATATAATTAAATTAATAGTATATCCAAATTTTTTTATTCCCGTGTATACAAAAAAGAAGCAGCCCGCACACCTGGTGCGGGCTGACTGAAACGTGGAAATCTATATCTAAATGCAAAATAAAAAGCCGTTAATATCGGATTTCCAAACACACATAGCTCCCTGATTTGGGTATTGCTAACTCTACTCTGATATCAAATCTAGAACATAGACTCCTCGATTGAAATGACAATAGTCACTCCCCTTCCCCACTTTCGGCAGGAATTTTAGGATAAATCTTCCCGTACTTGTTTCCGGTCTATATATCAAATGCACATGAAAAAGGAATCCTTGTCATGTTATCATTGTGGGGAAAGCTGTCCGGATGATACAATTCAACTGGACCAGAAATACTTTTGCTGTGAAGGCTGCAAAACGGTCTATGAAATTCTGGAGTCGAAAGGCATGGAGGCTTATTATGAGATTGAAGTTCAAGCAGGAATTTCAGCCAGAAATAAAAAGAGGGTCGAGGATTATTCCTTTCTGGACACAGCGGAGGCCTTTGAGAAACTGATCAAATTTCGACAGGGAAAACAGATTCATATAGAACTAAGAATTCCGCAAATTCATTGTGCGTCATGTGTGTGGTTACTGGAAAATCTCTATAAGTTACATCCGGGCATATTAGGAGCAGAAGTTCGTTTTCTGGAGAAGAAGCTCAACCTTCGTTTTGACTTAGATAAGATTCAACTATCCGAGATCGCCCAACTCATCGCCAATTTAGGCTATGCTCCCGATATTAACCTTCAGGATTTAGACGAAAACACCTATATCCCTAAGGACAGGTCCTTTTACTACAAACTGGGAGTCGCAGGCTTTTGTGCTGGAAATATTATGTTGATGAGTTTTCCGGAATATCTGGGACTGCAAGATCTCAATTTCCAGCACTTCTTTTCCTGGATAAACCTCGTATTGGCAATACCGGTCTTGTTTTATTCAGCTAATATTTTTTTCAAATCTGCCTGGCAGGGACTCAAATTGGGTAATCTCAATATTGATGTCCCTGTGAGTTTGGGTATTCTAGCCTTATTCTCCCAAAGTCTCTACGAAATCCTGAGTCAAACGGGCCCGGGCTATCTTGATTCTCTGGCAGGTTTGGTCTTTTTCCTTTTGTTGGGGAAATGGTTTCAGCAAAAAAGCTATGATCAATTATACTTCGACCGGGACTATCGTTCCTATTTTCCTCTTTCGGCAAAAAAGATTGAGCTGGGAAAAGAGAAGCAGGTATTATTATCAAATCTAAAGAAAGGAGATATTCTCTATATACGAAATGAGGAAATCATACCCGCAGATGCCCTTTTGCTGGATACAGAAGCTTACCTGGATTATAGCTTTGTGAGTGGGGAATCGGTTCCGGTTTTATTGAAGGAAGGAGAAAGAGTCTATGCAGGAGCCAAATTGATAGGAAAAGGGGTAAAAGTCAGCTTGCTCAAAGCGGTTTCTGAAAGTTACCTCAGCCAGCTTTGGAAGAAATACAAAAAAAGTACGGGAGAGAAAGTTGGTTTCCGAAGATTGACGGATCAGCTGGCCCGCTACTTTACCTACATCATTTTGGGTATCGCTTTGCTGGCAGCTAGCTACTGGTTTTTTCAGGAGAGTCTTTCATTTGCCCTGCAGGTCGGTATCGCAGTCCTGATTGTGGCATGTCCCTGTGGATTGGCCCTCTCCTCCCCTATCGTCCTCGGAAATGCCATGCGAATGCTGGGAAGGAATGGATTTTTCCTTAAAGATAGTCAGGTATTGGAAGGCATTGCCGAGATGGACAGCTGGATATTTGACAAAACCGGCACCCTTACTCAAACCAGAGCTGACCTTTCTTTCCAACAACTTCATAGCTTAAGTCAGGAAGAACAATCTCTGGTTGTAGCCCTCGCAAATGAGTCCAGTCATCCTTTGAGCAAAGAAATCAGCAAGGAACTCATCGCTGCTCCTGCTGCTGTACTCGAAGAAAGCCAGGAACATCCGGGGGCAGGTTTGAAAGGGATTAGCCAAAATCATCGAATCGCAATAGGAAATGACAAACTTCTGGCTTCGGAGATTGAAGAAGTATTGGAAGAAGGAATTACTGGTATCGCCATCGATGGAAAACTGGTAGCAGGCATTGACAGAGAAGAAATCGTACGGGAAGATTTAAAGGCGGTATTGAGAGAATTGGGGGAAGATTACGAATTATCTCTATTGACTGGTGATACAAAAAAGCGGGCCTTGAAGCTGCTCTCTCATTTCCCCGAAAACAGCAAATTCTATTGGAAACAACTGCCGGATGAAAAGCTGGATCATGTAAAAAATCTTCAGGAGGCAGGGAGAAAAGTCATCATGATGGGAGACGGCCTCAATGATGCCGGTGCCCTTATGCAGGCGGATTTGGGAATCGTCCTGAGTGAGCAATTGGAATCCTTCAGCCCTGCCTCAGATATTATCCTGGATTCAGCGCGATTTTCTCAGCTTCCCAGCCTCATAAAATATGCTGTGGGCTCCAAAAAACTCTTAAAAGGCGCGCTGATTATTTCCCTCATCTATAATACAATAGGCCTCGCTTTTGCCGTACAGGGCCTACTAAGCCCTTTGGTAGCCGCCATACTCATGCCGCTCAGTTCTATTTCCGTGATTTTCTGGGGAATGGCATCCACCTATTATCTGGCGAGGAAAATGGGTTTGGAATAAAATAAAGGAATATCGATTAGAAGAATTTATAAGGGACGGATAAGCATCTGTCCCTCTGTTTTTTCAACAAGATTGAATGTCATTTTCTCTACTGACAAAAGTCACCTCACCCCCTATCCAGGGTTATCCCAAAGGCAGACCTGAGCTTCTACCTTAGCCACATCAAACAGAAAAAACATGAGTAGCATTTTCGTCCTCATCATTTTAGGCTTTATCGTCGCAGCTGCATTCCTTGCTGCCTGTATTTGGGCCATCCGATCCGGACAATTTGAAGATGCTTACACACCCGCTATGCGCATCCTGTTTGACGACAAAATTACTTCCACCGAAAAAACAGATTCTCAACATGATTAGTAAAGTCAGGACGGACGATCCCGGTTTATCGGGAACATCCCTTGAGCGATTTAGCTATGACAATACAATTGTTAAGTATTTCGCTATTGCAACTCTCTTCTGGGGATTGGCCGGTATGCTGGTTGGTCTAATAGTAGCACTGGAGATGGTACTGCCAGAACTTTTTTTATGGGACGGCATCCCTCTTCTTTCCTTTGGAAGGGTACGACCTCTGCATACCAATGCAGCGATTTTTGCCTTTGTAGGAAATGGAATTTACATGGGAGTCTATTATTCCCTTCAGCGCTTATGTAAAGCGAGGATGTGGAGTGATACTGCCAGTTGGATTCATTTCTGGGGATGGCAATTGATCATTCTTTCGGCTTTGGTTTCCCTGCCTATGGGATTCACAACGGGTAAAGAATATGCCGAACTCGAATGGCCCATTGACCTTGCTATTGCATTGATATGGATTGTATTCGGCCTGAATATGTTCATGACCATTTTCAAGCGAAGAGAAAAACACCTTTATGTAGCCATCTGGTTCTATATCGGGACCTGGGTAACAGTAACGGTTCTCCATGTGGTCAACAGCCTTGAACTTCCTTACAGTATGATGCACAGTTACTCCATCTTTGCCGGAGTACAGGATGCTTTGGTTCAATGGTGGTATGGACATAATGCGGTCGCCTTCTTCCTGACTACTCCCTATCTGGGATTGATGTACTACTTTATTCCTAAAGCAGCCAATCGTCCGGTATATTCTTACCGACTTTCGATTGTTCACTTCTGGGCATTGATCTTTATCTACATCTGGGCAGGTCCTCACCACTTGCTGTATACAGCCTTACCTGACTGGGCACAATCTCTGGGAACCGTTTTCTCGCTTATGCTGATCGCTCCGAGTTGGGGAGGTATGCTAAATGGATTGCTGACCCTGCGGGGTGCCTGGGATAAGGTACGGACAGATCCTGTTCTAAAATTCATGGTAGTTGCGGTTACGGCTTATGGTATGGCAACTTTTGAAGGGCCTTTACTTTCTATAAAAACCTTCAACGCTATTACCCACTTCACAGACTGGACCATTGGACACGTGCACGTTGGAACGCTGGGATGGAATGGATTTCTGACCTTTGGTGTAATCTACTGGCTGATGCCTCGTCTCTGGAGAACCAAACTTCACTCCATTAAGCTCGCCAATTTCCATTTCTGGATCGGTACACTTGGTATTTTCTTCTATTGTGTGCCTTTGTACTGGGCAGGTCTTACGCAGAGTTTGATGTGGAAAGAATTTGATGGAGATGGTTTCCTTGTTTACAAAAACTTCCTCGAAACGGTTGTCCAGATATTACCGATGTATTGGATGCGCGCACTGGGAGGAAGCCTTTATATCATAGGTGTAGTTGTGATGATTTATAACATCATCCGCACAACCCAGGCCGGAGACTTCCTCGCAAATGAAGAGGTAGAAGCTGCTCCTTACCCCAAAGAAGAAAAGAGTGGAAAAAAAGAGTACTGGCACAAACGCATTGAGAGAAAGCCTGCTCAAATGTTGTTCTGGGCTTTGATCCTCATCCTTATCGGCGGAATCGTCGAAATGGTGCCAACTTTTATGGTTCAATCGAATGTACCTACTATCGCTTCTGTACAACCCTATACGCCTTTGGAACTAGAGGGAAGAGATCTCTACATCCGGGAAGGCTGCTATACCTGCCACTCCCAAATGGTACGTCCTTTCCGCTCAGAATCCGAGCGTTATGGAGAGTATTCCAAAGCAGGCGAATTTGTATATGATCACCCCTTCCAGTGGGGCTCCAAAAGAACAGGGCCTGACCTCGCAAGGGAAGGAACGCCTAAACTGAGAAAATCAGATGCCTGGCATTATCAGCATATGCTGGATCCCCGCAGTACTTCTGCAGGTTCTATCATGCCTTCTTACGAATGGCTCATCGAAAATCGACTGGACCTCAGTATGACAGCTGATAAGATAGAAGCTATGCAAACCTTAGGAGTTCCTTATCCGGAGGGATATGCAGCAAAAGCTACAGATGACCTCCAGAAGCAAGCCGAAGAGATCGCGAATAATATAGCCTCTGAATTGGAGGAAGAAGAACTCAAGGCACTGAAGGATCGGGAGATTGTAGCCATCATCGCCTATCTCCAACGCCTGGGAACAGATATCATGGTTGACAACAAAAAATAACAAGCATCATGTATAAAGAAACATTAAGAAGCATAGACGGAGTTAGCCTTTTTCCGGTCATAGCCATCCTGATCTTCGTCATCTTTTTCCTCATCGTCCTCTTTTTCGTCATCCGCATGGATAAAAAAAGAGTCCAGGAATTTTCAGCTCTACCATTGGAAGATGGACCTAAGAGCTCTAACACACTAACACAAGCTGTAAATCATGTATAAAAAGTTCATCTATATATTCAGTATGCTGATCCTGCTTTTTGCCTCCGGTACCGTCCTGGGGCAGGCAGGGGAAGCCTCCTCACAAGAATCCCTGTTATGGTTGCTCATGATGGTGATCATAGGGATGAGCGTTGTTTGTATTGCGCTGGCTTTTACCATACTGGCACTCATTGCCCGGGTAAGAGAAGCTAAGGCAGAAACTTCGGCTGAAGGACAAGCCAGTGCTCAAAAAGAGCCGGTGGATCTTTGGAAGAAGTTCAAGGCAAAATTAACCGCTGCGGTTCCTGTCTCTCGAGAATCTGAAATTGATTTGGGACATAGTTTCGATGGTATCCGTGAACTGGACAACAAACTTCCTCCCTGGTGGCTCTATGGATTCTATTTCACCATCGTTATTTCTTTTGTCTATATGTATGTCTACCATATTGATGGGGATTGGTCCTCCGATCAGGAGTATCGAGTCGAGATGGCGGAAGCTCAGAAGATCAAGGACGCTTATCTGGCAAAAGTGGCAAATATGGTAAATGAAGAAACGGTTGAACACCTTACAGCCGCTCAGGATATTTCAGAGGGTGAATCCATTTACATGGCCAATTGTGTTGCGTGCCATGGAGCTGTGGGACAAGGAGGAATTGGCCCTAATCTCACAGACCCTTACTGGCTGCATGGAGGCGGCATCAAGAATGTCTTTAAGTCAGTCAAATATGGAATTCCGGAGAAAGGAATGATCCCCTGGCAGGATGCCTTAAAACCTCTCGAAATTCAACAAGTATCCAGTTTTATCATGAACATGGAAGGAACAAATCCACCAGATGGGAAAGCTCCTCAGGGAGAAATATGGGAGCCGGAAGTAATGACAACAGATACGCTTCAAACCATTAGCATGAATCCTTAGGAAACATGGCAAAGGAAATCTCTGAATCTATGCAAGATCCTTTTTTAAAGGAACTGGAATCTGACACTTTCCGCGACAGTATCGCTACGGTGGACAAGAGCGGAAAGCGTCAGTGGATCTACCCCAAAAAACCTCAGGGAAGTTTGTACAGGGGCAGGACCTGGTTGAGCATTCTTCTGATTGGCCTATTCTTTATAGGGCCATTTCTTAAGTGGAATGATCAGCCCCTTTTGCTATTCAATGTTCTTGAAAGGAAGTTTATCGTTTTTGGTCTGACCTTCTGGCCACAGGATTTTCACCTCTTCGTCCTGGCGATGATTACCTTCTTTGTTTTTATTGTTCTTTTCACCGTGATCTTTGGGCGGGTCTGGTGTGGCTGGGCATGTCCCCAAACGATTTTCATGGAAATGTTTTTCCGCAAAATCGAATACTGGATTGAAGGAGACTATCGCCAACAGATGAAGCTGAACAAAGCTCCCTGGGATTTGGAGAAGGTCATGAAGAAAACAGCCAAGTTTTCGATTTTCGCCCTCTTCTCTTTCCTGATTGGAAATACGGTCATGGCCTATTTGGTGGGCATCGATCAACTCAGTGTTTTGATCACGAGTCCGCCTACTGAGAATTGGGGCCTCTTCAGCTTTGTGATGATCTTCTCGGGCATCTTTTATTTTGTTTTTGCCTGGTTTAGAGAGCAAGCTTGTATCGCTGTCTGTCCTTATGGGAGATTGCAGGGAGTATTGCTGGGGAGAGATTCGATTGTGGTTGCATACGACTGGCTTCGGGGAGAGCCCAGAGGAAAGCGAAAAAGGAATGAAGACCAAAGCAACAAAGGAGACTGTATTGATTGTAAACTTTGTATAGCCGTTTGTCCAACTGGCATAGATATCCGGAATGGAACTCAGATGGAATGTGTGAATTGTACGGCTTGTATCGATGCCTGCGACCAGGTCATGGAGAAGGTAAAGAAACCTAAAGGCCTCATCCGTTTCGATTCTTACAATGGAATAGCCAATGGTACACCCTTCCGATTCAACACAAGAATTATCGCCTATATAGTCGTTCTTCTTGGCTTACTTTCTGTCCTCGGATTTTCCCTGGCTAGCAGGTCAGATATCGAAACCACTTTATTGCGTGTTCCCGGTACTCTTTATCAAAAAACAGAGGATGGCAAGATCAGCAATATGTACAATATCGACCTGGTCAACAAGACCAAAGAGGAATTGAATCTGGATATAAAGCTGATCTCTCACGAGGGAGAGATTCAGGTCATCGGGCAAGAATTTGTAGTTGCTCCTCAAAATATCAGTCAAGGAATCATTTTGATCATGATCCCCCGGGATCAATTGAAAGGAAGAAAAAACGAAATCAGAATAGAACTATGGTCTGGAGATAAGCGGGTCGATGAAGCGAGCAGCAATTTTCTTGGACCAGTCAACTTAAATTAATCATCATGAACTGGGGTAAAAAAATAGCCATTTTCTATACAGTCTTTGCCGTCAGCATGCTTTCGGCTGTCATTTTCGCCAGCATGCAAAGCTTTCACCTGGTCAGTGAAGATTACTACCAGGAGGAAATCGCCTACGAAAAACGAATTCAGGAAATCAAAAATGTCCAGGAATTGGAAGGAGAGGTGGAAGTACAAAAAGTGGGGGAATCGAAATTCTCCTTTCATTTTCCTGAGTCCGCACATCAAGCCATTGGAGTTATCCAGTTTTACCGACCTTCAGATGCTGAACTTGATCGGGCTTTCCCCATAAAGCTCGCCGATGGAAAACAAAGCATTTCTGTAGAGGGACTTGCCGGTGGAAACTGGCAGGTTCAGATCAGATGGGCCCAAAATGAGAAAGCCTATTACCAGGAATTGAATCTGAGTTTGTAAGCAATGATCTACCCTAACAATCTGTCATTGCGAGCCCAAATGTTGGGCGAAGCAATCTCCGTCAATACTGATGGCTATTTGAGGTCTAGGGGATTGCTTCGGTCCCCTCGCAATGACAAACGAGTTTGGAGCCTTTTCTCAACAAAATCTAAATAAACATGTACCTCCTTTCCGCCTTAAGTCTGGGATTTCTGGGAAGCTTACACTGCGTAGGCATGTGTGGGCCGATCAGTCTGGCTCTTTCTTCCGGAAGTGGGAAAGGAAAATTCTGGCTGGGTCGTTTACTCTATAACCTCGGAAGAACCACTACCTACGTTCTTCTGGGTTTACTGGTAGGCATCTTTGGACAAAGCCTGAGCCTGGCAGGCTTTCAGCAAAGCTTGTCTATCATCCTGGGCATTAGCTGGCTTCTGATTCTTTTGCTCTTGCCTAATTGGGAAAATCGATTACTCAAACTTCCTTTCCTCAGAAAATTTCTCCTGAAAATTAAAGGCGGCCTTTCCTCCCTCATTCAAAAACGTTCTGTACCTCTGATGTACAATGCCGGCATTATGAATGGTTTCCTTCCATGCGGCCTTGTCTATGTCGCTCTTTCTGGAGCTATGGCAAGCAATAGCCTGGAGGAATCACTCGCTTTTATGGCGCTGTTTGGACTCGGTACCATTCCGGCTATGCTGGCACTTAGCTTTTTTAGTCATGTCCGCCAGGGACTTACTCAATATATCAAGCCTGTCTTATATACAGCCTCTCTCGTATTTGCCTGTCTCCTTATATTGCGGGGAATGAATCTAGACATTCCTTTCCTGAGTCCTGGTTTGGGAGCAGAAGTGGATCCTCTTTGTCAATAAGAATCAAAAAAAGTCACTGTGACGTTTTTCGTTTATGTTTATAGTTTAATAGTTTAGACTAGCATAACTATTTCATATTCAGAAAGTTAAAGTCCCCATCAGCGAGTATAATGGGGAATAAAACGAGTAGATTGGGGCTTAAAGCGAGTATAGTGGGGGCTATGGCGAGTAGTCTGGGGAACTAAAGCGAGTATTTTGGGCCGATAGGCGAGTATATTGGGGATGTACCTTCTCATCTAGCCTTGAAAAGTTATCCACATAAATTCGGATAAAAGCGAGTATAATGGGGCTTAAAGCGAGCATATTGGGGGATAAAGCGAGTATTTTGGGGAGCCATCCTTTGAAAAGCTACAAATCCCCTCCCCTTTTAGCTCCATTCTTGGATCGTTGGCTTCTAAAGACGAGTATTTTGGGGACTAAAAACGAGAATAATGGGGAATTCAGCCTTGTAAACTCCTTGAATTCCTGATCAGTCCTTTATAAAGCGAGTAAAATGGGGGGGAATTCGGGCTTTATCCCTTCAAAAGCGAGTAAATTGGGGCGAATAGCAGCCTTTGCTGTGGATAAGACGAGCATATTGGGGATATCGGCGAGTAAATTGGGGAAAGAGAAAAGCGAGCAAAATGGGGATAAGACGAGTAGTTTGGAAATACTCGCTTTTTTCCGAACTTGCTAATAATCAAAAAGGTATAGTCTTATGGCAGTAGCTACCAGGTCCAATCCTCACCTGGTCGTTAAGAGTAATGAGCTCATTAACGCCCGGATGAATGGCTTTACAGTGGCCCAAGTACGTTTGTTTGAGATGCTCATTGCTCAGTTGGATAAAGATCTGGATGAGTTTCAAACGCAACGGGTATATCTGGCCGATTTTATTTCGGAGACAGGGACCAAACATAAAGGCGAGTTTGAACGGGCAAGGGAAGTTACCAAATCCCTGATGGGACAGGTAATCGAAATTTGGGACGGAGATAAACTCAAACAAAGGAATATCCTGTATCGGGCTGATTATGATAAAAAGAAGCCTTATGTGGAGATTGTTTTCCATCCTGATTTGAGGCCTTATTTGCTGCAATTGAAAGAGCGATTTACTTCTTATGATGTTCGAAACATTCTTGCCCTGAAGAAAATCCATTCCATTCGCCTCTATCAATTACTCAAACAATACCTATTTACCGGAAGCTGCACCTTTGAGGTGGATCGCTTGAAATACATTCTGGGTGTTGAGAATAAATACAAAAAGTACAATGACTTCAAGAAGTATGCGGTTTTTGCTGCCCAGAAGGAGTTAAAGGAGAAATGTGATATCAGTTTTGAATTTGAGGAAATCAAAAAGGGAAAGAAAGTAGAATTACTCAAATTCACCATTACCCGACAAAAATCTAAATACGCGATTGGAGCACGGAAAGAAAGCGAAGTCGAAATTCAGGCTGAACCCGAAGTTCTGGATACCTTATGTAAACTGGGGATTTCGGAGGAAAGAAGCCGCTACTATTTAAATACCCTCCAGGAAAAGGATATCAATGCAGCAATCGAATATACCCGAAAGCAATTTGAAGCAGGACGAATAAAATCCAGCGCAACGGCTTATTTGATCAAATTGCTGGATTCAGGTTTTAAGGAATCTCCCAAGAGTGAGTTCGCTGTACCTCCGAAAGAACGCAGCAAGCGAAAGCGTACCGAGAGACAAGAGGAGGTTCGATTGATCGAGCAATTGGAAGCGGAGTTTGGAGCCTATCGCAAACAGCAGGTGGACAAGCTGTGCGAAAATGCAAAAGAAGAAGACTGGATTTTCTTTCAGGCCTGGGCACAACAACAACTTTTTATCAACAACAAGATTTTCGAAAGCGGAAGATTCCTTCGGGATCATCCAGATACAGAAAATTACTTCCGCATTTTTATCTCCGACCGACTTCCGGAAAGAAATCAGGCCTTCATTGACTGGGCGGCTTTGAGGGGATATCGGATTGGAATGGAATCAGGTAGCTTCTGGCTGATTCGCGATTGATCTGAAACGCTATCCCTTTTAAACGTTAAAACGTTTAAACTCTTAAAATTGATTATCAGTGATTTATGTGATTTCTCCTGAGAATAGGAAATCTCTCAGGAGAAAAGGAATAAATGTCTGAAAAGACAAAATCAGAGAGAGCATGAATCAATCATACCAGGGTTTCCATTCATAATAGTATAGGATTGAATTATCAAGAGGTATGGGATCATCATATACAGGAGCTTTTTTGAACACCTTGGTGAATTTGTCATCTACTCCCCAGATCAATAAGAAAGTATGACAAGTATAGACCAAATTTCCTCCTCGGAGTCTATATCCTCCTGACCAGCTAGGAAAATCAAAATTGATGTGATTACCCCCAGGCTGAAAGTCATGACTTCCACAACCCCCATATGCTTCCTCCTCATAGGTGTACCCTACCCTTCTTTCACAAAAGTCCGTTGAAGCTCTGCTATATTGCTTTTTAACATAATACCCATAGAAACAAACCGACCCATCCTCGTAAATTTCCATCAACTCATAAGGGCGAACCGAATAGTCATTGACCGGAAGCTCTACCCAGCTCAGGTTTTGGGCGCTGGTATTGGGGACGCATGCAGGATTATTGGAAGTATTGGAACTCTGGCCATTGCTATTGCAGCAGCCTGCTCCCTGGGAATTAATGCTTGAAGTTAAACCTGGGGCAAATACATTCAGAATTTCCCCATTATACTCTCTGATCATATAATCCCATTCCCAATGAATCCTGTTATTCGAATTCGCCTGGGCAATAGAATTGCACCCTCCTGAAGTATTAGGGACATCCGGATCTTCAACCATCAGGGTTCTTTCAAATTCGTCAAGCGGATTGCCCCCCTCATCATGAGGCTGGATGATGATATCTACACTAAGCGGATAAGAGAAAGGCTTTGCAGATGGATCCAGATCGAGCATGAGAACAGAACTGCTATCTGTTTCGGCCTGGCCTTCAAGCTTTGCTTCTGGAAGATCAAAATAGGAGCTGGCTCCTTTTATCCCTACAAAAAAGCCCGAAATCTGCTGACTGCTTGTATGCAACACATCGATACGATTTCCCAGAGGAAAACCTTTGACGGAAAAAATACTGTCCCTGATGTCCAGCTTTATTTGGCCATCTGGAGCATTGGGCATACTAGCATAAATTTGGGAAGCGTCTTTCAATACTAAAAATGTTGAAAGCTCATCAGGATCTAAAGTCTGGTATTCCTGTTCTGGAGGAGTGGGACTGTCCGGGCCACCTAATTGCTCACAGGCCAGGAGAATCATCAGAGAGACCAAGGTGATCAGGAAGGAGATCAGAGTTGCTTGTGAAAATTTCATGACTTTCTCGTTTTTTGCTTGCAGAGGAAAGGAATTTTTCCTGCATGCATAAGGCCAAGTTGAGAAAGAATTTTCAGGCCAGCCTCACCCGGATAGGTGATTTTTGAAGGCCATCAGTTTTGAGGATTGAGAAGGGAAAATATATTTTTGCGTTTAATCGTTTTAACTCCAAAAATTGATAATCAAATAGTTATGGTGCTTTTTGATTGAAAATCAATTTATGAGGTTGTATCCAGGTAATGAAGCAGAGCTGCATTGACGAAAGCATCCTGGGTCTTGAATTTCCCTTCATGACTGGTCAGCATAGCGATAGAAAGCTTGCGTTTGGTTTCAAAGGGAACCATTGCACAAAGCTTGACATAGTGCTTATCCGGATCCTTATCGGAGGGTCTTCCAATTTTGCCAGCGGGCTTTTTCACTACGGGTTTTTGCATGCGGGGAACATGCGGCTGCTGAGGCTTTTTGGTAAACTTTGCTAAGCGGTTTTTCTTCTCGTCACTCATGATTCAGATCTGTTTTTTGGATGAATGGAAATTATTAACCTACGTCCACGAGATTGATGATCTCATTGCCGATAGCTTCGATCTCGCTGATGGCTTTGGGGTTTTCAGTGCTGTAAATGGCTTTGTCTGTATCCAGGGAACGTGCATAATCTACCCGCATTTTCATCACAGAACTCAGAACAGGCAAGCCGTATTCCTTCACTGCAAGACGGGCATCTTTGTTGAAACCGGTGGAGTGTATTCCCTGAGTGAGGACGATACAGGCCCGTAGAGCGCCGTTCTCCTTCTTTGCTGACTCCACCAGCCCAACGGTAGCATTAAGCGCTAAGATGTCAAATGCGGCGGCCCTGAAGGGGATTACCACAATATCAGACATTGCAAAAATAGCTGGCAGGTCGGAAGCGAGGTAAGGAGGCGTATCGATGATGATCACGTCCGCATCCTCAATAGCCGCTATATCCTCCCAGGAATCGATATTAGCCCTCGGGATAAGGTTCATGCCTTCATTGTCCTCAAAGAGCTGTGTGAGGCTTCCCTGTTCGTCTGCGTCCACCAAAGCACAGGTAAGCCCTCCGTCAGTGAAATAGTGGTACAAATTTAAAGACAGGGTGGTTTTACTCGTTCCGCCTTTCTGGGAATTAATGGTAATGATTCGAGGCATGTATTTGTTTTTTTCGAAAGGTCTGATTTTAATTTAAGAGTTAAAACAAGAAAACGTTAAAGAGATTTAACGTTTAAACTCTTAAAATTGATAATCAATAGTTTAACTTATTAATCCTGCTGCATATTTCCAAAAATGTGGAGTAAATACTGAAAATGAACTCCCTGATAATTCTTGCTTTCCAGTAAGAAACTATAAGCTTGAGAGGAGCTAATGTTTGATACGCAGAGCTAAGAGCGGGACTTCAGGCAAGCTTCTATTGGCCGTTATAGGCAATGTGGCTGGATCCTAAGGAGTCTTGCTTTAGAAATGGTATATCTGGGTGTTCGGATAGAGATCGTTGTTCCTGGGGCAAAATTGAGGCTCATAACTAAATTCCCAGTCTGAATCACCTAACTCAGACTGGGAAAGAAAAACCGATGGGGTAGGGGAGGGGTTAGAAGAAAAAGCCGAACTTGATTTCGAAGATGTTGAATTCCTCTGACCAATTGTAAGTGGCAGTTAGTACAGCCACAGAAAGAGGACTCAGCATAATCCCTGCACCATAGCCTCTATGCCATTTGCTGGAGTTTTCTGGGGCATACCAGACTCTACCCTGATCCATATAGGCCAAAAAACCGGTTCGAAAGGGAATGAATCGATTGTTGATTTTGATAAGGGGGATACGAATTTCCGTATTGTGGTAGAACATGGCATCTCCGGCAAATCGTTCAGCCCGATATCCCCGCAAATTATCTCTCCTGCCCAGCTTTTGAGCTTGAAAGAATTCATAATTTCCCCAATTTCTTCCAAACCCAATACGAGTTGCCAGAGAGATAAGGATAGGGGAGTAAAAGGTGTAATAGGCTGCCAGGTCTGCATTCATGGAATAGAAATCCTGGCTTCTGTCCTGTAGATTCAGCTGGTATTTGGAGAGGAAATTCAGGTGCAGGCCTCTCAAAGGGAGGATGGGATTATCTCTGCCATCCAATTCATAATTAAAGGTCAGGCCCCCATAATATTTGCCTTCAAAGTCTTCTTCCGAGAGGCTGGGATCACTGTCTACAAAGCGATTTGGGGTTCTTTCTACCTGGGTAAAGGTGAATTCTGGGCCAAAACGCAGGAACTGTTTGTTGCCATTGAAGCTTCGTTGAATCGCCGGGAAAGCCCTGATTCGAGAGAATCTGAGGCGGTTGAAATCAAAATCCTCATTCATTTCATCAGAATAAGGAGTTTCATTGCCCAGCCCAAAGTAATTGATGATGTAAGAGGGGGCAAAAGCCCTGAAATCCAGATATAGATCTGATTTCCCCAATACCTGGCTGAAGATTCCTGTGTAATAACCATTCAAAGAGCCCGTAGTCAAGGAACCTTTTAGCAGAACCGTTTGCTGGGACTTGAAAGGCGTTTTCCGAAAACCATATTGGGTCCATTTTAGGCCTCCTCCTATTATAAATCCATCATCCTGATTGAATCCCAGCACCACCAAAGGGAGATGCTTGTCCTGTTGAAAAGCCTTTCGATTGTAAGTATTGATGCCAATTCGGTTGGAAAGCAGGCTTTTTGCTTCAGACCCCAACTGCAATTTGTTACCGGAATAGGTATCATAGATGCGGGTTCGCCTACCTCCTTTAACTCTCGAATTATCTACAATACTATCCGCATCTCCACCCCCAATCACGCGAATCAGGCTGCTTTTCGGGGAAATCCCTGATATTTCAAAGACATCTTCCCCGCTTAAACCGTAGAGCCTGATTTCTTTGGTTTCCGGAAAGGAAAAGTGGCGATCGTAGATGCGGTCTTTTTTCTCACCTTCTTTATTCAAACGAAAGAGCTGTACCCGTGTAATGCCTAGTTCCTTCCTTTCTACCTCGAATAATTCCCGCTTATCAGTTCCTGCCACATCTACCTCTTTGCTCAATTTCTTGTAATAGGCTTCTGCCAACTCATGCAGATGATCTTTCCGGTAGATCAGGATCTTTGTAATTGAATCACCATGAAGGTCATAGACCTCTTTCGGCCAGGCTTTGATCGAGTTTTTGATGACTTCATTGCTCAATTTTCCTTTAATCTCCTCAGCCATCTCCAACCAGTCACTTTTGCTGGGCTCTGTAAGGAATGTGCGATCAAAAAATTGTGCATTGAAGTTTAATCCAACAACATCCCTCGTCTTATAGGTGAAATTATGGACAAAACGCAGGCCCCATTTGCTACTCAAAATGGTGGGGAGCACTCCATTTACTAAAGAAAAAACCTGATCTCTATCCCGAGGAATGGGTTGGTACCAAGTGATCTTTCCTTCCTTTTTCACCAACCATCTCCACTGATCGTCATGTCTGTCCCAATCCCCGAGCAACATATCAAACAATCGCGCTCGTAGCACTTCTTTCTGATTGATTCTGTGCTGATTGGAGGACTTGATCGCTCGAAGTACTTTAGGGGTAGATGTGATCCTTTTCCCATCTCCAAAGCTTGTTCCGGGAGGAGTATGCTTGGTCGGTCTTTCCTCAAAAAGATAAATCTCGCCCCCTATTCGATCATTAAAATCACCCAATAGAGGCTGTTTGGGGACAAAAAAGTAAGAAGGATCGGAATGAGGAACCCCCACCGCATCGGCAAGGGCAGGAACTACCCAGGCAGCATAAGGATTAGACATAGATATCTGATCCTGCACAATTTCTGATATAATGGTATTTTGAGGAATGCCCGGGAAATTAAATTGAATGGCCCGGGTGACATCTTTCCGAACGGATCGAATCACATATTGGCGTTTATCGGGGGCTTTAAAGCGCAAGGATCGGGTTTGCATGCCTCCGCCCAACTTAACCGGTTTCAAGCCGCCATTGAGTTGGCTTAGGTCCATAACCGGAAAACGCAGTTTCGTTCCCCATAGGTCCCGATATACTTTTCCAAACCAGAATTCCTTGCCTTTGCCTGCCTGGTAAGTGGTATCTGCGAAAGCCAGAACTTCTTCTTTGGGTAATGGAGTTTGACGGGTTTCGGGCGAAATAGAAAGGCTTTTATCCTTGACTTTTTTGCGAAACAGGACCTCAGATCGATCCCCATTGCCAAGTGGACGAATCATTTCCAGCCAAACGGAGCCATCTTTATAGTAGGTCAATTTGGCAAAGCCTTCTTTCCCATAAGTAAAACGAACCCTTCCGCCCCTTCTCAATCCATGTTCCTTACTACCTGCTCCACTTACGATGTAGTGCCTGTCGCTAACCGTACTGGCATCCCGAAAATATTGCAAAGCATGTTCATGGCCTGAAGCGAAAAGGATATTTCCTTTTTTATAGGTGACATCCTGTAAAATCTGGATCAGTTGCTGGTTGAGGGGATGTCCCAGATCCTGAGGAGAAACGCCCAAATATCTTAGGCTAGGGTAGATGGAGCCTATTATTGGCAGAGGTAGAAAAAGGTGCTTATTGATTTTACTCAGGGGAAAGAGATGATCCTGCAAAGAAAAATAGCCTCCATGGGGACCATTGGTGAAGATAGGGTGGTGGAGAGCAAGCAGAATGTGTCCCCCATCATATTCGTCGATCAGTTCGATCAGTTTCTCTCGAAACTCAAAGCGGGTTTTGACTTCACAGCCTTCATTCATTTCCGGCTCTTTCTCCCAATCATGTAAAAACCAGTGAGAATCGATGAAGATGATGGCCAGGTCCTTTTCCACTTCAACTGCTACCGGATCTCCACAGGCATTATCGGGCAGAAAGGCATGCTTGTTAGCAAGCTTTTCCTCTATATAAGCTTCCTGCCTGAGAATGGCTTTTCGACCCCCAATTTTATCCGGATAGGCCCAGTCATGATTGCCGGGAATGAAGTAAGCTTTGCCTGCAGCCTCTTTCACGGTATTGATCTGTGCATCGAGGATTCCTTCAGCTCTTTCCCTGCCGGGCATACCTACTTCAGGTAAACCTTTAGGATAAATATTGTCCCCAAGGAAAAGGACGCTGCTATGTTTACCTGCTTCCTGAAATTCATGTTTGAGTAAACGGAGGACGGGATCACTTTCTTTGGCTTTGCCGGCATCTCCAATCAGAAAGATCGTATGTTCTATTTCCAGATTGGGATTCGGACGATTTCGGGACCAGTCCTTTTCTTTTCGGTGATAATAGGGATTTACACTTTGACAGGAGAGTAAGCTGAACAATAACAAGACTTCCCATCGCAGCAGCTTTCTAATTTGCATGCGAATACTTTACAAGACCAACGGAACGATTATAGAGACGATGTGTTAGGATTCAACACAGAGGATATACGGAAAAAAGAGGCTTCGGTTATGCCAGGCATGCTACTAAAATGCAGGCCTTGTTGTGCTACCTATGCTAATCAAAAAGTGGGTAGAAAATATGGGGCAAAGGGAGGATAATGCGCTCAGTTCTTAATATATTCGAGCATTATAATCATATCTACTACTTGCAAGAGCTGCTTTTATGGAAGGAATTACTACGCTAGATCTATCGATCATTGGGATCTATTTTGTTGCCGTTTTAGGAATAGGGCTTTACATAGCCCGCTCAACCAAAACAGGCGAAGATTTATTTCTGGGGGGCCGTACCTTTGGTTGGGGACTCATTGGTCTTTCCCTATTTGCCTCCAATATTTCCAGTTCTACCATCATTGGACTATCCGGAGCGGCCTATAGCACGGGGGTTGTCCAATCGGTTTTCGAATGGATGTCTGGTCTACCTTTGATCGTAGCTGCTTTGGTCTTTGTCCCCCTCTACCTGAAATCTCAAATCACCACCATCCCCGAATTTCTGGAAAGAAGATTTGACAGAAGATCTCAGGTAATTTTCTCCGTCATCACCATTTTCATCAGTATAGTTGTGGATACAGCGGGAGGACTTTATGCAGGGGCTATTGTTTTACGAACCTTCTTTCCGGATTTGATCCTCTGGCAAACCTGTCTTGTATTGGCTTTGATCGCGGGGGTCTATACGGCTTTTGGGGGATTAAAAGCGGTAGTATATACCGACGCTATTCAGGCGATCATCCTGATTTTAGGATGTAGCATTTTGACCTATATGTTATTTGAGCGACTGGATTTTTCCTGGCAAACAGTAGTTGACTCTGCTCCTGAAGGACACTTTTCTATGGTGAGGCCTTTGAGTGATAGCTCTCTTCCCTGGCCCGGTCTTTTGCTGGGGGTTCCGATTCTGGGCTTCTGGTACTGGTCCACCAACCAGTATATAGTCCAAAGAATTCTGGGGGGTAAGAATATCCAACATGCTCGTTGGGGGGTGATTCTTGCTGGTTTCCTCAAAGTGATTCCTTTATTTATAATGGTGATTCCTGGTGCAATGGCGATCAGTTTATTTCCAGGACTTGAAAATGCAGATGCTGTTTTCCCAACTATTGTAGTAGAAGTTTTGCCATCTGGTCTGATTGGGCTGGTTCTGGCGGGATTGATCTCTGCTATTATGTCTAGTGTCGATTCAACCCTCAACTCAGCCTCGACTTTATTGGTCGTTGACTTTATAAAGCCTCGCAATCCTGGCATTACTCCCGAGCGGACCGCATACTATGGGAGAATGTCCACCTTGATTTTAATGGTAGTTGCAGCTGGATGGGCTCCGATGATTGCCAACTTTGGAGGACTTTGGGCATATCTACAGCAAATGTTTGCCATAGTAGTACCTCCGATAGCCTGTATTTTTCTCTTAGGAGTTTTTTATAAAAGGGGAAATGCAGAAGGTGCTTTCTGGACCCTGGTCATCGGCACTGTTTTAGGGACGATTCTATTCCTCCTGGGACAATTTGATATGTGGCCGATTCACTTTACCATCAATGTAGGAATCATGCTGGCAGTTAGTGCTGCCATCTTTATAGGAGTAAGTGAAAGAACGGAAGCTCCACCTTCTGAAAAAATTGAGAACTATACCTTCAAAAAGTCATTGATTTCAGAAGGAATGGAAGGAATGCCCTGGTACAAAGATTACCGCTTTCATATGGTACTTCTTCTGGGCTTGATTCTGTATATTTTGGTAGCCTTCTTCTAGGTAATAGATGAAAATTCGAACTTGTCAAATTAAAGAAATAGGAAAACAATAGAAGTCGATATGATACGGTTTCTAGGGTTTTTCCCTTAATATCCTATTTTGTAGCTTGAGATAAGATATTTGTAAAAATTCCACGCTTTGAAAAAACTTGAACGCACCCTATCCTTACCATATGTAGTCGCAATTGCAATCGGAGGTATGCTAGGGTCAGGGATCTTTGTATTGCCCGGACTAGCTGCAGCGAAAACAGGTCCTTCTATCTGGATGGCCTATCTGGTTGCAGGTATCTGTGTATTGCCGGCTGCCCTCTCCAAATCCGAATTGTCTACCGCCATGCCCACATCAGGAGGTACTTATATCTACCTTGAGCGGGTATTTGGGCCCTTGATGGGAACCATTTCTGGTTTTGGTTTATGGTTTTCCCTATTGCTGAAAAGCTCCTTTGCCCTGGTAGGTGTAAGCGCTTATCTCAATGTCCTGGCAAATGTCCCCCTTAAACTCACCTCGATTGTATTGCTTTGCATTATTATTGGCTTAAATATCATGGGGGTTAAAAAGGTAGGGCTGGCGCAATTGGTAATCGTAACCCTAAGTCTTATCTGTTTGATTGGTGTTTCAGCTATGGGGTTGATTAATCTGGACAGTAGCTATTTGGAACCTGCATTTATGGAGGGAGCTGATGGCTTTGTGACCGCCATTGGATTTGTATTTGTTTCATATGCAGGGGTCACCAAAGTTGCCGCAATAGCTGAAGAGGTCAAAAATCCCGGTAAGAACTTACCCCGGGCTATCATGGCTGCCCTTACTATTATCACCATTATATACTGTTTGGTTGTATTTGTCCTTGTGGGGAATATTCCGATAGATGAATTGGCAACAGATATAAAGCCGATATATACCCTCTTTCATTTACTGGGAGGAGAATGGGCAGGAACCATTGCTGCTGTTCTGGGAGTGGTTACTCTCTCTTCCATGGCCAACTCAGGTGTGCTCGCCGCTTCTCGTTTCCCTTTTGCCATGAGTCGAGACAATTTGTTGCCTCCGATGTTCCACAAAGTAAATAAGCGTTACCTGACTCCTTACATCTGTATTTTGGTAACAGGTGCTTTGATGGCATGTATGATCCTCTTTATCCCTATAGAAAGAATTGTCAAACTTGCCTCTGCTTTCAAGATTATGATGTTTGTAGGAGTGAATGCCTGTGTAATCATTTTGAGAGAGACAGGGGTGGAATGGTATAAGCCGGATTATCGATCTCCTTTCTATCCCTGGATACAAATATTTGGGGTGGTTTCGGGAATGGTATTGATTGCTTTTCTGGGAGGACTGGCTTTGACAGGTGCGATTGTGATCACGGTTTCAGGCATCCTTGCCTATCAGTTTTATGGAAAAAAGAATGCAGACCGAAAAGGCGTCTGGCAACGATATGGAAAACGAGCTTATTTGAATCCCAAGGAAAAACCGGCCCTTCTGCCCAGCTATAGATCTGAAGAAGGAAAAGAGATGGAATTGGAAGAAGGAGCTCCTTTCAAAAAGAACATTACCTCTGTTGCTGAAAATGCTGAAATCGTTGTTCCCCTTTTTGGAAACGAACGATCTCCGGAAACCCTGGCAGAAATAGCCGGAGCACTGGCGAATGGAAAAAAGGTGCAGGTAGTACATCTGACAGAAGCTCCAGAGCAAACCATGCTTACTGCTATGATCGAAGATAATCCGGCAGTACTCTCCCTCAATAGACGGATGGCAGCAATGGCCGAAGAGAAAAAGATCAATATTGAATTTGATTCCTCGGTAACCCACGAACTTTTAGATACTGTTCAGGTCATCAGCGAACGAACAGATTGTGAATGGATGGTCATGGGAATCTCCGGACGTGCCAGCCATGGTAGTTGGATCAGGAACCCGGTCCGATGGTTGATGACGCACCTGGATTGCAATATGGCCCTCTTCCGGGATGCGGGAGTGCGGTACATACGCCAGATTCTGGTTTATCCCGAAAGAGGATCCCATCTGGATCTGGTCGTCAGTACAGCTGATGATATGGCTCGTATCTTTAATGCAGAAATTACCTTTATAAGAGTAGCAGCTCCTGAAGCGGATCATACTGAATTGGCAGCGGAAGAAGGATATCTCAAAGAACTCGGCAAAAGTTGTAAATCCACTACACATTATATGGTCTTCCAGGATAAAAAACCCCTGGCAAAGATCATCGAGAAGTCGGCAGGCTTTGACCTCTTGATTACAGGTATGCCCAAAGAAGAAAAGTTTATCAACTCTATCCTGGGAACCTGGAAAGATGCACTCTTTGAGAAAGCTGCATGCTCCGTTTTGGAACTTTCTACTCCCCGGACAAATGCCTGGGATGCGATTATACCGAATGTTCTAAAGGAGAAAGAGTAATCCCAAGTGCAGGAAATACAAGCGAGTCCGGTCTCAAATCCGGGCCTGACTTTGTTTTTTTACGTTGATTTTCTAATCAATATTTTGACATTAAAAATAAAAGCCCTAATATTGGTTAACCAATTACCAATGATTGGTTAACCAATATTAGGGCAGATGGCTACTCAATTCGACAAGGGATCGAAGAAATTCTTTCAAGAAATATCTCTGGCAAAACCTTCAGATAACATTATTGATCAAATCAGAAATTTGATTAGAACCGGTCAATTGAACCCTGGAGACAAATTGCCCCCTGAGCGAAAATTAGTCGAGCAATTTGGCGTGGGGAGAGGACATGTGAGAGATGCCTTGAAAAAGCTGGAATTTTATGGGATTCTAAAAACCCTTCCTCAAAACGGGACAGTTGTTTCCGGTTTGGGAGTTAAAGCTTTGGAAGGCCTGATTACAAATGTACTCCAAATTGAAGATCCTGATTTCCACTCATTGGTAGAAACGCGGACAATGCTGGAAGTGAAAGCGGTAAGCCTGGCAGCAGAAAGAAGAACAGATGAGGACCTGGTTCAAATTTCCAATGCACTATCGGAATTTAGAAAAAAGGTAGAGATGGAAGAAGCCGGGGTAGAAGAGGATTTGATGTTTCATCTAAGAATCGCAGAAGCAAGCAAAAACTCTGTATTGCGCTCGCTTTCGATGATCATCTTTCCAGACATGGTTAAGTATTCCCAGAGACTCAATATCTGTGGAGATGGACGATTCTATCAATCATTACAAGAACACGAAGAAATTCTCGAATACATCCAGGAAAAAAATCCGGAGAAAGCTGCAAAAACTATGCGCTTTCATCTCGAGGATATGCTTGGTAAAGGCTCCGATTAACTAATTATTTATTATAGACTCTCGAGGGTTCTCGAACCCACACAACTGACTTAAAGAAGACTTTGAACTATTAAACATTTAACCAAAAAAAAGAATCTCAAACTCGCGAATAACCTAAATCATTTTTAAAAAATAAGCCAGCAATCTAGGTGATTACTAGCTTATCCCCATTTTCCTTCCTGAGCAAGAAACCGACCATTTGGCGATGAGAGTTTCGAGCCGGGAACAGGATATTTTTTTGACAAATTTTGTTATCAAAAACATTTTAAACTATGAAACTTAGACTACTCTATCAAGCCAAAATATCCCTGCTTATGATTGCTGGGATGTTGATGTGTTTGATTAGTCCCCAAAACGCTTTCGCGACTGATACACATATGACTGTATCGGAGCAAAGCCAGATCGAAATTACAGGTAAAGTCATAGGAGAAGAGGGTACTGGATTGGAAGGAGCTGCTATCCGAATCAAAGGTACTACAGAAGGTACATTGACGGGAGAAGATGGCTCATATAAAATCTCAGTTCCAGATGAGGGTGCTACCCTTATATTCTCTTATGTTGGGTACAAGACCCAGGAAATTGCCACGAATGGGCAGACTCAAATAAATGTGACCTTGGAACAAGACTTCGGCGACTTAGACGAAGTGGTTGTTGTTGGATATGGTTCACGTAAAAAGTCTCACAATACGGGTGCAATTTCTCAAGTTAAAGGACGGGATGTTGCGGCGATTCAGGCGAATCGTGTTGATGATGCATTGGCTGGTAAACTGGCAGGTGTCCTGATTCAAAACCAGGACGGAGCGCCTGGTGCAGATCCAAAGATTCAGATTAGAGCAGCTTCCTCTATTTCAGGTGCCTCAAATCCGCTAATTGTTGTTGATGGTTATCCGATCTCCGGAAGTTTGGCTACTGTCAATCCTAACGACATCGAAAGTATTGAGGTATTGAAAGATGCTGCCTCAGCTGCTATCTACGGTTCACGGGGTGCAAATGGGGTAATTCTTGTTACCACCAAAAAAGGAAAAAGTGGAAAACCTAGCATTAGCTATAATGCATATGCCAGTACCTCCAGCAGATATGTAGGGGAAAACATCAATCCTACTTCTTCTGAATGGGCTGACATAATTCAGTCAGGTATCGATGATGGAACCTTTGATGTTTCTGAATTGGATCAAAACATCTTGAACTATCGCTTAAATGCTTTCAGAAACTCTCCTGATGTTGTTGCAGTAGAAGATTGGCTTTTCAGAGATGGATACAGTACCAATCATGATCTGAGCATCAGTGGTGGTACGGACGATGTAAGCTACTTCGCTTCATTGGGTTACCTGAATACAGAGGGGATCGTAATTACCCAGGGTTTCGAAAGATATAATGCACGCGTAAATGTAGATGCAAAAATCGGAGACCGCTTTAAAACAGGGGTTAATATCAATGGATTTGTAGGGAATAGAGATATGGTAGGTCATGACATGAGAGACCTTTTGAGAGCGTATAGCGTTCACCCAATCTATCACACAGAAGCTTCCATTGCATTTGTTCAGCAATTGGATCAGCAAGCCCAGGCTTTAGGTCTTTCTTCTTTTGACTCTGGATTCAGAGGAGGTTCTGCTGCGCCATGGAATAGCAGTATCTATACACTGGAACCAGGTATGACTGCTCAGGACTGGCATTACGGAAGAAGTGGTAACGGAATCGGAGGATCTGGAGATGCCGGACCTGCTACCAAATTGGATAATACGGATCGCTATCAAAACACAATCTTTGGTAACCTGAGTTCTTACCTGCAATTCAATATTGTTGATGGTTTGAACATCAAGACAGTTCTTGGTGCTGATGTCAGAGATACAGAAGATTTCTTCTGGAGAGGTCTGGAGTTTGATTCCAGAGCACGTACTACGCAAACGGCCCTGGATCAGACTAATTTAAAAAGGTCTTCTATCCTGAGTGAAACTACTTTGAACTATGCCAAAGTAATGGGCAAGCATGATGTATCTGCTGTAGCAGGTGTTGAATTTCAAAACTTCTACATCAAGGGAATTACCCTGGATGCTACTAATGTGCCTTTTGGTCAGCCTCAAAACTATGCATTACTCGAGCCCGCTGATATCGCTGTTACTGAAAGAGATGAGACCATTGCCAGACAGAGTGTTTTTGGAAGGATTAACTATGCTTACGACAATCGTTTCCTTGCATCTGTTTCTGTAAGAAGAGACGGTGATTCACGTTTCGGAGCTAATAACAAATTCCAAACTTTCCCTGCCTTTTCTTTGGGCTGGAATATGCACAACGAAGCCTGGTTCAATTCAAACTTCCTGACTGATGTCAAACTACGATTCAGCAGAGGTTCTTTGGGAACTACTTCTTTCCTGGGTGCATACAACTCTTTGAGTCTGCTTAATCCACAAGCCTCCATTTTTGGAAATGCATTCCTGATTCCGTCTGATATTGCAAACCCAGACCTGACATGGCAAACCAATACGGAGACCAATATGGGACTCAACTTAGGCTTCCTTGGCAACCGATTTACTTTGGGAGTTGATTATTACATCTCTAACATTGAAGATATCCTGATTAGCCAAAGTGTTTCTGAGGTATTGGGTACTACTTCGATCGCATTGAACTCAGGAGACGTGAAAAGTTCCGGATTGGAGTTTGAAGTAGGTGCTGTTGTAGTCAACAAGACGGATCTTCGCTGGAGCGTAAATGCAAACCTTTCTACCGTTAATTCAGAAATCACGGATTTAGGTGGACTGACTGAATTGCCACGTACCATTTACGGACAGAGTGGTAGAGGTCCTGTATTTAGAAACTATGTAGGAGGAGAAATAGGTGAAATGTGGGGATTGCAAACGATAGCTCCTGTTGAAATGTCTTTCGTAGCAGACCCAACAAGAAATAACGGTATCAATAGTGGAGAAAGCTATGTGGTAGATCAAAATGGTGATGGAGTAATTGACAGAACCAGAACAGTTGAAGAAGGTGGTGACCTGGTTAAAATTGGTCAGAATACCCCCGATTTCTACTGGGGATTGAATAGCCAGGTAGTGTACAAAGCTTTTGACCTGTCCGTCCAATTCCAGGGTGCTCAGGGAGGAGAAGTATTCAATATTGACCCTCTTTACTACAACTCACAATGGGGAGGAAGACTTAAAGGAAGTTTTGATGCTGATGGCGATGGTGTAGCTGATCATAATGGAGAGCATTATGAAAGAAACAGAAACCAGACAGATGCGACTGTTCAGGATGCTTCTTACGTAGCATTGAGAAACCTTACGGTTGGTTATACAGTCAATGCTGGTTGGGCACGTTTGAGATTCTATGCTGCCTCTACCAACTTATTGTACCTGATGGCGGACAACTACACTTCTTTCAATCCTGAAGGTGTTGAGATCACAAACGGTGGCTACCTCGGACCAACCACTTATGGTGTTCAGGTAGGAGCAAGTCCTGTTGTTAGAAGCTTCACAATTGGTGCTAACGTCAATTTCTAATCAAAATCCTAAATTCTAAAAAAATGAAACGATTATATATCATATTGGCTGCACTGCTATTTACGATAGCATGTGAAGACCTGGACCAGGTTCCGCCAAATATTCCGAGTTCAAGTTCTTTGACAGACTTCTCCGGAGTATTGAATGCAGCTTATTTCTACCAGCACGGTTCGGTAACTCCGATGGCTGTCATGGGAGACTTCAGAGCAGACAATGCCTTAATGCTAGAAGCCCCTTATACAGAGTTCGATACCTACGGTCCTGAATTGTCCACTATGGAAGATCAATTCTTCGGCCCTTTCTATACGGCTTTGTACAAGTCTATATTGAGTGCAAATAATGTGATTGAAAATTCCAAAGATGCCACCGAAGTAGGGGAGGCCAAGTTTTTGAGAGGCTTGTCTTATTTCAAACTCGTGCGTGTATTCGGAGACGTTACCGTAAACTTATCTGCGACTCCCAGTACTACAGATGAATCTATCCTGGCAAGAGTTTCAGCAACAGATGTTTATAATAACGTGATCATTCCTGATTTGACAGATGCAATTGCAGCTTTAGGGACTGATATTGTTAATGGAAGAGCGTCTAAATTGGCTGCTCAGGGAATGCTGGGCAAAGTATATGTCCAAATAGGCAACTTTAGCGCTGCTCAAGAGCATTTGGCAGCTGTTGTAAATGGAGCTGCTGCTGCAGGAGTTAGCTTGCAAGCCAACTTCGCAGACATTTTTGGAGTGGATAATGATTTGAATTCTGAAATCATCTTTGCACATCAAATCTCAAGTTCCATTTCTGATGAATATGGATTCTCTGAGTTCTGGTCATGGTCAGGTGGTCTTGATACAAAATCTCTGACACCTCTGGATTCTGACCTGGTTACTGCTTTCGATGCAAGTCCTGGTGATTTGAGAAGAGCGGTTACTATTGATGATGCGGCTATGATGTCTCCTAAATTTCCTCAAACAGGAGGTCCTGATCACGACTGGATTGAATTGAGATTAGCTGATGTTCTGCTTTTATATGCAGAAACCTTAAATGAAACAGGTGCTTCTGCGGAAGTTGCATTAGACGTTCTGGATCCGATTCGTACCAGAGCAGGAATAGATCCTTTGGATCATACAGTTCTTAATTCTCAGGCTTTGGTTAGACAAGCTATTCAAGACGAAAGAAGACTTGAGCTGGCATTTGAAGGTCAGAGATGGTTTGATTTGGTGAGAACAGGAACAGTGAATGCTGAAATGGGAGAGACGATTGATAGTAAATATCACCTGTTTCCAGTTCCTATCTCAGAAGTACTCGCCAGCTTTGGAGTGATTACTCAGAATGATGGCTACTAATTAATAATTAGGTAGGCTATTATACATAATGAATTAAAGGGGCAAGATTTCTTGCCCCTTTAATTTTATCTCAGTTTATCCCCTAAGGGCCAGCGAGTTTTGGATTTAGGCTTCTTTAAGTGAAAGGAAAAAGATAATTTGAGCCTGCTTCAGTTAATCTGTTTTCCAGGAGAATCCTGCTTTGAGCAGCAAAAATTCCGCCCACTTTAGCTTTTTGTAAATCTTTCTCTTTAAAGGTTGCGATCCATCAAAAAAAGATGTAATATTGGTTAACCAATTACCAATGATTGGTTAACCAATTTAAAATGGCTACTCAATCCGATAAGGGATCTACCAAATTCTTCAAAGAAATCCCTTTGGCGAAACCTTCAGATAACATCATTGATCAAATCAGAAATCTGATTAGAACGGGTCAATTGAATCCTGGAGACAAATTGCCACCGGAGCGGAAATTAGTGGAGCAGTTTGGCGTGGGCAGAGGACATGTGAGAGATGCTTTGAAAAAGCTGGAGTTTTATGGGATTCTGAAAACCCTTCCTCAAAACGGGACAGTTGTTTCCGGTTTGGGAGTTAAAGCTTTGGAAGGGCTGATTACGAATGTACTCCAAATTGAAGATCCTGATTTCCATTCATTGGTAGAAACGCGGACGATGTTAGAAGTGAAAGCGGTAAGCCTGGCAGCAGAAAGAAGAACAAATGAGGACCTGATTCAAATTTCCAATGCACTATCGGAATTTAGAAAAAAGGTAGAGATGGAAGAAGCCGGAGTAGAAGAGGATTTGATGTTTCATCTAAGAATTGCAGAAGCAAGCAAGAACTCTGTATTGCGCTCGCTTTCGATGATCATCTTTCCAGACATGGTTAAGTATTCCCAGAGACTCAATATCTGTGGAGATGGACGATTTCATCAATCATTACATGAACACGAAGAAATTCTCGAATACGTTCAGGCGAAAGACTCAGAGAAGGCGGCAAATGCAATGCGCTTCCACCTCGAAGACATGCTTGATAAGGGTTCCGAATAAGCTTACACTCAGGAGGGGCTTTCATAAAGAGGCCTAAACTACTGACCAATTATAGATTTAACCTTAACTACTTAACCCTGTAACAAATTCTTAAACTCGCAAGTGACTTAAATTATATTTAAAAAAATAAGCCAGCAATCAAAGATTACTAGCTTATCTCATTTCCTTCCTGAGCAAGAAACCGACCATTTGGCGATGAGAGTTTCAAGCCGGGAACAAAGTATTTTTTTTGACAAATTTTGTTATCAAAAAACAGTTAAAACTATGAAACTTAGACTACTCTACCAAGCGAAAGCTCACCTATTCTTGTTGATAGGCTGCATGCTTGGCTTGATAGTCCCTCAAAGTTCGTTTGCCGATAATATACCGCTGGATGAACGTTCTGTGAACGCCATCGCAATGTGCGGTGCAATTAGTTCAGTTGATGAAGGCAAAGGGCTATCTGGTACTACTGTTAGAATAAAGGTAAGTACGGATGGAGTGCTAAGTGTTGGAAACGGAAAAAATACGGTGAACGAAGGTGTAGATTATTTTTTGCCAAAGATTGATTTGGGGAATTGGAAGCTGAACCTTCCAATAGGGAACCCCACCGAGCTAAGGCCTCCGGCAATCCTTGATAATGCGAAAAATGAGACTCTTCAAAATTTCATGTTTAAAACAAAAATTCTGAAAAATCCGGATGCAACAGATACCGAAATCTTGCATGCTGATGCTGAGGGAGAGGATGAAGGATATACCTTTGATGAGTATGTCGAAACGGATCCTTTTACCCTTGAAGTTAGCGCATCTGATGGTCGCCTTGAAGTAATCCTCAATGAAAATTGCTCTGCAGTATATGCCGACATCCATATGCAAAAATGGGGCATCTTCGAGAATTACTTCAAAGCGGGCAATTATTTGCTTACAAGGGATGAGGGAGCATTTGCCCGGGTCAAATATTACAATTTAGTAGTTAGTCATTAGATACTCATATGGATTTCAGTAGTTATCCTATTCAAGAAGCATCAGGAGAACTTTCTCCTGATGCCCTTTCTCAAGAATCTCTGCTCAATAAATGAAAGTATTGACACAACATATCGCACTTCACCTATTCCTTTGGCTTGGCCTGGCTTTCTCAGCCTGGACCCAAACTCACCCCAATCTAATTCTGACGAAATCGGGTATAGATCAGGTTCGTGAGCAATTGGACGAGGTGCCGCTTTTTACTGAGAGCTTGAAAAATGCAAGCGAAGAGGTGGAAAGTTGGATGGCTAAAGGTCCACAAGTTCCTGTACCTAAAGATATGGCCGGAGGCTATAGCCATGAAGTACACAAACAGAACTTTTTCCTTGCCCAGAAAGCAGGAGCACTTTACCAGATCAAAGAAGACGAAAAATACGCCAGCTTCATTAAGGAGCTTTTCATGGCCTATGCTGAACTATTTCCTACCCTTGGGAAACACCCCGCAACGCGCTCATATGCAAGAGGCAAACTCTTTTGGCAATGTCTGAATGATGCCAATTGGCTGGTGTACATGAGTCAGGCCTATGACTGTGTGTATGAATACCTGAGTCCTGCTGAAAGAGAGCATTTGGAGAAAAACCTCTTTGGACCTTATATGGATTATATCTCTGTTGAGAATCCTCAGTTCTTCAATCGGATTCACAACCATAGTACCTGGGGAAATGCAGGCGTAGGTATGATGGCTTTAGTAATGGGGGATGAGGAACGTTTGCAAAGAGCTTTGTACGGCCTCGACCTGAAAACAGAAGAAAAAGAAGCTGTTGACAATGATGGGGGATTGATCCAGATGCCCGACCAGAGAACGGCAGGTTTTTTCGCTCAGTTAGACAATGCATTTTCTCCAGACGGATACTATACAGAGGGACCCTATTACCAGCGGTATGCAATGTCCCCCTTCATCCTTTTTGCTCAGGCTCTGGAAAACCATAAACCCGAAATTGAGATATTTAAATACAGAGGAGAATTATTAAAAAATGCAGTTTATGTCCTCTTGAATCTGACAGATAGCCAGGGACGGTTTTATCCCCTAAATGATGCCCAAAAAGGCATGTCCTATCATTCCCGAGAACTCATCTCTGCGGTAGATGCTGTTTACTATCTATGTGGACGGGACAAAGGCCTGCTTTCGATAGCTAAAGAACAAAATGTTTTCCAGTTGGATCAAACCGGCTTTCAGGTTGCAGCGGATATAAGCCAGGGTTTGACGGAGCCTTTCGCTAAAATACCAATGGAACTGAGAGATGGTGCGAAAGGAGATGAAGGAGCTATGGCCATTCTGAGAGCTCCTGGAGGAGATACAGATATCAGTTGCCTCTTTAAATACTCTGCACAGGGAATGGGCCACGGACACTTTGACAGGCTCGCTTATTCCCTTTATGACGGAAGTACGGAAATTTTGCAGGATTATGGTTCGGCAAGGTGGGTAAACATTGATCAGAAATCCGGAGGTGGCTATCTCAAAGAAAATAAAAGCTGGGCCAAACAAAGCCTGGCACATAATACGATCGTAGTAGATCAGCGGTCTCAGTTTGGAGGGAATACGAAAAAGGCAAATCCCTTCCATGCTGAACCCTGGTATTATAATACAAGCAATCCTTCCGTCCAATTGGTAAGTGCTAAAGAGAGCAATGCCTATAAAGGGGTAGAATTGCATCGGACCCTATGTTTATTGACAGATGAGGCCTTTGAGAAGCCATTGCTCATTGATGTGTTCAGGTTGCAGTCAGAGGAGTCTCATCAGTTGGATTTGCCCTTTCATTTTCAAGAGCAATTAATTTCTACCAATTTCTCCTATGAGAATTTTGGGGAAAAGCTGGAAGTATTGGGAGAAAAGCAGGGCTATCAGCATGTTTGGAAAGAAGCAGAGGGAAATCCCGATGGAAATGAAGTTCGTCTGGGCTGGTTTGCAGATAATAAATTCTACGAAATAACCACATTGGCTGATAGTTCGGATAAATTGATCCTGGCTCGTACAGGTGCCAATGATCCCAACTTTAATTTGCGCAGAGATGCATTCCTTGTTTTAAGGAAAGAATCAAAAAAAGACGCCATTTTTGTATCTACTATCCGAGCGCATGGCTCTTACAGCCCTGTGTCCGAAATACCGACAAACCCTTATCCTGATCAGATTAATCTGAAAATTTTGCTTGATCAGCGAGACTATAGTATCATTGAGATCAGAACTAAAAACTCATCGCCCTTTATTTTGATGATTGCCAATAGCTCCAAAGATCCTAAGAAAAAACATCAGGTGGATCTGGGTAACAAGGAATTTTCCTGGATAGGTCCTGTTTCACTAATTAAAAATCAATAAAAAATGAATCCAATATCAGCTAGCAAAGAATTCCTCTTTGGAAATGACATCGAATGGGAAGAAGTAGGGCCCGGTCTCAAAAGAAAGATCATGGGCTTTGATGATAAGATCATGCTTGTAAAAGTAGATTTTCAGGCAGGTGCCGTAGGGCAACTCCACGAACACCACCATTCTCAGGTTACCTATGTTGAAAGCGGTGAATTTGAGATGACCATAGGTGAAGAAGTGAAGACCCTCAAAGGAGGAGACTCTTTTTATATCCCCCCTCATGTTATGCATGGATGTGTCTGTAAATCCCCAGGGGTTCTCATCGACGTATTCAGCCCTGCAAGAGAGGATTTTTTATCCTAATTCATTAGAACCCTACTACTATGAAAATTAAAGGATTAAGATGGTGGATCATTGGTCTGATCTTTATAGCCACTGTCATAAACTATGTGGATAGAACTGCATTTGCTTTGCTATGGCCGCAAATGGGAGAGGATTTGGGGATGGATAAATCAGATTATGCATTCCTCCTCAATGTTTTCCTGGCGACCTATGCTGCAAGTAAGTTTCTCTCAGGGAGATTGTATGACAAAATCGGCACAAGGATAGGATTTACCCTTTCCATTGTGGTTTGGTCATTAGCGGCTGGTTTTCACGCAATCGCAAGGGGGATCGTATCACTTTCTGTGGTCCGAGGTCTTCTTGGATTAGGGGAAGCCGGACTATGGCCTGGAGCAGTAAAGAGCAATGGCGAATGGTTTCCTACCAAGCAAAGAGCCTTAGCTCAGGGGATATTTAATTCAGGCGCATCCATAGGAAATGTTATTGCACCTGTAATTATCGTTTACCTGTACGCACAATTTGGATGGAAATCCACCTATGTCATACTGGGAGTTCTTGGACTGATCTGGGTGATTCCCTGGCTATTCATTAATAAAACGACCCCCAATAAGCATCCATGGATCACTGAGGAAGAAAAAAATCTTATATCAGCTGATCAAAGTATTGATCGGGAAACCGATCTGGATAATATGGGGAAAAGCTTAAGTCTGGGGAAAATATTAAGCTTCAGAGAGTCCTGGGGAGTTTTATTATGCCGATTTTTTATCGAACCGATTTGGTGGTTCTTTGCAGGCTGGATGCCAATTTACCTCAACTCCAAATTTGGGCTAAGTATTGAGGAAATTGGTAATACCATGTGGATTTCCTATTTGATGGCAGCTGCAGGAAGTATTTTGGGCGGCATCTTTACAGAATTTGCAATCAATAGAAGATCCGTAGATTTCGGAAGAAAAGTGAGTATTGTCATAGGGAGTGCCCTGATTATTCTTGCCTTCACCGGGATCATCATGTTTGTGAAAGAAACAAACTTTATGCTCTTCATCTATTTGGCGGGGGTTGCTCTATTTGGATTTCAATTTGCCATCGGCAACATTCAAACTTTATCGAGTGATTTGTTAAAAGGACCGTCAGTTGGAACCTTAGCTGGATTGGCAGGTACAGTTGCAGCCGTTTCACCTATGATCATGAATTGGTTTATTGGGCAAATAACAAGTGGGGGTTCTTATGTCCCTGCCTTTATAGCAATTACTATTTCAGTAGGACTTGGAGTCCTGGCTATATTTTTCTTTATCAAACAAGTAAGATTAGTTGACAAGACTATTTAATCAAAACAGAACTTAATTTTTAAATAATAAACAGAAAACATAAATGAGCAATAATAGAATAGCGATAATTACGGGAGCTACAGGTGGTATAGGTTTCGCTGTAGCAAAAAGATTAGGTAAAGATGGATTTACAGTAGTATTAAATGGTATCGAAGATGAAACCGGAGCGCAAAGAGTTGAAGAACTCAAAGCAGAGGGAATAGATGCTGAATATTGCGGATTTGATGTTACCAAAGAAGAACTGGTAACTGAAAACATTACCAAAATAGGCGAAAAGTACGGTAAGATAGATGTGCTGGTTAATAATGCCGGTGGATTGGGAGGAAGATCTCGATTTGAAGATATGACAACAGAATTTTACCGCTTTGTGATGGCATTAAATCTGGATTCTGTTTTCTTCGCCTCCAGGGCTGCAATCCCTTTCCTGAAAAAGGGAGAACATCCAACCATCATCAACTATACCTCAAATGCTGCATGGAATGCAGGAGGACCCGGGGCTGGAATTTATGGTACTTCTAAAGCTGGAGTTCATACAATTACAAGAGCCCTGGCCAAGGATTTGGCTGAGTACGGCATTCGAGTAAATGCAGTATCTCCCGGTACAATTGATACCCCCTTTCACCAACAAATTAAATCCACGAAGCCAGAAGTTTTTGCGTCATGGGCTAATAACATTATGTTGGGAAGATTGGGTCAGCCTGATGATGTTGCAGGGGTTGTTTCCTTTTTGGCCAGTGGTGATGCCGGCTTCATAACGGCTGAAACCATCCAGATTGGAGGGGGACAGGCGCTAGGAATCTAATTATCAATTAAATTTAGAGAAAGAATAATGAGTACACTTAATGGTAAAGTAGCAGTAGTAACCGGAGGGGCAAGGGATATTGGGAGAGCCATATCCGTTTGTTTAGCAAAAGAAGGAGCGAAAGTAGTGGTGAATTATTACAATTCTGAAGCTGGAGCTAATGAAACCCTTGAGGAGATAAAGGCTTTGGGAGGAGAAGCTATTGCTGTTAAAGCTGATGTATCAAATTTATCGGATATCAAGAATCTGAAAGCAAAAACAGTAGAAGCATTCGGAGAGAAAATTGATATTCTTGTAAATAATGCAGGAGGCCTTTTTGCTCGCAAGACCTTAGAAGAATTCGATGAGTCTTTTTATGAGTTGGTGATGAATGTCAACTTTAAGGCTACCGTTTTCATCATGCAGGCATTTGAACCATTAATGGGTGCAGGCTCTTCCATCATAAATCTTTCTTCTCAGGCTGCCAGAGATGGCGGCGGCGGCGGATCTTCTCTATATGCTTCTTCCAAAGGAGCGGTGACTACCTTTTCCAGAGCCATGGCAAAAGAGCTGGGCCCAAAAGGGATTAGAGTAAATGCCGTTTGTCCCGGCTTAATTGCAACAAAATTTCACGATGATTTCACAAAGGATGAAATTCGTAAAATGGTTGCAGGTAAAACTCCTTTGAGGAGAGAAGGGAGTGCTGAAGAGGTGGCAGACCTGGTGGTCTATTTAGCTTCTGATAATAGCTCGTTCGTAAACGGAGCGAACTTTGACATCAATGGTGGCTTAGCATTCTCCTAAGAAGATTTTTCAAATACATGCTATAAACGAAAGCTATAAATAAATTATGAAAGTAGTAACCTTTGGAGAAATCATGTTAAGATTATCTCCTCCTGGTTGGAAGCGTTTCAGCCAAGCGAATTCCTTTGAGGTAATTTATGGTGGGGGTGAAAGTAATGTCGCAGTGAGCCTTGCCAATTATGGAGTACCTGTAGACTTTGTTACTCGCATTCCTGATAATGATATCGGTGACTGTGCAGAAATGGAGATGAGGAAAAGAGGGGTAGGAACTCAACATATGATTCGGGGAGGAGAAAGACTTGGCATTTACTTTCTCGAGACCGGAGCTGTATCACGCGGGAGTAAAGTTGTATATGATCGTGCATATTCTTCCATGTCTCAAATTGAGGCAGGGATGATCGACTGGGAAGAAGTATTGAAAGGTGCAGACTGGTTTCACTGGACCGGAATCACACCTGCTATTTCTCAGGGGGCAGCAGATGCCTGTCTGGAAGCAATTCAGATGGCTAATAAACTCGGAGTGACGGTTTCTACAGACCTCAATTATCGTAAGAAGCTGTGGAAGTACGGCAAAGAACCGGGCGAGATTATGCCTGATCTGGTTGCAGGATGTGATGTAATCCTCGGAAATGAGGAAGATGCTGAAAAGCACTTTGGATTGCACCCGGAAAATGTAGATGTAACCCAGGGAGGTTCTGTATCCGGGGAAGCCTATCTATCTGTGCTCAAGCAATTGATGGAAATGTTCCCTCGTGCAAAGAAAGTGATCACAACCCTGCGGGGCTCAATCAGCGCCTCTCACAATAGTTGGTCCGGTGTCCTCTATGATGGTGAAACATTGTATGAAGCTCCTACTTATCAGATTACTCATATCGTCGATAGAGTAGGGGGAGGAGACAGTTTTATGGGCGGCCTGATTTATGGATTACTTACCTATCCGGAAGATGATCAAAGAGCCCTGAACTTTGCTGTGGCTGCATCCTGCCTCAAGCATACCATTTTTGGAGATGCCAATTTGGCAAGCATAGAAGAAGTTGAAAAACTGATGTCTGGAGATGCCTCCGGACGAGTTTCACGATAAGCATACATATTATTTTGAGTTAGTCTGCAGGTTCAAGCCTTGCTTGGGCCTGCTTTTTTACTATGGCAAGCGTTAAAAAACATATCTGTCTGGGAAGCATAAGATCCCAAAAGATCATACCCCTTTTCTATCACGCAGATCAGGAAACTGCCCGGGAAATTTTGAAAGCCTGTTCTAAAGGCGGAACCCGGGTAATAGAATTTACCAATCGAGGAGATTTTGCCCAGGAAGTTTTTGCTGACCTGGTCAAATTTGCTCAGGAAGAATTACCGGAAATGATTCTGGGGATCGGCTCTGTTACAGATGCAGCTACGGCAGCGATGTATATACAATTAGGAGCCAACTTCATTGTTTCTGCTTCCTTGCGAAAAGATATAGCTACTGTATGCAACAGGAGAAAGATCCCCTATCTACCCGGTTGCGGTTCTTTGACTGAGATAGGCGAGGCTGAAGAACTCGGCTGCGATATCGTAAAGTTATTTCCCGGTTCGGTCTATGGTCCCGGCTTTATCAAAGCTGTGAAAGGTCCTCAATCCTGGACAGAAATTATGGTCACAGGAGGAGTTAGCCCTAATCAGGAAAATCTCTCTGGCTGGTTTGAAAGTGGAGCTGTTGCCGTCGGTATGGGATCCAAGCTCATTAAAAAAGATTGGGTGCAGGAAAAACAATTCGATAAGATCGCAGAAGAAATCAGGAGGTCTTTATCTATGATTAAAGCCTATAACTAATAACAAGATGTCTGCTCCATCGTCCATTCTCCAGAAAATTTCCGCATTTCTTCGAAAGATCGGTCCGGGAATATTTGCCATTGGCTATACGATCGGTACAGGGAGTGTCACTACTATGGCTGTCGCAGGCAGTCAGTATGGGATGCAATTGCTTTGGGTTCTCTTTATCAGTTGTCTGTTTTCCTGGGTTTTGATGGAGGCTTATGGCAGGTATACCCTTGTTACGGGTGAAACGGCTCTTTATGGTTTCCGCAGACATCTGAAGTTTGGGAAAATCATGGCGATTCTCATTATAGTCGGAGTCTCCGTGGGGCAGTGGAATTCGCTGATTGGGATATTGGGAATTTCAGCGCATTCCATCTATGAAATGTTGAGTCTGTTTATCCCTGCTGCCGCTGGTTATGAATATGCCTTGATCCTGATCATTGCGATTGTGATTATTGGAAGTATGTATGCCTTGTTGTGGGTGGGTACCTATACCCTCTTCGAAAAGATCCTTTTGGTCTTTGTATCCATTATGGGCTTATCCTTCCTTTTGTCCATGTTTATTGTGCTGCCAGATCCTACTTCGATTGCAAAAGGCATGATCCCATCCATACCAGAAGTAGAAGGAGGAAGACAGTTGGTTGTCGCTTTTGTCGGTACAACTATGGCAGCTGCTACTTTCCTTTCCCGTCCTTTATTTATTCAGGGGAAAGGCTGGACAAAGGATAATCTGAAAGACCAGAGAAATGATGCCCTTTGGGCCTCGATTCTGATATTCCTGATCAGTGGATCTATCATGGCCGTAGCTATGGGGACCTTATTCGCAGAAGGGAAATCGATAGAAAAGGTCCTGGATATGGTTTATATCCTTGAACCTATTGCAGGGAAATTTGCTATCTCAGTCTTCTTTTTGGGAACCCTGGGTGCTGGACTCTCCTCCATATTCCCCATACTTATGATCACCCCTATACTGGTGGCAGATTATCAGGCTGGAAAGCTGGATGTCGGTTCAAAACAGTTCAAAATTCTGACGGGGATTGTTTGTGCTATAGGGTTAACGGTACCTATTCTGGGTAGTAATCCTATTAAGGCTCAAATTCTGACTCAGGTATTCAATGTCTTTGTCTTGCCATTGGTTATAATCGGCATAATGTTTCTGAGTAATAGTAAACGCCTGATGCAGGAACATAAGGCAGGTTGGCTCCTGAATGTCGGGATGGCGCTTGCCTTAATATTTGCTAGTCTGATTTCTTATAATGGGGTACTCTCCGTGATAAATACATTTAATGGCTAAGCATTAACAGGCCCATTTCACCAAAAAACAAGAACCTGAACGTACACAAAACACATTTCTCTATACTACCCTTTTCCGTAGGATGCCAGGTCGGGAAAGGGTATTCTTCTTCATATTTATAAATGCTTGTTTGAGTAAAGAAAGCAGAAAGCCAATCGACATCATCTCAGCTCTTTAGTTATCGGATCATCAGAGATCCCTGAGAAAATCGAAAAGCAGCAATCTTTCTTGTAAATACTTAAGAGGCATTTTATGCAAATCACACTCGTCCATGTATACAGGGTAAGGATACCTTTTTCCTTCTCTGTAGACCATAACCTTAAAAAACGTAAAAGCTCCGAATCGCTTGTATTATCCCTTCATGGAGACGATGGAGAGCTGGGATATGGCGAATGTACTCCACGCCCTTATGTTACCGGAGAAAGTACTGCAGAAGTATGGCAGAGTTTTCAGGAAATCATCCAGCATTGGCCCTTGCCTCGGATTCAAAAGCTGGAAGACATTTTTAGCTTTTGCAGGAAACTGGAAGAACGATTTGCTATGCCCTCGCTGGTATGTGCCTGGGAGATGGCCTTGCTGGACCTTTGGGGGAAACACCAGAGATTGCCTCTGGCCTCTTTAATGGGAAAAGAAGTTGATTATGAGCCGCAATATTCCGCAGTTCTTCCCATGCTTCCACCCTTGAAACTCGAACATTGGTTGAAAAAGATCTCTGCCCTGAATTTAGCACACATAAAAATCAAGGTAGGGCATGAAGGAGATGTCGCAGACCTTGCTTTGGCCCGAATGATCATGGGGCCTGAGGTTGATATCCGTATAGATGCCAATCGTGCCTGGAGCCTGAGTGAAGCAACTCAAAAGCTGGAAGAATTTCAGCCCTATCACATCAGTTGTGTAGAAGAACCTTTGCGGGAAGAAGAGACCGGGAATTTGTCGAAACTTGCGCAAAGAACTGATATCCCCCTTCTTCTTGACGAATCCCTTTGTCGCAAAGAACAGCTCCATTTTTATCTGAATGAGATGTCCCGGGATTCCTTTATGGTGAACCTGAAAATCTCAAAACTGGGAGGCTTGAGCAAATGCTCAGAAATCTATCAAATCGCCCAGAAACATGGCATTTATTGTCAGTTGGGCTGCCATGTGGGAGAAACCGCCATCCTCAGTGCCGCTGGCAGAATCTTCGCCCAACATCATGAACTCAAATATCTGGAAGGCTCCTTTGCGCCTTTCTTTATGGAAGATGACATTGCCCGACAGCCTTTGTTTTTCTCCTCAGAGGGAAAGGCTGATCGGATCGAAGGAAACGGTCTGGGAATTGAGATCGATCCTGTAAAGCTCGAAAGATATAGCGAGCACTGAGCCCTTATTTATTCCACTTACAAGCAAACCTAATCATGACTGCATCCATTACCCGAAAAATGACTTTTGCAGAATTTAACATAAACTTCAATACAATATCTGTAGACGAACTCTTTCAGCAATATGAGGAAATCGGTTTTATATATCCCGCAAAGAAAGCTTTACTGGCGCCTCATATGGAAGAAATCAGGAACAACTGGAAAAACCTCTACCAAAGCCAGGAAAAGTATCTATGGATTTTTACCAATGATCTTGCAAAAGTGAAAAACTTTGCCTCTATCACTGCCTGGAAACAAAGCAATTATTGCCTGCAGGCCCAGCACCTGGTCAGTGATGGAAATCCTTTCCTTTCCCTGAAAGTTATGCTGGGTGCCCAATTCAAAGCTGAGCACCAGCACCAAGCAGATGATGTACGTGCCAGTCAAAACTGGTTTCGTCCTAATAACCGTTATGCCTATCGGGTATTTGCTTCTATGTTTGAAAAGCTCGGCAGAGAAAAGGCAGCCCTTAACCTCTTCCAATTTCTGCAACTCCCGCTGAGGTTTATTCCGGAAACAGGCATGTATCCCTATGAAGTTGAAGAAGTGAAAGGAGTAGATGATGAGTTGATTAGCTGTATGACCGATCGATTCGGAGAGGCTTTTGTTCAGGCGGAAGAATTGAATGAAGCAGACATTTGTCTGGAAAAGATTGGGGCCGATTTCAGGAAGTACGGCTTAAATAGATCGAGAAAAGTCTTAAAAATCAAAGGGAAAAGTGGAAGACTATTGGCAGCTATGATTATGAACCGGGCACCCTTGGGGATCAATTTTAGCTATCTGGAAAATCGCGCCTATTATGTGATGGCTGAAAACCTCCGAAATGAGGAACGACTGGAAGTTCTTCGATTTATGAATAAACAAGCAAAACCCTACTATAGGGATATCAGTCTGAAAGCTATCCCGATCGTAACGGATAAGAAAACCTCCGATGCTTTGCAAAAACTGGATGCAAGATGGTTGAGAGAATATCTGCAAAGTATCTGGCTACGGGAAGGTTTCTCTCAATGGTATGAACATATCGCTTCCTTCCTGGAAAGAATAGAAAGAAGAATGTAGTTTATATATAGGAAAAGCTAAATAAGCATCATAAGTCTATTGTTTAGATGTACCCCTGTCAGTATTGGCAGGGGATTTTTTGTGGGAAATATTCAACCCTAAACGAGTAGGTCAGTTATAAAACTGAAAATTTAGTTGATAAACTGATTTTTTAGTTATATACTTGTGACATGAAACCTTTAACCCGCAAAGAAGAAGAGATCATGCAGATCCTATGGGAGCTGGAAAAAGCCTTTGTGAAAGACATTCGCGAACGCATTCCTGAACCCAAGCCGCATTATAATACTGTTTCCTCTATGGTTCGCTTCATGGTGGACAAAGGATATATAGGATATAAGGCCTATGGAAAAACCCATGAATACTTTCCTCTGATCAGCAAGGAGAGTTATAGCAAACATTCCCTTTCAAATCTGGTCAATGGATATTTCTCAAATTCTTACAAAAGTGTCATTTCATTTATGGCTAAAGAAGAAGATATCAGCATTGACGAATTGAAGGAAATTATCTCCATGATCGAAAACGAAAAATCCGAGCACAATGAATGAAATTATTCTGTACCTCTTTAAGAGCTCTCTCATTCTGACGGGCTTTTATCTTTTCTACAAATTCTTTTTGGACAACGATACTCACTATGGTATGCGGAGAGGGTTTTTGCTCCTTTCCATGATTACTGCCATACTGACACCCATGATTCCTTTTGGGTATGTAGAATACCAAAGCTGGGAGAATGTACTCTATTACCTGATCATTTCAGGTTCCCCTACAGAAGGAGGCGAGTTAGTCGAACAAATTACTCCGATCATCCAATCCTGGTCCTGGACGGATTATGCTGGTTTGATCTATGCCTTGGGAGTGGCAGTGATGTTGATACGCTTGATCTGGATAGGCATTCAATTGGCGGGCTTATTTGCCAAAGCGGAGTTTACAGAATTTGACGGAAGATTGATTACTTATTCGCCAGAAGTAGTGATTCCTTTTTCTTTCTTCCATTATATTTTCCTTCCTGCTTTTGAGGAAGGTGAATATCCTGACCCGGTAATCCTCACCCACGAAGGTTTACATATACAAAAAAGACATAGCTGGGATGTAATCCTCTCTGAGGTAATCTTGCTGGTCTTTTGGTTCAACCCTATAAGTTGGCTCTTTAAAAAAGCTTTGCAAGAAGTTCACGAATACCAGGTTGATGCGCAAATCCTGGATGCGGGCTTCGATAAAAAAGCTTATCAGTTGCTTTTGCTCAATTACAGTGTCGGCAAGCAAAAAGTGGCGATCGCCAACTCTTTTAATCAACTAACAACTAAAAAAAGAATTTCCATGATGAACAAAAGAAAGTCATCCAGACACGCAATGTTGAAATATTTAAGCTTTCTACCGATTGCTTTTCTGAGTCTTACCCTCATGTCTTCCAGCCCGGTTCCTGCGCTCGAACTTCAATCTGTTAAGCAGGGAGAAGGTTGGATTGTCGTAGGAAAGGTTCTGGATAAAAATAATGAAGAGGCTTTGGTTGGTGCGACTGTTATTGTCAAAGGTACCCAGGTAGGTACCGTGACCGATCAGTACGGAATCTTCCAGATCGAAATTCCCAATGAGCCACCTGCCGACTTAATCATAAGTTATATTGGCTACGAAAAATATGAAGTAGCTGTAGCCAAGAGTGGCGAATTGACGGTCAATTTGTCTACGGATACCGGATCAAGTTCTCACAGTTTTAAGGAACTGAGTATTCTGGTGAAAAGTAATAAGAAGGGAGATAGCGTTGTCATCAGATCCAATGATAGCAGCAAGGACGGACTAAAGCCTCTCTATGTTATAGACGGAGAAATAGTTACGATAGAAATATCCGAGCTTAAGCCAGATGATATCGCTTCCATCAATGTTCTGAAGGGAGAGGCTGCGGCTAAAAAGTACGGAAAAGATGGAGCGAATGGCGTAATAGAAATTACGATGAAAAAGAAATAAATGAAAAAGGGATAGACGTTTATTGCTCAGCCATTGATTTGGCTGAGCTTTTTTTATGGAAAATCCTTGTACGTGAAGTTTGTATCTCGACCCTAGAGAATAAGCCCTGGTATCAAATAGTAAGATTTGTAGATAGCCCCTTATCAGGAGGGAATTTATTAATAGGCTGGCTTCAGTTTCTTTCTTCTATAACCTCATGACTAGAGAATCGATACCTCATATTTCGGTAAACAGCAATATCTGTAATGTCCTCCGGTGTACCTGCTGGAATAGCTCTGCAATTGATGGAGATGCGATAAGGCCCATGAACAGGATTTACCCTATGCCAATTGTGCCCATGCAGAAGAAGCAGGCTGCCCTTTTTGGGACTTAATACGAGCTGGCCCTGTAGTTCTTCATGAGGCTCACCTACCGATATTGGACCCACTTTATGGGTTTGAGGCAAAAGGAGAGTCTGTCCTCCGCTGCTTTCATCTATATCGTGGGTATATACCAAACGATTCAAATTGAACTGCTCTTGATTTTCGGGAGGACAATCCTGGTGCCAGGCCTGTCCTCGGGTCCCTTGTTTGGAGAACATGGCCATGGTGTAGAGGTTCTGCCAATTTGCTCCCAGAATGGCAGTACTTAAGGCGATCATTCGGGCATCCTTTTCCAATACCTCAAAACTGAGATTTCCCTCTTGAATTGGAAACCAGGGGATGACCTCCGTGGCTGATTTTTGGATGAATTCAAGCGAATGTTCCCATTCTGGATTTATCCCAAAGTGAGAGAGTACTTCTTGATTCAGTTCATCCATAAGTGAAGCATCGAAAAAATCTTCGAGGAGGAGGTAGCCCTGAGACCAGAACTCTTTTGCTTTTTCTTGCCAGTTTATCATAATCTTTTTGGAGAAGTTCAGGAATTTATTTCTTCATCATCGGCAGGGGATTTAAGGGATGTTTGAGAAAATGCCGGAAGAAAGAAGAAAGGATGATCAGGTGAAAGTTCAGCAAGGGAAATCGGCGGTAATTCTCTCTGATGAAGCGGCGCTCTAATCCAAAGGAAATCTTGCCAAAGGAAAGGTCTAACAAATCAGCTTTTCTGAAGGCTTCCACATTATCACGATAAGGTCCTTTATAAGAAGTAATCTTATGGTGCATATCGATCATGCTTGCGATCTCTTCATTCCATTCGGATTTCCCTGCCTGCGAAAGATAGGAGGAGGCCATTCGACGGGAAGGATCGAGATAATCGAAGGTGCTATCTGTCCAGATACCGATATCGTGGTAAACCGCTGCTATGGCAATTTTCTCCACATCATCCGGATCTGAATTATGCTTTAGGGCCCAAGTCAGATTGGCTACTCTGTGTACATGATTTCTGTAGGGAAGATAATGTTTGCCCAGACGCCTTTCGAAAGGAGAGATCAGGGCGTCTATTTTTTCTTCAAATATATGGGAATGGGTTCTGCGATCACTCATACGGGGAGATCTTTCCCCAATATAAATCCTTTCCCGCGTATTATTATCAGGGAAATTACTTCGCCCGAAATTTTGAGGGGCAATGAGCCGATGCGACCCTGATCAGCTCGTCATACACAAAAAGCCTGTCAGTCCGTAGCTGGAATCAGAGGTAGCGTTCGCGGATGATTTTCATGTGCCAGCGTTCATGGCCAAGGATCATGAAAGCAATGGCCCTGGAAGATGCGTCAAAGCCACTGGCTTCTCCCATATTTGAGAGGTCTGTATCATTGAGGCTAGCGAGCAGAGACTGGCTGCTTTTGCGCAAGATTTGAAACTCTTCTATCAGCTCGGCCATGCTTTTGGCATTTGCACCTGAAGGTTCGATATATACCTCTTGATTAAAGCCAGCCAATGGAGTTGCATCTCCTCTGCCGATACGAAACATGCGATAAGCAAAGATGCGCTCGCTATCGATCAGGTGTTGGAAGACTTCTTTGATGCTCCATTTCCCTTCGGCATAGCGATAGCTTCCTTTTTCTTCCGGGATAGCAGAAAAGAAATCCACGACTTCGGCGAGAGAGGATAGGAAGCCATCCCTTAAGGAAAGATCGGCGGGAATCTGTTCGATATAGCGATCGTAGTATTCGTTATTTTCTTTGCGGGCAAGTTCAGTTCTATTCATAATCAGACATGTATTGGAAGAACTAAATTAGTAGATTTTGGGAAAAAGGAAGTGGTCCGGTTTTTAAGAGAAGAGCCATCCGGTTGGCGGGTATGAGTTCAAATTCAGAAGAACTCTCATTTTCTAAAGAATTTCATGACTTCCTGTTTGTAGCTGATGCCGATAGGAATTTCATGCTCCTGGATTTCGATGTCATGCGTGGAATAGGCACTGACCTTCCGGGTGTTGACGATGAAAGACCGGTGTACCCTGAGAAAGTGATCGGGTAGGATATTGGCAAACTCACTGATCTTTTCTTTGGTGGTGATGCTTTTGTCAGGAAGATGAATGCGGATGTAGTCTTTAAGACTTTCGATGAATAGAACTTCCGTGAATTTAACCTTCACAAATTTGCGATTGGTATTTACATAAAGGAAGTCCTCCTCGGGGCTTTCCTGTGGCTTCTGAGGGCTTATGTCTACTTTTTGAGGCTCCCGACTCATGTATTTGTTTACGGAGCGGAAAAAGCGTTCAAAGGTGATGGGCTTAAGCAGGTAATCAATGACATCCAGCTCATAACCCTCCAGGGCATATTCTCGGTAAGCGGTAGTCAGGATGATGCCCGGTTTGTAATGAAGAGATTTGATAAATTCTATACCATTGAGGACCGGCATCTGAATATCCAGAAAGAGGAGGTCAATCTTTTCCTTTTTCAGGATATCAAAAGCCTCCAGGGCATTCCAGCAACTGGCCACCCATTCCAATTGTGGAACCTGCTCTATATGCTTTTGGATTAAACCGGCGGCTAGCGGTTCATCATCAACTACCAGACATCTGATAAGATCGCTCATAGTTCTATACTTAATTGAACCTCATAGGTATCTTCCTCTTCATGGATCTGCCAGACATGCCTGTCCGGATAACTGAGTTCCAATTGGCGTCGGATATTTTGCGAACCAATTCCTCCTTTATAATTCATCTTATCTTCCTGTATTGTGGGAGGTTTGGTATTGAAGACATTGAAATAGAGGATTTGATCTTTGACCTCCAGATTTATTCGGATAATGGCCTCTCCTATGGCCCCGCTTACTCCATGCTTAAAGGCATTTTCCACGATAGATAGCAGCATCAGGGGAGATATCTTTGCATGCTCACTTTCCACCTCCTTTTTAAAACTCAACCTTAGCCTATTGCCGTATCTCAAGGTCTCCAAATCAATGAAATTTTGAATCAGGTCTATTTCCTGTTGGATACTTACCTTGTCCTGGGTGCCTTTGTATAGCATAAAGTCCAGCATTCCCGAAAGCTTTTCAACTACTTCCGGCGCTTTATCTGATTTGTCCAGGGTCAGGGCATAGAGGTTATTGAGGGTATTGAAAAGAAAGTGAGGATGTATTTGAGATTTCAGGAAGTTGAGCTCGCTGATAGCCTTTTCCTTTTGGAGTTGGTCCAATTGCTGTTTTTCCTCTGCTCGGTTTTTCACCATCTTAACAAAAAGAAAGACAAAACTGAAGAAATAGGTAGGAATCAAATAATTCCCGATGGTGATGGAGTAATTGCTCATGATCTCGAGGATTGACTCCTGATAGATGGTTTCGCCTCCCAAGGGTTCAGCTATGTACACATTGTTGATCCGGTAGAGGACAGTGAATACATAAAGACTGAGGAGGAATGAAAGAATAAACTGAATGTATTTGCCTTTCTGCAGGTAGCGGGGTATTTGGAAGTACACCAGGAAATAGGTCGCCAGCATTTTGGTGGGAATACCGATGGCGCGGTATACATAGGAGTAAAGAACTTTGTCACCCGTAGGTTCTGAATAAATGGGAGCTATCAGCAACACTCCTAACCAGAAAAGGGCGTGGGAGAGAAGCCGATTTTGCAGGATGCGATCTATGAGGCTAACTTCTTGCTTCATCTTGTGAAATCTTGATCCTCAAAATACATAAAGTCCCCAATCTCCTGAACTTTGTCGACCAATGAGAGACTTCAACCCCCGAATGTGGCTGTTCTTCCCCTAAATAATATTGAGCGATCCTGAAAAGGTATTCGGCAGTTCAAAGTGCTTGTCTGCCGCTTTTTTTCATATAGCCTGTTTTTTTCCCCCATACTTGTATCAAACATCAAAAAAATAAGCTCATGAAACGATTACTTATCATTTGCACGATACTACTAGCTGTTCAATCTCTTGCAGCTTTTACCCCAACATTTAATCTAAGTCTGGTAGATACCAGCTTTACTGGAGAATCCGGCGAAAGAGTAACTGCTCAATTGGGCTATCTGGAGGTTCCAGAGAACAGAGAGAAGTCAAGTTCGCAGAAGATTTCCATTAAATTCATAAAACTCAAAAGCACGAATCCCAATCCCGGAACACCTATGATTTATCTGGAAGGAGGTCCGGGGAGCAGTTGTACCTGGCAGGCAGGGCAGCCTTATTTTCTGGATAGGTGGAGACCCTATCTTGAGTTGGGGGATGTGATTTTGGTAGACCAGAGAGGAACAGGCGAAGCTTCTCAAAGACTTACCTATATCTGGATGAATGAATTGCCCGACGATTTATTTGTGAGTGCGGAGAATGCACAGAATCATTTTGCCAAAGTATATTCTGCTGCGATTAAGGCTTATGATGAAAGAGGTATCGACCTGAGAGGATTTACCACCAAACAAAATGCAGAAGACATAGATGCTTTGCGAGAGGCTTTGGGCTATGAGAAAGTTACCATCATGGGCTTTAGCTATGGTACGCATCTGGGATTGGCCTATATCAGGTATTTTGGAGAGCATATCGAAAATGCTGTTTTGATTGGAACAGAAGGGCCTAATCATACCTTTAAATTGCCTTCCTCTATGGATAGTCATTTGGGGAAAGTTGCCTTGATGGCTAAAAATGATACGGAGATCAGCGAGGAAGTGCCTGATTTGCTTGAGCTCTATAAGGAAGTAATAGCTCAATTGGAGAAAGAACCCGCAGTTGTTACCATCACCAATCCTCTGACTCGAAAAGATATGGATATAAAGGTAGGGCCTTTTGGTTTACAAATAGTCATGCGCCTGGATATCGGAGATGCCAGTGATCTGCCGGTTTTTCCCCGACTTCTTTACAGCATCAAACAAAAAGACTACTCCACTCTGGAATGGTTCATCCGCAAGCGTTTCAATATGGTGCTGGGTACACAGGGGATGTCAACAACCATGGACCTGGCTTCTGGTGCAACAAAAGATCGTATGGAACGCATTCAAAGAGAAGAAAAAGAAACCCTCTTCCCGCAGGTTGCCAATTTGCAGCTATACCTGACCCAAAAAATGGATGGCATCTGGCCCAATCCTGATCTGGGCAAAGAATTCCGCGCGCCCTTGATCAGCGATACGAGAACCCTCTTCATGAGCGGTACCCTCGACTTCAACACCCCACCTTATCAGGCAGAGGAAGTTCGCTGGGGCTTTTCGAATAGCAGCCACATCATCGTGAAACATGCGGGTCATGAGCAGGTGCTTACTCATCCGGGTGCCCTGCCTGCGGTCTTGAGTTTCCTAAAAGGGGAAAGTGTAGACGAAGTAGGATTGGCCTATCCGCCGCTAAAGTTTATTCCGGTGAAAGGGAAAGCAGAAGGGCATCCTTCGATTAAATAAGATGTGTTTGGGTGTTAGCGTATTAGTGTGTTAGGGATTATTTCAATTTACTCTCGAACGCTAATACCCTAACACCCTAATACGTTAAAAATCCTCGATAATCCATCGAGGATTTTTATTTCACATACCTCCGCTTCCATCCCGCAATCTCCTCCTCAAATTTTGCTACTAAATCCGGACGCGCCTTTACCTGATTGGTCTGAGTTGCACGACCTCCCCATGCGGCTAGGAGCAATTTTTCGCCAGTGGTGAGGTTCGTACTGTAGAACCAGCCATCTCTGTTCTTATACCAATAGCCTTCGATCTGTTTGCCCATCATGTCCTCTTCTGATCGCATGACATTAACTCTGCCTGCAATAGATACCCGCATGTTTCCATGGGTGCCGTTCAATAAGCTTCGATAGGAGGTGCCGAAGTAATTCTCAGGAGGTTTGATGCCCACATAGTCAAGAATGGTTGCAGGAATGTCCGCGCTATGTATTAGTGCACGGGATATACCACCGGGATTGATCTTGCCGTACCAGGAAAATATGATGGGGGTACGAAAAGATTGATCGTGCAAGGCGGTTTTTCCTTTATCTCCGCCCTTGTGCCACCTCAGCGAATCATGTCGAAATTCCTGATCGGGGTCTTGTTCCCAGCCATTATCGTTGACGTAAATGAAAAGGGTATTCTTAAACTCACCCTGTTTTCTCAGAAACATCTGCAATTCGCCTACCCCTTCATCAAACCAGGTGCAATTGGCATAATAGCGCTTGGCGGATTCGCTCATATCCTTATTCTTGTAGATATTGTAATACTTATCCGGGGCATCGAAAGGGTAGTGGGGTAGTTGGGGGGCATACCAGATGAAAAAAGGATCGTCCTTGTTTTCGGTGATAAAATCATAGATCGGCTGCATTGTAACTCTTGCCAGATCCAGTCCTTCACCTCCCATAAGTTGATTGGACCTTTTATCGCCTTGCTTTTGATCTTCCGGAGTCCATCCCTTTGTCATGCCGTGGGTAAAGCCACCGTTTTGATAGTTGTATTCCCACCACTTGCCTCCCTGAAAACTCTTGTATCCTTTTTGAGCAAGCAATTTGGGCAGGGTCTCAAAGTACTGCATGGCGTGCTGTTCAAATTCCTTTCTCTCTTCTTCCTTTATTCCTTTTTCCACCAGCAATTCTTCGACTCGATTTTGGTACTCTACCGGTTGAATACCTGTCATCAAAGTTGCCAGAGAAGGGCGGCAATGATTGTCTGGCACATAGCCATACTTAAAGAGCAGACCGCTTCTGGCCAATTGATCCATGTGGGGCGTTTGGACATAATCGGCGCCCATAAAACCAAAGTAGGGATAGCCCTGGTCATCCCCGATCAGGAGAACGATATTGGGAAGTTCTTCAGGAGCTGCTTTTTGTTGACAACTATATGAGAAGAAGAGAAGAAAAATAATCAGGAGAAGCGGGATATTGTGTGAATTCATGATAGATCAAAATAGGCAACTTATTTCAAACGTCCCACTTTGATCGCAGTGTCCCGAAGTCTGAGTTTGTCACCTTTACTATTGACCAACTCAAGACCTACAGGCTCAAGTTCTTCTCTATCGGCAATCACGATAGTCTCATGACCTCTTGCTACCAGATAGGTATTTCCCCAATTCAAAAGACTGATGATAACTTTGCCCAGGTCTTTACCTTTGCGGGTCAGGTGATATTCGTATCTGGTTCTCTCATTGGGATTTTTGTAGCTCACTTTCTGAAGTAGCTCTAGCTCCAGCATTTTATTGAGCTTATTGGACAGGACGGATTTGGAAACTTTAAGATTTTCCTGAAACTCATCAAAACGTCGCGCACCAATGAAACTTTCCCTCAGGATGAGCAAAATCCATTTATCGCCGATCTCTCCGATGGCGCTAACAATGGGACACAAATCCCTGTCCAGATCCTTTGGTTCCCGTAAATCCATCCCCAAACATAAAAAAACAGTATCTGAGTTGCAAATAAGAACCTAGCTGCATATATTTGGGTTCTAAAAAAGAACTCAGCTATAAGACATATGAAACCCTTATTCAAGTTACTTGATACCGTTGCGCCGGGATTTGCTGCCAAAGAAGTATACCGGGTCATGTCCAATCCCCGCATCCGAAAGCTCAGAGATTTTGAAGAAACAGTATTGGACAGGGCAGAGAAGAAACGTATTCCTTTCGGCAAATTTGAGATCCAAACCTATGCCTGGGGAAATCCGGAACATAAGTCGGTTTTCCTGATTCATGGCTGGGAAGGGCAAGCCGGGAATTTTGGCGCTCTGGTAGATGTACTCTTGGAAAAGGAATACTATGTACAAGCCTTTGATGGGCCTTCTCATGGAAAGAGCAGTATAGGCAAAACCAATATGTTTGAATTTGTGGATTTGGTGGAAATGCTGCTAAAAAAATACCAGCCGGAAAGTGTAGTCAGCCATTCTTTTGGGAGTGTGACCTCGGTCATTGCTTTGGGACGAAATCCTCAGATTCAGGTGAAAAAATGGATGCTTGTAACCACTCCTCATAATTTCAGAAATCGTATCAAGCAAGTCTCCGAATTTTTGGGGTTAACGGATCGCACAGTTTCGAAGGTGATAGATCAATTGGAATCCAATACCCAGATGCGAATCGATGAAATGAATATGGCGTATTACGGTCCCAAGGTCAGCCATGTCGAGGAGATCACCATCGTCCACTCTCAGTCCGACAAAGTGATACCCATCGAGTCTGCCCGCTTTACCCATCAACAGATGCCGCAGTCAACTCTGTACGAATTGGATGGGATGGGGCACTATGCGATCCTTTGGTCCAATGAGCTAAAAAATATTGTCATTAGTTGTCTATAGGAAAGCCCATCCCCTATATGGGGACGGGCTGGCTCCTTTCAAGAATTCTATCTAACCGATCACTTAAATTGCTACAATTCCTTGTGTATTGGTTGCGGGTAGGTCGCCTGTAATCTCTTCGATAAAGCTAAGGCTGCTACCATTGATTCCATAGACTCCGATGGTTCCTTCCAGTCCGTATAGTTGGTAAAGGTGTCTTCCATCATCGCTAATCCAGAGGTCGATCCATCCTTGTGTTCTTCCGAAAGCTTCTGAAGGATCTGTGGTCGTTCCAGCACCCGTTCCTTCTGCTGCCAATTCGTCCAGCAATTGTACCTGGCCTGCGTCAAAGCTAAAAGCTGCGAGACCTGCTTCGATGGCATTGGAAACAAAGAATACATCCTCATCTTCATTAAAGTCTATCCAGCAAGCGGTTCTTCCGGACTCTGTAGCTCTGTTTCCAGAAGGGACATCGAGATTTATGGCATTCAGAGAACCATCTGCCTGTATCTGCCAGGTACTGATTGAACCGGATTGTAAGGCGGTGAAGGCTGGAGGTGTACCATCTGGTCTGAATTCACGCGCTTCTGTTACGACCAGATAATTGTCTCCTACAATCTGAAAGCCAATAGCTGAGGGCAGATTACGTCCTTCTGCATTGTTGCGAAGGGTAGAAGTTGCGGCCCCTGTTGGAGCATTGCTTAGCGTACCATCTCCATTTACCTGGTAGATTACGACTTCGTCTTCACTTCCGCTTGCAAGGGCTGAGGATCCAGAGTTGATAGAAGTAACTGCTAACCAGTTTCCATCAGGAGAAAATTGAACGGCTGAAGGGCGAGTTCCCAGATTACGAATGCTGCTAGAGATAGGGCTAAGGCTGCCATCATCGGCTACCTGGAATCCATAAAGATTTCCTTCCTGATCAGGCTCTCCATTGAAAATCCCATCTGCATCAATATTAGAAACATAAAGGACACCATTATGGTAGGCTAAGCTGTTTGGGCCGGTACCGCCGCTGTTTTGCTGATCTGCCAGGCTGAGGCTAAAGTCATCATTTACCAGAAAAGAAGTGATGGTATTGCTTCCTGCATTTACGGCAAATACAAAACGATTGTCTGCTGATTTGGTCAATGCATAGGCTGAGATCAGCGGATCTAGTCCTTCACCCCCATCAAAGTCGCCCCCATCTCCTCCTGTTTGGAAAGTTCCAATATTGCTGAGGCTCCCGTCTTCATTTCTTCCATAAGCTACGATGCTATTTGTTGGGTTCTGGTCCTGTCCGTTACCATTGTTCATGGCATAAACGGCACCGATGAATTCATCTTCTACTGTGGGGGTATCATCTTCACAACTGATGAGGAAAAGAACTAAAAGGGCTGCGGCAAAATTGGCAGTCAGGCGCTTGATGTTTTTGAGTTTAAGGTTTTCGGAGGCGATAGCCAGTACCTCTCTGTTTTGTTGTTGGCTTATCATTCGTTGATTAGTCATAGCACTGTTGTTGTTGTATTGTTTGTCGATTTGAATAAAGTGTTTGTTTGCTGTTGACAATTAATCGAACGCGGAAGGTAGAGGGCAGTTATCACGAGAGATTAAAGCTTTTATCACAGAAAAATTAGCCTGAGAGTTGATAATGAAGGCTTTTCGGGAGAAAATGGAGAAAGCTTAATTCTGAGACCGTGATAGCTTGTGATAAATAGAGAAATATTTTGGGAGAAGAAGGGCCTAAAATTTTGAAAAAATCTTGAAATAAAACTGAAACTATCTAGCCCTGCTGTAAAAAAGCCCCTCCATCCGTTAGAAAATTGCGCCTGCGCTTTTTCCCTAGAATAAGCTCAAACACACAGAAAACATTCTCGTCCTTAAAGTAGCCGAAGACTGCCTTCGGTCCCCTCTTTCTATATTTTTCAATTCACCAAACACCATGACGTTTTTGAGAGCAGCCCTAATCCTGCTAATTCTCATCCCTAATCCAATGCATACTACTCAGGCACAGGACCTGAAGATTGGCTTAAAAACCGGGATCAATATTTCTACTTTATCCGGACCCGCAGCTTCGACAGATGATGTGAGTTCGAGGCTTCTTTACCATATCGGAGCTTTTGCTTCCCAGGAAGTCGCAGATAAAATCGAGGCTCAGGCAGAACTCCTTTTCTCAGCACAGGGAGCGACGGAAGACAATGATTTCGCAGCTTCCAAAATCCGCCTGAATTTCACCTACTTAAATATCCCCCTGATCGCCAGGTATCAAGTCCTGGAAGGAGTCTGTGTATATGCAGGTATTCAGCCCGGAATTCGTTTGACAGCCAATGGGAAAATCCTGGAAGGACAATTTCAGGGAACCCTGGATGCAAAGGATGATACCAAAGCCTTTGATTTTGCCTTGATTTTTGGCCTCTATTATCAAATAGAGAAAAACCTCTTCGTCGAAGCCAGGGTGGTTCCCGGTCTGGTCGATATAGAGCAAGACGAGCCTGTTTTTAGAAACCAGCTTGTGCAATTATCAGTCGGATATGTTCTAGTGGGCAATTAGCCGTAACGACGCTTGCTCCCAGCCAGGCAGGATGCTTCCTGTCTGGCGCCTTTGCGTTTAGTAGCCAGGCTATCTTTGAGAGACTTATTTATTTGCCATTCATGCAAAAGAATGCTAACATGAAATAAGCCTTTAACAATCCTCAAATGAAAAAGCTACTCCTACTTTTTAGCCTATGGCTACTGGCAGCATCTTCTGCCTTCCCTCAGCATGATTTTTTGATAGAAGCCGAAAGTTTCCTGGATAAAGGGGGATGGGTGAGTGATCCCCAATTTGTCGAACAGATGGGATCGCCCTATCTCATGGCACATGGGATGGGAAAGCCCGTTTCAAATGCTTCAACAGAAATTATCCTCAGAGAAAACGGCAACTACCACATCTGGGCTCGAACCAAAAACTGGGTACCTGGAAATTGGGAGGCCCCGGGAAGGTTTCAATTGATGGTGGATGGGAAAAAGATGGAGCAGGTGCTGGGCTTGGGACCGGACTGGAATTGGGAGTATGTAGGGGAAATGAAGCTGAGCTCGAAAACGTTCAAACTGGAATTGATCGACCTCACGGGATTCAATGGACGAGTAGATGCTATCTATTTTAACCAGGAGAAAAAAGCACCTCCAATATCTGTAGATAAATTGAATGCATGGCGGCCGGACAAATTGGGAGAAACTGCAGCACCGGCTGAAACGAAAGAGTTTGACCTGGTCATTACGGGTGGTGGAATTGCAGGCTGTGCGGCAGCAATTGCGGCGGCAGAACAGGGCATGGAAGTAGCTTTGATTCATGACCGGGGATTATTGGGAGGAAATGCAAGTAGCGAAATTCGTGTCCATACCCTGGGAATTTATGGCAAGTTTGAGCGTATCCTGCGCATGATAGATACCGAGCATTATCCCAATGGATCGGAAGATGCCAAAAAGGATCAGCTCAAGCGAGATAAAAATGTGAAGAGCTATAAGAATATTCACCTCTTTTTGAATTATCGTGCTTATGATGCGGTAGCGGAAAAGAATACTATTCAATATGTAGATGCCCGTCATACCTCCAGTGGAGAAAGGATACGTTTTATCTCTCCATTATTTCTGGATGCAACCGGAGATGGATGGATCGGATACTGGGCGGGAGCAGATTACAGTTACGGACGGGAAGGGGTCGAAGAATATGGAGAGGCCTGGGACAAATGGGGCGAACTTTGGAGTCCGGAAGAGCCTGACAATGCAGTCATGGGTTCCTCAATTCTCTGGATCACCGATCTCACAACAGAAGCCCACAATTTCCCCGAACTCCCCTGGGCCAAAGATGTCGCCAATGAACACGAAGCTACAGCCGGCGAATGGTACTGGGAGTTTTCCAGAAATGACCTGCACCAGATCGAGGATGGAGAAGAAATCCGGGATCATATGCTTAGGGCCATTTTTGGCTCTTTTTCCAATGCCAAACAAAAAGTAGAAAATGCCAACTATAAATTGAAATGGGTTTCTTATCTATTGGGGAAAAGAGAATCCCGCAGATTGATGGGCGACCATATTTTCACTTTTAGAGATGTGCTGGATCAGGTGAAATTTCCTGATTCTGTGGTGGTCGAAACCCGTGAAGTGGACATCCATTTTCAGCAAAACCTTCAGGACGAAAACAAACCGGATTTCCTTTCGACAGCCCTCTTCTTTGAAACAGATGCCTACTACATTCCTTATCGAAGCTTATACTCCCGCAATGTCGATAACCTCTTTATGGCAGGACGCTGTTTTAGTTGTTCGCATGTAGGGCTGGGAGGCCCGCGGGTGATGCGGACCACCGGACAAATGGGAGCAGCTGTAGGCTTTGCAGCATCTCTGTGTAAAAAGTATAAGGTGAATCCCCGCGATATTTATAGCGAGCACCTGGAAGAGTACATGAAACTCATTATGGAGCAACAATGGCGAGAGCGGTAGTTCTGGGAATTTTCTGTTTATGCTCATTTCTACTTTCCCTGGCTGATGGGGGGAAAGCAAAACCCCTTTTTTTCGAAATGGGGGAGGAGTATAAAGAAGTGGGCCAGCAGCAGGAAGTATTTTTGTTTCGGGGGAAAGATTCCTTGCCGGAGCATCAGATGCTGCTACTTTCAGACTCAGCAGGCAATCCTCTCCTTTTTTATGCAGATATCTACACGCCCGTTTGTATAGACAATATTTGCAAGCCTGTTCAGATTGAAGTGTACTGGGATTTGCTAGGCGAATATGTAGGCTTTGCCCTCCAGAAAGATCAGCCCCTGACCAAATTTGACCATGAAGAATTCGAGCCGGAGGATTATGAAAAATTTCATGCTTTGATGCTGGATGATCATTCGGTTTTAGGTCGCAGCAAAATGGAGGACCTTTTCGACAAAAACGCCAAAGCTGAACCCGAGAAGGAACAGGTAGTTTATAATGGGGTAGAAGTAGATGCAGTTTCTGAGCCTACCAAAAAAGTGATTCGTGAATCCACGGTTGAGGGAGCCCTCTATTCCTGTTACACCCTTTGGCACCTGATCAATGCAGAATCCAGTCAGAAGATCAAAGCCTACTTCGCTGAGATATATAATGCAGAAATTTCCACTTACCTGCTGGATTCTCCCTACGAAAGCTATCAGCGTTTTGCCCTGAAAAAACTTTCTCCAGAGGCTTACCTCAACTTTCGCCCCCAAATCCTGCACATCCTCAAAGATGCCTCGCCTCTGACTCGCTCCTACATCCTGAAAAAATTGCCGGATGAAGATTGGAAGGACCGAATACTTAGCCAGTATCTCTATGAGAACTTTTCGAACTGGGACATGAATACCCAAACCTTGCTCTTGAAGCATCTGGAGTTTGCGGACGAAAGGGCAGCGCTTTGGCTATCAAGTCAGCTTAGTTCGATGAAGAAACGGCAATTGGAGATGTACCTGAAATTTTTGCCGGAGAAGCCTGAAGCATTGGATGAAAGGATTAGGAAAGCATTAGAGAAAGAGGGGCAGTCTGCTTATAACTATGCCTATTTGATCCAGGCTTATTTGGGATCATAAGACTTCAAAATGGAGTGGGGATATGTGATATTCTTGAATTTTAGTAGCTTGTGTGTTCGAAGAATGAAAGGCATATTCATGTTAAACCCTTCCATTTGCAGGGGATTAAAATTGGCAAGAACTCTTTTAACTTGACATAATCATTCCTCAAAACTTTCTACAAAATAATTGTAAAGGAGAATGGGTGAAAAACTTAATATTGATGGGCTCCAGATTTCAGTGAAGCCTGTGAATGGGGAAGATTATATCAGTTTGACTGATATGGCCAAGGCACGAATCACCGATAGTGCAAATTCAGAGCCTCGAATCATTATCAGGAATTGGCTACGTCTGGGGGCAACCCTCAATTTTATTGGCATTTGGGAGGGCCTAAATAATCCCGCTTTTAAACAGGTCGAATTCGACCGGGTTTATAGATCAAGGATAGGAGATAATACTTTTACCCCTTCTGCAACCCAATTATTAAAAGATACTGATTGTATTGGTTTTGTGGTTAAAAGTGGTAGATATGGAGGGACCTGGGCTCATAAAGATATCGCATTTTCATTCGGAAGCTGGATTTCACCTGAATTCCAGTATTTTTTGATAAAAGATTACCAACGACTTAGAAATGTTGAAGAACAATTATTGGGAAAGGCATGGGACACTGGGAGATTCTTTTCTAAAATCAACTATGACCTTCACACAAAAAGTATAGAAGAAAATTTAGCGCCCAGAGCGAGTGAGAAAGAGAGTCCCTTCCTTTATTCTTCTGAGGCAGATCTTCTCAATATGGCAGTGTTTCAAATGACTGCTAAACAATGGCGAGAGGCAAATCCTGATTTTAAAGGTAATATCAGAGACAATGCAAGCTTAGTTGAGATTGTTGTCCTGGCTAATATGGAAAGTATTAACTCTATGCTGATAAGTGCAGGAGCAAGTAAAGAAGCCAGATACTTACGTTTAGCAGAAGAAGCTGCTAAACAAATTGAAATCCTAAGCAAAGACAAGCGATTGAGCTCCGGTAAAAAATTCCTGAAGTAATTAAGCTCCAAACAGGTCGAATACGACCTGTTTGAATCCAGAGTTTAAGTACTATTTGATCAAAGAGTTTCAACGACTTAAATCCGCACTATAATCCTACCTACAATTCTATCGAATTCGATAGAATTAAATTGAGATGTTTCTTAAACTATGGACAATGGGTGCTTAAGGCTGGAGATAAATTCCTACTGTTATATACCTAAGCTCCTAAACACTTCTCTTTTTTCGCCCAGGAGTTGTACAAGATTCCTGATGTTACGTTCATCGCTTGCATAATTTGTAATACAGGCCCTAATCGTATTTTCTTCCTTAACTGGATAAGTGGAAATCCAGGCTTTCCCTGATTCGACAACATTCGAACAAATCCAGCTAACAAATGATGGGTACTTGCGCAATTCTTTGTCCGTAAAGCAAATGACCGGTAGTGAGGACGGGTTCATGATTTTCCAGCCATTTTCAACTAATAATTCTCTGAATAGGTGTCCCATCCTTGATTGATGATTAATCATTTGTTCATATCCTTCCCATCCAAAAATGAGCAAGGAAAGATATAGCTTCAAGCCCGCAAATCTTCTTGACCATTGGATGGAGTGCGTAAATGGATCAACGATCTCGAGCTCATTGGCTTCCTTAGGCATATATTCTGTGGAAACCCTGAATGTTTTGGCTAGAATCTCTTTATGGGAAGTAAGGAATAAACTGGTACCCATAGGGACAGACATCCATTTATGGGCATCGAAGGTAATCGAGTCTGCCTTTTCAATACCACTAAGCAGATGGGATAAATTTTGGCTAAGAATTGCTCCTCCTCCATAAGCCGCATCAACATGGAACCATAAATTGAAATCCCTGGCAACACTATGTAGCTCATGTAACCTATCAATTACCCCCGTTCCTGTTGTTCCAGCCGTTGCGATCAATAGGAAGGGCCGACTTCCCTTTTGTTGATCTTCCTTAATCTGCTTGATCAACTGCTGCGTGTCCATTTGTAAATGATCGTCTACGCCTACTGTTCTCACAGAATTTCTTCCCAGACCTACCGCTCGAGCTGCTTTTATGATGGAGTGGTGAGATTCCTGAGAACAATAGATAAGAGGTCTGGGAATTTGTCCTACAAGACCTTCATTTGCGAAGTCTGGGAAGTGCTCATTTAATGCACAAAGAACAGCTGTTAGGTTTGCCTCAGCTCCTCCGGTCGTAAACACCCCATCCATATCTTCTTTCTTTAGCCCAAACTTTTTCCCCAACGCTTGTACTAAGTGATTTTCTACCTCTACTGCAAAAGGTGCATGGCTCCAGGCCGCCAGTTGCGGATTAAAAACAGCCGTAATCAAATCAGCCAGGATACCCGAAAAATTGGCTCTAGGATTAAACAAACCGAAATAATCCGGATGTGGAGTATGTACCGAATAGGTGTCTAATGCATGAATGACATGCTCCACTGCTGCTTGAGGTGCTTTTGCCGCAGTAAAAGTCTCTTTTTTGATGCTCCGAAGGATTTCGTCTACCTCCAGCTTAGGCGATACCTTTCTAGAGTCTGTATGTTCATAGTAATCCTCAAGCTTTTCAATGGTCTGATGGAGAATTTCAAGACGCTGGGCCTGGTTTAAATCAAATAGCATCTGCTTTTCTGCCAAAGAAACATACTTGCAAATGAGTTATCAAACTGATTCTTGGGATTCTGTATATGTTAACTTAAATCTTTTTCCCGGCAGACTAGCTTATTTAAAAAAAGGGAGACCCCTTGGTCCCCCTTTCATTCTATCATAAAATCAAGCGACAGCATCCAAACTGTCGCTCGATTTTTTAGCGAGGATTGATCTCAATGCTGATCAAATTGTAACCTCCGCGCTCATCGTCTATGTAAACTACACCGGGTGCAGAAGCGATCCTTCCTTTTTCAAACTGCCCATCTTCCAGTTCACTTACTCTGCGAATAGTGGTATTTGGATCAACAGCTCCTACATTGGGTCCTGATTGTCTCATAGGCTGACCATCTCCAAAACCGATAGCTTCGTCTATTTCCGTTCCTGAATCGAAGAGATAAGATTGCACACTGTAATCTATGCCACTTTTCGGATTTCCACTTGCATCAAAAAGTTCTACTCCATCATTGTTAAAGCTGACAAACCAGTCATTGGATTGAACGAACATGGTCGCAAATCCCAGCTTATAGCCATCGGGAACATCAATATTGAAGGTAAAGCTTCCCCCAGGTCCAATACCTCCAGCTTCCTCTGGTTTTGCTACGGGTAACCCCAATCCACTCAGGTAATTGAAAATAACTTCATTATTGCCATCTTCGGAAAGTTCTTCCAGTCCACTTCCGGCTTTGGTTGCTTCTCCCTGCGTGAAAAGCGGATCTTGCTCGTCAGCTTTAAAGGCATAAACTACTCCGGGAGAGAAAGGCGTATGAGAACTTGACAAACGTACCGGAGAACCATCACTTGCCGTCTCTGTGATATAGTTGTACAAAACTCCGGGCATACCGGCTTCGGCAATTTCTTTCAGACCTTGTCCTCTGTCCGGCTCACCGATGGTGAAAAGCGGATAGTTTTCCTGCGCATGGATCAGGATGAGTCCCGGAGTGATTACTCCTTCATCCGTACGGGTCAATCTCAGGCTGAAGTAGCCATTGTCATAGCTCAAATCTGCGCGTAGGTAGGAACTTACATCTGATTCCTGACTTCTCACAGTATTGTCGTCATCCGGAGAACCGGCAGTGCCTCCATCGGGTACTGTCGCTATAGTTGCAGGATCTTCTTCTTCCGTACCTGCATCATATAGTCTCACATCTCCGGTGATATCTCCAGTTACGGGAGCTCCACTGGCATCAAATAAAGCAATACCATTTTGCCCGGCTGCGAAGAACCAGTCATTGCTGTTGGCCAACATGGAGATGAAATTCAGGCGACTGCCTGGATAGGCTTTGAACTGGGTTTCATAGTACACCCCCGAAACAGGTATGGGGCCAGGTTCACTTGCATTGCTCGGCGTGTTGAAAACATGAGCGGCAAGGAGATCGATCTCATTGGTGATCTTGATTTGAAAGGCTGTTGTGTCTACGGCTGGTGGTGTTACGTCTTCTTCACAGGCTGTGAATGCAAATACCCCCAAAGCCAGAATTAGGCTTAAAACTCGATTTTTCATTTTTGTGATTCTTTATTGTAATTGTTTTGGTCTTGTTGATAATGACCGCTACAAAGGTGTGTTTAGACTATCACAGAAAAATCATGAGGCTTTGAACATTGGTAATTACTTATTACAAAAGTATCACAGCTTGTTACAAATGGTAAAGGTTGTGGATTTTTGATTTTAATAATGAAACCAAAGCAGACGATGCTTATCGCCTGCTTTGGAGAAAAATCAAGTCTTTTGAGACCTTACCAATCCACGACTGAGCCATCTGAATTCAGGTATGTTTCGGGATTTTTCCAGTCATGTCCCAGCTTATCTGCCAGGGCATCTTCATCCAGTTCGATTCCCAGGCCAGCTTTTACAGGCAGATCGACATGACCATCTTTTACCTTAAAGGGCTCTTTCAGGTATCCTTCCCCCAGGGTGACTTGTTCCTGACAAAGGAAGTTGGGGATACTGGCTGCGAGTTGTAAACCTGCTGCCAGAGAGATGGGTCCCAAAGGATTGTGGGGTGCAATGGCTGCATAATAGGCTTCGGCCATCCCAGCGATGATGCGACCTTCAAAAATGCCTCCTGCATGACAGAGGTCAGGCTGTAAGATACTTGCGGCACCTTTCTCCAGAATTTCCCGAAATCCCCATTTGGTAAATATCCGTTCTCCGGTAGCGATCGGGATATGGGTTTCTTTCGCCAGTTCAACCATCACATCTACATTCTGGCAATTGATAGGCTCTTCTATAAACCAGGGTTGATAGGACTCTATTCCCTTGATGAGAAGGGATGCATTTTGAGGGCTAAGCGCTCCATGAAAATCTATGCCGATATCGGCGTCTTTTCCTACGGCTTCCTTCAATTCGGCAAAAGCTTCAATAGCTTCCTGCACAAACTGGGCATTGGCGACGACCCCTGACTGCCGGGCATTTTTGACTCCGGTTTTAAATGCGGTGTAGCCCTGGGCTTTGGCTTCCCGTATGCGTTCGGGAGTACGGGCATGTGCATATACCCGAATGCGATCTCGGGTAGGACCTCCCAGGAGTTCGTAGATGGGAACCTCAAGGGCTTTTCCTTTGATGTCCCAAAGGGCCTGCTCGATACCACTTAGTGCACTGGTGAGAATAGGCCCACCCCGATAAAAGGCATGTCTATAGATCGCTTGCCAGTGATGCATGATCCTTCTGGGATCTTTTCCCACCAGATAAGGCGCAATTTCCTGAACGGCCATGGCACACGTATCTGCCCGACCTTCCGTAATGGGTTCACCCAGACCGATGATACCTACATCAGTATGAATCTTTAGGAAGAGGAAACGAGGTTTGACTTTGAAAGTCTCCAGTTTGGTGATTTTGATTTCGCCTTTCTTGTGGGGATCTCTTTCGGGAGATGCGGAAAGGCTGGACATTCCCAGACCTGCGCCCAATGCGGATGCAAAAGCTTTTTTGAAAAAGCCACGGCGAGATCTGGCAGGTTTTTGTTTGACAGATTTCATTGTAGTAGTGTTTATATACAGAATTAATATACGAAGCATTTTTCGAGTATTGGCAGAGATGGGCTAAGGGGAAAGCAGTAGATGAACCAAACAATTTGCGCCCAAACTTGAATGCTTTCTGATACATCCAAGAAGGAATAGTCAATTGGTAAAATTTATGGCATTTGCCTTTAAGGCTCATTTAGTATCTTTGATGGCTCACATTTGAATGATATATGAAGCAGCGATACGTAATTCTTAGCATAATCTTCTCCCTCTTTTTTCTGGATGCTTTTGCTCAGACTACAGGGGAAACTAATCCATCCGTTTTCAAAAAAATGGAATGGCGCATAGGAGCTGGTGCATTTTGGCATGATGCAACTCCCGATATCAACTATAAACCTGAGCGCTTTGGCGTATTTGAGGGATTCAATACAATCGGGGGTCAGTTTATTTTTGATATAGAGCTGAATGATCGCCTGGGCTTTACAACAGGCTTCAAGATTTCTTCCGGAAACCTCTTTTCCGATTCAGTCAACTATCCTACGACTACCTATCCTGAGCAATGGACACGTATCAATTATGATTTTACGGAGATAGAAATTCCTCTACGAGTTCGCTATTATATCTCGACCGGGAAAATCCGTCCTTTTGTGGACTTTTCAATTAGTTTAAACCGCTTTTCTCAATTCACTTATTCCGGGACCAATTTTGTCCCCTTTTTCTTCCCCCCTCCTGAAGGACAGGACTTTAGCCAGGAAGGTGAGCCACGTAATAATGCCAGCTATGACATAGGTGGTGGACTGTATCTGGATTTGGGGGAAAACCTTTCCCTGATGCTGGATGCCCGTTATCAGTTGGCTGAGCTTTACTGGGGATTCCGGAGGGAGATCGTGATGCAAAGACCAGTGGTAGGCGTGGCAATATTCTGGCGGATTAAGGATACTGTTTGGAGGGAGTAAAGCCTTTAGTCATCTCCTGCTCTGATCCAGTTTTCCTCAAAGCGAATGTATTTGATGCATTCCTGTTTTTGCTCTGCTTCTCGTCGAGTAGTATAACTGTATATCACATGGATCAATCCATCTTTACTTTGAATAGCAGAGGGATAGCCCGCTCGAATTCTGTTTTCGCCTGGACCGGGATCATATTCTATGTGTCTGATATAGGGCCAGCTCTTTCCTTCATCTTCTGAGAGCGAAACGGCCAGGCTATGTCTGCCTTCTTCTGTATCATTATAAGCCAGAACCCAGTGGCCATTCTCCAAAACAATCATATCTGCTCCCGAACCCGGATTAAGGATATCAGAATCCCGGACCTTTCCCCAACTAAGACCTTTATCCTTTGAAGTGCTCATTTGCATCCTTTGAGGGGGAGGACCATTGTCTCGCATATAAGCCACCAAATGGCCATTTCTCTTTGATACTATACTTGCCTGAATATTTTCCAATCCTACAAGCGGGCTACTAAACTGCCAGCTTTCCCCATCATCATCCGTGATCGCCATGATGCTAAATCCCAATCCATCGGAATAAAGCGGAAGGATCAACCTTTTATCGTCAATCAGTATGGCCTTATTTTTCGTCTGCCAGCCTATTCGCCTAAAAAGCGGGAAGCCCATCTTTTGTTTACTTATCTCTCCATTTTCTCCATAGAGATATCCATTGAATTGCTGATCATCTCCCCGTGCCTTTCCTAATTTATCCGATGCCCATGCTCTGTATGCTTGCAGCCATTCCTCATTTCCGCCCAGGCTATCCATCAGATAGGCCTCATAGGCCTTCATTTGACTTTCCACAGCATGCACAAAAGGGTCAGCGGGTTGAATACCTCTTTCAGTACTTCCTCCAGGTTTGACATGCAAGACTTCCTGCCATTTCCATACCGGTGCTCCTTCTTTCATCATAAAATCTTCACTGATCCTGTATTTGGGTAAAGAGGTCTCCCAAAGATTTGCCAGTACGGTATACCAGGCTAGCCAAAGTCTTCCCTGACTATCCAGAAAGAGGGAGGGATTGATGTCGGGGAAAGCAGGCACATCTGCCATCACGAAGGCTTCGGACCACTTCGTTTCTCCTTTTAGAAGGCGAGCACCCATGATGGCTACATCATCGGCCCATCTTTCACCAGAGCCCAGAAACCAGGCACTGAGGAGATCTCCATTGGGAAGTTCTACAATAGTAGCTCCATGGCTATGAAGGTTCTGCAAAGGGATCACATCCGTTTTGAGAAAGGCTTCAAGATTTGAGCTTTCAGGCTTAGGATTTTCCTTGCAGGAAAAACAAAAGATCAGGAAGAAGAGCAGTAGTCGATACATAGTTGGGTGTGAGGCTTATTCCAAAATACAAAAAGAAGAGAAACCGGCACAGGAAAGGCTTCCTGCACCGGCAAAAAAGGATTCATCTATCTTTAAGGGTTTCCCCTTTATTTCACTAATAGTTTTAAGGTTTCAATTGATTGTTCCGAAGTCAGTTGGACGAAATAGGCACCTGGGCTCCAGTCTGTCAATGAAATAAGCGTTTCTGAAGGCTGGTCCTGATCTGAAATTTCGAGCCTGTATACAATCTGGCCCAGCATATTTCTGACCTGAAGGTTTTGCATGCCTTCTAGTGGAATCCAGCTTACTGAGATTTGATCCTGCGAGGGGTTAGGATAAACAGTTAGGTCCATGGATAGATTTTCACCTAGTTTTAATTCTACAACTTTGCTGTATTCAAAGCTTCCATCATAATCGAGTTGTCTTAAGCGATAAGAAATCTTATCTGTTCCGAGCTGACGTACAGCCTTATCCATAAATTCGTATTGCTGTGTATGCATGCTGGTTCCTGCAGCTTCAACCGAAGCGATTGGCTCGAAAAGAAGGCCATCTACCGATCTTTCGATTTCAAAACTGGCAGCATTCAATTCCGTAGCTGTGGCCCAATTCAGAACGGCATGTGTTCCAACTTGCTTTACATCAAAGCCCAACCATTCTACCGGAAAATTTAAGGTATTCAGAACACCTGCATCTATGCCGGTAAGATTGTCTCCTATCGAAGGAGTGATCGAGAAGGTATTGCCTGTACTGGGATCGACGTCAGAGTCTTTTTCATCATCTTCTCCCTCAGACTGTGCCGTAAACTGATAGTTATCGGGAAGGTTACTAAACTTGAGGAAGTAGGTTATGTTGGGTTCAACATTTAAGAAGATATAGGCTCCTTTGTCATCCGTAACATCCATATCGATAGGATCATCATTTCCTAGTTCAAAAAGCTGAACGGTAATCCCTTCTACTCCCGTTTCCCCATCGTCCAGGATTCCATTGAAATTTGTATCATCGAATACAAAATCTCCGATGGTCGCACAGCCGGTACTATTGTTAATAGTAACGTCAGCCAAATCCAGGGGGCATTCATCATTTCCCCAGCGAACAAAAAGATCATAGGTATCTGCACCCAGTCCGGTGATTGTGGTAGAGCCTATATTATCCGCGACATTATAAGGATATGTGGTCCCGCCATCAATGCTAAACTCTATATTCGTTCTCCCGCTTTGGTCTTGAAATGAGAATGTAATTGTCCCGTCATCCTGTTTACAGCTAGCATGTGTAAATGAGCTTGTAACTACTGGCAAGGCATTTACCTCTACCTCAAAAGATTCTGTATTACTACATCCATCCGGATTTGTATAGGTAACAGTATAGGTACCTGCTTCATCCGGGCTGATATCTGCCAAAGACAATTGATCAGAATGCGTATTGCCGGTATTGGTAACTAGCGACCCATCAGGTAGCTGATAGGCAAAAGTCCAATTGCTATAGCCATAGCTTTCAAAATTGAGGATAACATCCTGTCCTTCGCAAACTTCTACCGAGTTCATCAAGACCCAGGAACCTCCATCTACAGAAATGTATTGATCCAGATCAGGGCTGCTGCAGGATCCGATATATACATCATAGGATTCGTAGATCGTACTGCATCCAACACGGCGAGCACATACTCTATAGTAGCCGGATTCAGCAGGACAATAGGTCAGGGAACTGGAAGTAGAAAAGGATGTCAGGGGAATGATGGACCCTCCTTCATTTTTGGCCCACATAAACTCTACTTCTCCATAATAGCTGCTGGGCACACTTGAAAGTTCCGCGCAGCCAGCATTATTGCTCAGACTGGGGAAATTCACATAACATTGAGCAGAAACTTCATTCATCCCAGTAAAAAGGAAGAGGAACATTGTGCTCAGTACAAGAAACTGAATTTTGTGGAATGCATTTGCCGGCACAGATAAGCTAAGGGATCTAAATGGTGTACCGTTTTTAATCATATTCTGCGTATTGATTATGAGTTCAATTGCACAATCGATGCAGAAGCGTAGAGGGATAGGGTTTTTCTTATTTCTGAAACAAAGCTAATAAGTATGTAATGTTTTTGTTGAAAAAATTACATTATTTGGTAATAAATGCATGGCAACGGTAGTTTCCCGGCCTTGAGTGGAAATACAGGGCCATCAGATCAAAAGGGGATCAGATTAGATTTTTGGACTTTTTGCTCCTTTTAGGAAAGATTTGTAAAAAAGAAAGGCGAACCTAACACGGCCCGCCTACAGTTTGAGATTCAAGATTTCTTATAGATATCAGATGATATTTACCTGTTTTTGTCCTATGAATTCAGTTTCACTAAAGAATTTGACCTGGTAGATACCGCTATTGAATGTTCCACCAGCCGGATCAAAGAACATATCGATTTTAAGAGGCGTACCTGCATAGTCCACTTTTACCCTGCTAGAATAGGGGATGTCTTGTCCTTTGAAGTTAAACCAACTGGCACTCCTGCTGGCATCCTGAAGGGTTTGTTTGCCTGCAGATTCTATGATCATAAAAATCTGTTTGGAATTATTGGGTACTGGCCCCATTCCTATCAGATCAAATTGGACCTTGAGGGTTTGAATACGATTCTTTTTGAATGCATCTCCCGATTCCGTTTTATCTCCTTTCAGACCGATAAAGGAAATGTTCTCTGCTTTTAGCCAGGGTTTTAGTCCTAAATCTTTTTCCTTCATTCGACAAAGACTATCCTTTAGGATCAATGCTTGTTTGAGGCTATCACCCATCTGGCTCAGATTCACATTGTCAGTAAAGAGGAGATCTATTTCTTTTTTATAGTTTTCGACCAGGGCTGATTTTGCTTTTGCCAGTTTCTCCTTCAACTCTTTGATAAGGACTTCATTTGCCTGATTATCTTTGGCCATTTGGGCGACCTTATCTTCCAGATTATTCAGCTTGAAAGCCATTTCTTCTAATTGTTGCTTCTTGAGTTCAGCGTCCATTTCAGCTCTATCTCGGGCTCTGCCACTGTGTTCATTCATTTCATTGAGTTCCAGGAGGCTGCCTTCCAGGCTTGCGATTTCATGCTGAAGCTCTGCCTGAAGAGCCTCCTGATCGGCATCTTTTTTCATCGCCATATAGATAAATACAGCCGGGATGAATAAAACGGATACCAGTATGAGTGCAAGGAGTGGTTTATTTAGTTTCTGCTTCCTATCCATGAATATTAATTGAATTAAGATTGAATGGGAGTTTTCATGAGGGAAGAAAAAGTTCAAAAGATTTGACCTTATATCTTTTACGGTCTTTGTGGACTTTGATTTCACAGTTGAAGTTGTGGCGTAGTTTCTTGCCACTTTGGGAGATCACATCCACATAGGACTTGATCTTGTAATTTCCTTTGTACAGGATGATGTGATCTTTTTTGACGAGTGCTCCGGGAAATTGAAAACTTCCCAGATTATTTAATTGCTTTCTGACATACATAGCCGCATAATTATAAGCCAGCATCATATCCGCTGGTGCATTGCTATTCATGTATTGCAGGACCTCTTCCTGCTCTTGCAAAGTTTGGATCACATTGCTATCCGAGCCATTCAGTTCTGAAGCGATTTGCTGATGCAGGGTATTTATCAGTTTTCTATGAAGGGGTTCCCGTGCCCATCCGGAAGCTTTGTCCAGGGCTTTTTGGGCATGGTAGTATTTTTCTATAGAGACATAATGGCTGGCTTCCTCCATAAACTTCCAGAAGTTATCATCTCCCTCCTTATATAGCTGACCATAAAAATTGTCTTGAACTTTCTCATGGGGCTTGTGTTCTGCTTTGCAAGCAGTAAACAGCCAACTTAAAATTAACAGATAGGTAAAGAGAGCGAAGGAAGGTCCATGATGAAGGCTTATATGTTTCATCTTTGAAAATTTGCCTGTCCTTCTCCTGAAAGTATCGGGAGCTTTTAGAGGTGAATATTATGCCATTTCAATATCTTTTGAAAGAGCTGCAATTTCCCTGAACGACTTAAAATTACAGGATAAGAGGATGTGAAACCGGAATAAATCAGGGACTTTTTTGGAAGTCTGAAATAGCTTAAAGGAGACTAAATCAGCCTATCTCTTTTCCTGTTCCCATATTTTCAGGCAGGATTTTTGAAATCGACGGCTTTCCTTTTATTCTGAAAAATTGGACCATTTGCGCAGGAATGCCTGAATATCCTTTCTCCTAAAATGTCCGTACATAGAAAAACACTTCAGTCTATCCCCTTTCTACTACATTTTTCACCCTTTATTTAACCAAGAGATGAATCACAAATTACTCATCCTGTGCCTGCTTTTTCTGGGCATGAACCTCAATCTATTCGCACAACAAAAAGATTTTATCCAGATTGAAGTCAACAAAACGCTTTGTCTATTTAGTTTCCTCGAAACAGCATCTGAAGCTATGGGCACTTCTCGCTCCTTTCACGCTTTCATTCAGGAAAATCTGGCTTCGGAAGAAGAGTTCAATTCGCTCGTTCAAGACTACAAGCAGATCAAGTTCAACTACAACTTTCAAAGAGAAGAGTTTCCTGAAAACAGACATTCTTTTCGCGAGATAAAAGATTTGATCTGGGTGGCTGCTTCTTATGCGGAAAATCTGGAGGATTTCAACCAACGGATTATAGGCTATTTACCTCATGCCTCGCATCGAAAGCTACTCGCAATCATGAAGGCTGTCGAACCTTATTACGATGAGCTCATTTGGGATAAGGAGCAAGAGAATATCAGCCGGATTAAAGAACAGCTTTCAACATACAAAGGGCAAATTGAAGAGCTCTTTCTCACGGTAAGCAAATTCTACGGAACCGAATGGAGCAAAGAAGTCCCATTCCGTATCCTGCTTTATCCTATTCCTTTAGCATCTGGCTATACCACGGCTATTCCCAAAGGCAATGCCCTGATCTGTTCTTTCCTATCTAAAAATGAAAGAGATTATGAAGGTCGTCTTGGGGTAATCATTCATGAGATGTGCCATATCCTGTTTGATGAACAAAGACAGCGTTTGCAGCAGGATATAGATTCATGGTTTACTCAATCAGATTCGGATTGGAGTAAACTGGCCTATAGTTATTTGGATGAAGGGCTGGCTACTGCCATTGGAAATGGATGGGCCTTTCAGCAAATCCACGGAAAAATAGACACCACAGAATGGTACAATGATAAATACATCAATGGTTTTGCCCGAGCTTTATTCGCAGACTGTTCGGCTTATTTGACTCAGGGGAAAGAAATGGACAAAGATTTCGTGCTAAAAGGAATCGCTCATTTTGAGAAAACGTTCCCCAAAGCCATTTATGAGCTGGACATATTGATGAATGAGATTACCCTTTTTGCCAATAGTGAGAAGAATGATGATGTGGAATACATCGCTTATGAAATCAGGAAAAATTTCCGTATTCGTTCGCAATGGTTCTCAACTCCAATTGCTGATGAGCGGAGTTTGAGTTTACTCGACAAACAAAAGACCACCAAATTTTTCCTGATCGAGGAAAAACACCAGGCAAGCATACAGCTGATCCGTGAACAATTTCAGGATTTGGATAAAGAGCTCGACCCTGAGAAAAATTTTATCTACAGTTTCAAGGATCAGAAAACCAAAAGTCCGGTCATCCTACTCAATTTGCAAAAGCTGGATGATTTGGAGAAAGCCTTAAAGACCCTAAGGTCGAATCCCTATCTGGAATTTGGGGAATTGGTGATATTTTAAGGAAGATTGAGTCCTGGGCAGAAAGTCTTTGTTCAGGACTTAATTTTTTGCCGAGTAGTCTGTATGTATCGCCTTATCAAAGGCCTCCCAATGCGCAGGAGTCATCCGCTCAGGAGTAAACAAACATATCCCTGTAGCTCCGTTTTCCATGGACACTCGAATGGCAGTCGCAATTTCTTTCGGGAGCAAGCCATGATTTTCGGGATCATTTTCCTCTGTTTTATTCTCAGGATTCGGGCAAATGAATAAACCGCTATACAGGGGTCTTTTTCCTTCGACAGCTTCTACTCCTTCTGCTACCATTTCTCCGACCCATTCAGGTTTTTCCAGGTAAAAGTCATTATAGTTCATGGGATAGACGGCATCCAGATTCCATTTGTTCCATTCCTGCCTTACGATCTTTTTGGCTACCGAGTGAGGACCGGGGAAAACCGCTGCATTGATCTTTTTGCCTTTGCTGTGTACATGATCTGAAAGGCGATTGACCATACGGGTGATCAGGTCATAGCGAAATTGCTTCCATTCTTCTACCTGAGAAGGATCTTCTACTGAAAGAATATCAATCCCTGTCTTTTCTTTAAAAGCTTCGACACATTCCGGGCCATAGCAATAGTCATAATCCGGATATTCTCTATCCATGACCAGGCCGTATTTATCCCAAAGTCCTCTGGCAAGTATTACATCTGGGAAGCGTATATAATCCAGATGAATGGCGTCAATTTCCGGGACATCGGCGACCGCTCCATACATATTAGCCAGAAACTCATACACGCCTTCATGATTGGGGCAGAGAAATTTGTAATAGTCTACATAAGCAGGTTTGGTCAGAGCTGATTCTCCTTTGCCATTCACCCCATACCACTCATCCTTGATTCCTTCTTTGGGTGCCTGAACCATGGTGGGTATCCAGGCATGAAATTCCATGCCTGCAGCTTTGGCGATTTTTCCGACCCGGCTATAGGTTGCAGGATCCTGGCCGCCATTGAACATCAGCCCATCGATGCCTTTGGCCTTCCAATCTTCAAACTTTTCTTTGAGTTCTGCATCCGTGGCTTCGCCTGGGCCTCCTGTCCAACCATAAATGGGAATTTTATATTCGGGCATTTCTTTAGGCTGGCAACTTATGAGGATCAAAAACAAAAAGAGGATGTAGTAGTATTTCATATCAGCAGTGTTAAGATTCCAAATTAGAAAAGCCGGAGCTTATTCCCAACCAATCTGATTGAAAGAATCTATTTTTTCGCCCAAGCGTTAAATTTGAAAAAAGCCCTTTCGCAATCCCATGAAAAATCCTCTCAAAAAAATAAACAGCAATATGCTCATAGCACTTTCGGCTGTAGTCATCAGCGTCTGTGCATTGGTGGTTTCTATTTATGAAGTTCGGATCATGCGCTCCGAACAAAGGCTTTCGGCTTTTCCTTATTTGAGTATTTCCAAGTTTTACAGCGGAAAAGGCTTTGGGTTAAGGGTGAAAAATAGTGGGACCGGTTTAGCCCTGATCAAATCCTATAAAATACGGGCAGGGGACAACTATTTTCAAAGCTGGCAGGAAGTAATTGATCACTATGCACCAGAAGGACATTCTATCAATTACGGGATCATGAGTACCAATGGATTGCAGGATGAAGTCCTCACCCCCAATGAAGAGGTGATTTTATTTGAAGTTCAGTGGACAGAAGAAAGCCGGGCCCTTTCTCAGGAAGTGGATGATCTGGAAATCAGGGTTTGCTATGCTTCTTTGCTAGAGGATTATTGGGTGGTGAAATCAGACAAAGGAAGGATTCAATTATCCGGCCCCTGCAAACCAAATCTCAAAGAAGAGTTTATGAATTAAAAGGAATTCAAACTCCTGCGGAATGCAGGAGAATGAATCCGCCTTTATGAAATCTAAAGTGAAAAAGGTCCAAGGAACTGATTTCCGGTTCCATTGGTGTTTCCTCTGATGAGGTACTTATCTCCTGCTCCATTGAAGAACAATTGGAAGCGCTCATTGCCGATGTAGAATCCTATGCTGGCGCCTACTTCTTCAAATGGGAAGCTAATATTATTTACTCGCCAGTAAGACTTGATATTTCGGGTGTCCGAGAAGCCTTCCGGATTGTTTTTGTAATAGGTCGAGTTTATGCCGTTTCCGTCAAACATATAGCGTGTGCTGGGACCCTGGCTGCTTTTTGTATAAAACATCATCGCCCCAACACCCGAAAGGTTAAATGGGCAGTTTCCGTTTGCTAGATTGGTGATGGGCTCTATATTCAACCATCTTCCATTGTCGAGCATATAGCTAAACTGGGTTCCCGTTTCGTCAAACACCATGAGGGTTTGTGTATTAAACTTATTGCCATTGATATTACAGGCTGCTCCGATTTTGGTGAAAGGAACATTACCATCTCCTAACTGACTGATAGGGTAGGGGCCATCCAGGATTCCGGTATTGCTGATGAGGTATTCGGTACCTTCCTTATTGATCAGGATAAATTCAGTCCCACTGGTAGAATATGCAGCACCAATTCCTCCAAAAGTAGATGCCAGTCCTGCCCAATGAGCGGTATAAGGAGGAACCCCTACATTGCCCGTCGGACTACAATTGGTTACATCATATTCGGTATTGAGTTTGACGCTTACGATCTGATTATCATAGACACTTCTTACTACATAGGAAATGGCCTTTCCACTTGTGATGTCTGAACTTTCGGCCAATAGATCAACAATCTGACTAAGGTCTGTTTCTCCTATCGTTCTTAAGGTTGATCCGGCTTCCCCGCCGAAGGCAAAGACCCGTATCTTGATGTTAGTTAGCTCTTCCAGTTTACGGTAGTTAACCTGACCTGATCCTCCCGTGGTAAGTCCGGAAAAAGATGCGGTAACACTAGCTTCCAGATCCGTTTTCGAAGAAGTAGTTTCGATCAACATATAATAGATCCGTCCATAGGTAACAGATGATATATATGCAGCTGGATTACCAGGGCCTACGTAGCGCTCCAGGTCTTGAGGCGTTACTTCAGGTGCAAAGATTTGGTCGGTAGATGTGGGGATGTCAAATCGCAGGGTATAGAAACTTTGATTCAGGGTAATGAGCATACGATTATAGGATCTGTCAGAACTGAACTCCAGTTTACCTTCTATCTCGGTGAATTTGGTCTCATACTGTGCTTTCATTTTCAGCGCCATTTCTCTTTTGCTCTGCACCAGGTCATAGCTGAATTCGAAATTGGCGGGGACAACTCCGGTAGAATTTCTGATGATGCTATTGGCTGCTTCGGTGATGCTACTGATTTTGACTTCATCCACTTCGAAACTGGGGGCAATGCTTCCGTCAAACACATCTGTTGAAATGGTTCCTCCGCTTCTTTTTACTGCAATGATATTAGGGGTTGCTTGATTGAGGCTGTTGCCCTGTAGAAGACTTCCGGGATAGACGACGGAGCTATTGGGATTGAAAAGGGGAAAACCGCTGTTACCTCCGGCTGCATCTTCTATTTTAAGGGTTTCTGTTGAGCATAGATATTCTTCTCCATCTTCTACGCTATAGGATTCAGAAGTCTCGAGTACTTCTTCTGATTTACTTACCTGTTCGAAGGTACCTCCTGCTGCTATAATTGCGTCAAAGTTTTCAGAGGGGGCAGGCCCGGGAATATTTTGCTCGCAGGCCATAAGGGTGACTGTTAACAGCAAAGCTGCTAGGATAATCTTTTTCATAATCTTTAGAATTATTTAAGGCTTTTCGGGAAAAAGATCTGGCCAGATACTTTTTTGATTTCTTGAGCTCAAGATGGGGAAATCGCCCTCTCCTGCCAAAAAAGAGGGGGGGACAAAGGGGGGACAGGCGAAAAATACTTACAAACGAAGGAGAAAGTCCTGCAAATTTACTTCGGGTTCAAGGCTCAATTTTTTACGCAAACGATGTCGCGCCTTTTTGACACCTTCGGCTGAGATATTGAGCATAGCCGCGATCTCTTTGCCGGAGAGATTCATGCGCATGAGACTGGCCAGACGAATTTCATTTGGAGTGATGCCTTCGTAGCGTTGAGTGAGGCTGTAGGTAAAGCCAGGATGAACCTGAGAAAAGGATTGGAGGAAAGATTCCCAATCATGGTCGCCTTTGAGATCGCGATCTATTTTGCGGATGAGGTTCTTAATTTCTCTGCCCTGCTTCTCTTCTTCCAGGGATTGCATATCTGTTTTTAATCCTTGCAAAAACTCATTCTTCCTGCAAAAGTTGAGCACTTGCGAATTGAGTTCCTGTGCCATTTGCTCTCGCTCCATATGGGCCACCTGAAGTTGTTGCTCATGGATTTGTTGTCTCTGACTAAAAATTTCCCGATCCTTCTCCCTTTTCATCCTCTGCTGATTCAAAAGAAGGAAGCCAATCAGGACAAGGGCAATCAGGCCTGCGGACATGCCATAGATTCGGAGTTGAGAGAGAACCGCATCTTTTTCAAGTATGGCAATTTCCTTGTCCTTTTTCTCTGTTTCATATATGGTTTGAAGCTCTGCGATTCGACTATTTTTCTTTTCGGTCAAAAGGCTGTCTCTCTGGCTCGCATAATCTTTATAGGTATCCAGAGCTGCTCGATAATCCGGTAATTCTTCCAGCAATTCAGCTTTGATCTTGCTGATCTCATGGAAATATTCACCCATTCCTATCTCCTGAGCAATTTGCATGGATTCATCCAAAAGCTGCAGTCCTTTAGTATAATTTCCTTTTGCTTTTTCACTCAAGGCCAATTCCAATTTGATCCAACAAATATGTTGACTGCTTTGCTGCTCCTCTGCCATATCAAATGCCTGCTTCAATGAGCGTTCCGCTTTTTCAGTTCTACCCTGATAATTGTAGAGAGTCCCCAGTTTATACAGAATATGCATATGAGCCTGGGTGTCTCCGATATTTTGAGCAATTATCAATCCTTCATCGAGGAGTATTTCAGCCTGATCGTATTCTTTCCAATTAAAATAGGATACACTTTTGGAACTAAGGCTTCTGGCTAAAGAGGCACTATCCTTTTCTGCACGAAATATGAGTTCAGCCTGATTGAAATAGTCAAAGGCAGTAGAATCCTCCTCGCGCTGGTGGTATAGATTCGCGAGATTAAAGATCGTGGTTCCTACTCCATTTTGTAAACCGATTTCCTCAAATATCCGGATAGCTTCCAGATAATAGTCTACGCTTTCTACATGCTTGCCTTCCATTTGGTAAAGATTGGCAAGGTTGGCATATCCATCAGCGACTTTCTCTCGCCTACCCAGCTCTTCATTGAGCTTAAGCGCATCTTTAAATCCTGCAACAGATGCCTCCCAGTCTCCGAGGTAATAATGAATAATGGCAAGATTGCTATGATAGATGGCACTTTGTTCTGTATCCCCAAATTTCTCTGAATAGATGAGGCCTTTCTCATACAATTTTCCTGCTTCGGCAAATGCCCCTTGATTTTCATATAGGCTACTCAGTTCATCAATGCTGGAGAAAATACCTTTTGCATAGTTCTCCTGCTCCGATAGGTCAAGTGCCTGTTTAAGATGCTGTAAGGCAGGTTCCGCTTCTGCAGATTGAGCCTGCTCGAGGAGTGCATCGATCTTTTCCGTTTGGGCAAAAATACCCAGACCCATCATGAGCAATAGCAGTAGAGAGATATGGCGTTTCATTGTTAAAAAAGCTTCGTCTTAGGTTTGCATAAGTTAAGCAATTTTGAAAATCCCTAAAGGGGAAGGTTTTTTTTTAGAGTTAATAGAAAAATTTACATATGTTATAAATTATATATAACTTCTGAATCTGTCTGATCTATTTCTACTACCAAGCGATGAGAAAAGTATCCCTGTTTTTCCTTGGCTCCATTCTTTCTATATCCCTTTCTGCCCAGGAAGTCCTTAAGCAAGCTGATTTTGGTATTCAAAAAGACTCTGTGATTGGCTATGTCAAAAACTGGCGAGGCAATGAATTTCACATATCCTCTCAGGAATACTGGATATGGAAAGATTGGCAGAGGCTTGAATCTCAGATTCAATGGGTTTGGGATTACGCTACTGAAAGCTTGAAACCAAATAAGAATATTCACTTTACGTATCATAGCGGGCATGGGAAGAAGGCAGTACGCTTATCTCACACCTGGGATAAAGCAACGGCAAAGTGGTGGAAGACCCGAAGAGATACAACTCTATATCATCATTCAGGAGAGGAATTAGAAATCTATACCCATAAACTCACGATGGGAAGCTCCTTTTGGAAGAAGCATGAGAAGGAATTCTATACCTATTTATCTGATAAAAGGCACACCCGAGATAGTTATAAATGGGATTTAGCTTCGGAAAGCTGGAAAAAATATGCCCGCATAGAAATTGGGCAGAACGAAGAGGGAAAGATCGAATATTATCGGGCTTACATCTGGAATGCGCAAAATGGAGAATGGGATTTTGCAGGGCGGGCGAATTATTCCTATGATAAGGAAAGAAGACTGATAGATGAAAAGATCTACGATGAGCAAGACTTAAAAATGCGGAGGTATGAGAGTACTTATCAGGAAGATGGTTATCTCAAAGAGATTATAGAGTATCAAACCTATCCTGTAGGCCAGGAGTGGGATAAAGTAAAGCGCTTCAGTTTCAAATATGATCAAACAGGAAAGCTTTACAGGGAGGAAGAGGAATTTTGGGAGTGGGGAACACAAGATTGGTCTCTGATTGCCTATAAGCTTATTTATGGAAAAACCCATCAGGAAGCCTTGATAGAAGAAGTCGAATCTATTCCACTCAATTGTAATTTCCCCAACCCGTATACTGCCCAAACACCCTTCACTTGCACCGAAATGATTTCGGGTAAATCCTATCAACTTGAATTGCTAGATCTGGCAGCTAGAGTAGTGGAAGTTCAAAGCTTGATCGGAGATGAAATTATTTCCCTCAAGGCTCAGCTGCCCGAAGGAGTATATATCCTGCTCATCAAAGATCAGTCTCAGGTCCTGGCAGCTGAGAAAATATATGTTCGATAATATCATCAGGAGGCGCTAATTTTTGTCATCTTCTCCTTTGATTTTCTTCATTCCTCTTTCTTTCCCATCCTCCTAATTTTGGAGAAAAGATGGGATGAAGATTTTGCTGAAAGTTATATTGGCTCTGGCTCTCCTTTGGGGAACACTTAGTGTATGGGTAGAACTTCCGGGTTCAGAAATAGAACTGCGAATCAGACAGGAATTGGATAAGCGTGCTTTGATCGTATATGATCCTGATCCTATCTATAATCTGGATTGGCAGGTATGTAAGTCATTTGCTGAAGGTTTAGACCGGGAAGAATGGGGCATTGATATACTCAGTGTATCTGCGGCTGTGAGACAGGATCCCTATGAATACGATCTCTATGTGTTCTGTACCAATACCTACAATTGGGAGCCGGATTGGATATTGAGGTCTTTTATGGAAAATATGGATGGACTGAAAGGGGAAAAGGTAGTTGCCCTTACTGTAGGAAGTGGTTCTACCTCACGAGCCAGGAGAATCATGGAAACAATCCTGCTCGAGAAAGAAGTAGAATTGCTTGCATCAGAAGAATACTGGTTGATGCGTCCTAATGATGAGCAAAGGAAGAAGGAGTCCAATATCTTGCTTGCTGCTGATATGGCCCGAAAACTTGCCGCCGAACTTCCTTTAGAATAAGGAATAGCTTCTGCCAAATGCTTTTAGGTCTCTGTGATAATCCTTATTTTAAGGATTAAAGCTCGGCTAGCTTATGGCACAATCCTACATTATCAACATTCAAAAGTTTTCCCTGGGAATATTGATCTTCTCCTGTTTATTCAGTTTCCCTGGCTTTCTTAAAGGCCAGGATACGCATATTGAGCATCTGGAGGAGCTGGTTGAAGACTTGGAAGGTCATGATAAACTGGATGCTTATAATAAACTGGCGGAGTATTATGAGAACAGAAATTTAAATAAAGCACAAAAGTATGCCCGAAAGGCGGTGAAGTATGGCCGCCAACACTATTCTCCAGATGTCAGATCAAAGGATTATGATGGACAATATCAATGGTTTATATCCCACTTCCTCCTTGGAAAGCTTTATTTAGAGAAAAAGAATTTGCTTGAGTCCTACAAGAGCTTTAAAGGAGCCGAAAAGCTTGCAGCAGTTCTGGATACAGATACCTATGAAGATGAGATAGAGGATTATCTGGATGAAATAGAAGATGACTTTGAAGGAGTCGAGGATTTAGCTGAACTCACTAATATTGGAGAAAGACTGGTTACCAAACCTATTGGTGATCTTTTTTCCAATGATAAGGTTGAAAATGCTAAGAAGGACTTTCTGATTCACGGAAAACTTTTCGCAGCCAAGATCAATAAGGAAAACAAAGCTTATGAGGAGGCAGTTGATGCGTATAAAGGAGCCGCAGAATTGTTAAAGGAAAAAGGAGATAAAGAAAAATTGCAGGAAGTAAATCTGCAATTGGCTTTTCTTCTGGATAGCCTGGACAAGCACGAAGAAGCACGGACTTTTCTCAATGGGGTAATTGCAGAAGTTAAAGGCATCGATTCTATTAAGATCAGGGATCCGGAATTTGGGAAAATTTTTAATAAGCCCAAAACCCCTGAGATTCGGACCTATATATTTAACAATGCAGATCAGGATTCTATCCGAAAAGAAAAAAAGAACCTGAAAAACATTTCCGAAAGGTTTGCCCGCCAAAACAATTTCAAAAAATCATTAGAATATTTTAAACTATATCAGGAACTCACAGCAAGTATCCTAGCTGATAGTCTCATTGCTTCTGCGGAGGCAACTCAAAGAGAAAATGAACTCATCCAATTGAAATTGCAAAAAGATAAGGTAGATGCGAAAGTGGAAGTTCTGGAGAAAGAAAGAGAGCAGGAAGTCCTACGAAGAAATGGGGCATTCCTGATTGCCTTTTTGATCTTGCTGGGAGGGGGTATCACCTATTATTTATACCATACCAAAAAGCGCGAACATAAAAAACTTACCATTGCTTACCGGGATTTGGAGAAAACCAGAAAGAAGCTGGTTGGTGCCGAGCAAAAGATTGTTAAGCTCCTTAAGCAACACGTTTCCGGGGATGTGGCAGCCGAACTCCTGAGCAGTAACTTTAATGAGGTTGTTGCCCGAAAATTTGTCTGCATCATGTTTCTCGATATTCGGGACTTCACCCCCATGGCTGAGAAAATGACTCCGGAAGAACTCATTTCCTATCAAAATGAAGTATTTGGTTTTATGATCGATGTAGTTCATAAATATAATGGCAACATCAATCAACTTCTGGGAGATGGATTTATGGCAAGTTTTGGAGCACCGGTTTCTCATGGGAATGACTGCCAGAATGCCTATCACGCGGCACAGGAAATTTTGCAGGAAGTCAAAGAGCGAAATGAAGCGGATATTATTCCTGAAACCAAAATTGGGATCGGTCTGCACGCAGGCTTTGTCGTTACCGGCAATGTCGGTACCGAAGCCAGGAAACAGTATTCTATTACCGGCAATCCTGTCATCATTGCCAGCCGGGTAGAACAACTCAACAAAACCTACAAGTCTCAATTTATCATCACCGAGGAGGTCTTCAATAAGCTTGAAGAACAAGAAGCCATCAAACAACCTTTCCTTGAAGTAGAAGTGAAGGGACGCAGCAATCCCGTAAAGATTATGAAACTGGCCTAATCAAGCCCAGACACTAAAGCAGATATGGAAACATAGGTGCAGATTCAGTATTTAAGCATTTGCTTAAATACTTTAATACCTTTATCTTCGAAATATGAAAAAATCAAGCTCTGTTTGTGTTCGTGTATACGCTGATCAGGAAGCCATAGAGCAAGGCAAGTCTCTGCTAAAAGCAAAAAACCGGGAGCTTGATCACTTAGCAAAAGGACTAGGTCTGGCAGGCAATAAGGTTCGTCTCTCTATTTTGTTTCTACTTCATCGGAATGGGAAATTATGTGTTTGTGATTTAAGTGATGTATTGGGCATGACAATGGCTGCGGTTTCCCAACATCTACGTAAGCTCAAAGATGGAGGCTTTGTAAAACCTGAAAGAGTTGGACAAACCATTTTTTACCAAATTCAGGAAAAACAGATTGTGTTTCTGGATACTCTTTTATCCTTTCTTGAAATCTCTGAGAGTGAATTTTTTGAGTTAAAAGCGAATAAATAATATGGCAAGTAAATCAGTCTCCAACAAATGGGCCGGCATGGGGATACTAAGTGCTCTGGCTGCATCTTTGTGTTGTATTACACCTGTACTGGCCTTACTGGCAGGTACAAGTGGTATGGCTGCGAGTTTCTCCTGGGTAGAGCCATTTAGACCCTTTCTCATTGGGTTAAGCATTTCAATTATTGGCTTTGCATGGTATCTGAAACTAAAACCACAAAGACAAGAAGAAATAGATTGCGCTTGTGAAGAAGAAGGAAAGACCCCATTTATACAATCAAGAGCATTTCTGGGAATGGTTTCTCTCTTTGCCGGATTGATGTTGGCTTTTCCATATTACTCTCATGCTTTTTATCCTCAGAAAGAGCTTACCACAACAGCAACTTTTCAGGAAAAACCTACCCAAAAACTGGTATTAGATATAAAAGGAATGACTTGCACCGGATGTGAGTCCCACGTAGAGCAAGCAGCCAAAAAGCTCGAGGGAATTCAAAAAGCTAAGGCATCCTATGCCAAAGGGAAAGCTGAAATAGAATTTGATCCTGCGAAGACTAATCCAGAGAAAATCATGGAGGCTGTAAAAACTACTGGCTATAAAATCACAGCATCTAAAGTTTCAAATACAAAAAAAGAGTAAGTATATGGATGCATCAAGCCCTTCAATTGAAATCAAGTTAAATTCAATAATTACTTGCCCCCATTGTGAGCATGAAAAGGAAGAAACCATGCCTACCAATGCCTGTCAATTTTTCTATGAGTGTGAAAATTGTCAAAAGCTTCTGAAACCCCAAAAAGGCGATTGCTGCGTCTATTGTTCTTATGGGAGTGTTGACTGTCCCCCCATTCAAGAAGCTGGGGGAAAGGAAGGAGCTTCTTGTTGTAGCTAAATTTAATTATGTAAACCATGACAGGCCAATTGAGCGTTACTGACGTAAAAGTCTTTGCTCCTACTAAGGATTTTGAACTTTCTGTCTCTTTCTATAAGGCATTGGGATGGACATGCAATTGGTCGGATGGAAATTATGCGGAAATGGAATTAGGAGGGGTTCGCTTTTTCCTTCAAAAATACTATCACAAAGGCTGGGCAAATAATTTTATGTTTTACATTAATGTAGAAAATGTTCAAGCTTGGTATGAGCATGCCCGCAAGCTCATAGAGGAAGGAGATTTTGGTAAAGCGAGAATAAATGCCCCAGTCAAACAGCCCCATGGTGATCTTGTTTGCCATGTTTGGGACCCCACAGGTATCCTGCTCCATTTCGCCCAGTCAGTAGAAGCTGGTTAGATTTCCCTGAGTAGTCCCATAATCAGACGGAAATCACTCTAATCATAATCTATCCGTAAACCTAAATGCAAAAAAGCACATGACAAAAACGCTGTGCTGCTAAAGTAAAAAAACGAAAACAGCCTCCGAGAAAATCTGCGCAGGCTGCAATAAACTTAATTAATAAAATCAAATTAAAAGTACGATGAAACTACTTAATCCTCAAACCTGAGGAGATCTTTCGGCCAGCCCGTTTTTTGGCCAGATTTCGGATCATTTAAAGGTTCCTATCGTACTAATTTTTACTCTAAATCTATTTTATGCACAGGATGTGGCAGCAGCCTAAAGTTCTGTGCTGGAAGAAGTCATCCGAGCTCAAAGAGGGATACAGGCACTAAACGTACCTGTATCCGGAATCGCTACTTTAGAAGTATTGAGATAGTTGCTAATCGAGTGCCGTAGGCTATATCAGTTACCTGAGGCATCGAAATTAAATAATTCGTCCAGGTAGTATTCTCGTGTAGCTGAGGTGTAATTGTCGAAACAGGGCTCATTTCCACTGCGCATAATGCTGGCACATATATTTCTATCAAGGACCCCTTCTCTATGATCCTGTCCCAGATAGCAGTGGCCCAGTTCATGAAATATGATCATTTCCCGGAAGGAGGTCTGCGGGACCTCATCCCAGAATTCTTGGTCTATGATGATATGATTAGGGGCACGGAAATTAAACTGGCATTGGCCAGCTACGTGTTCCTGTTCGATCTCTTTGATTTCACCGGTAATGAAACGTGCGCGGATGTCAATATCATATCCCCGATTCCGACCTTCTTCTTCAAAATCCGCAAAATAGGACCAGAGTCTTTGATCAACTCCCTGATAGGTCTCTTCAGCAATGATATTGTTGGGCTCAACTCCATCTGGCTGACAAGCAAAAAGAAAAAATAAGATAGCAATAAAGTAAGGGGATCTGTTACCTCCGAATAGGGATTTCATACCGAAAAATTTAATCTAATGAATACGGAGGTAGAGCTACGGGCTATAGGATAGTTGCTTTTGAGATTTAATGATACTAACATCTTCCAGGGAAAAACCCTAACGAAGATTGAGCAGCTGTCAGCGATTTGACATACACCTAATAGAGAAATAGAAGTTGAAAAGGTTACAAGGAAAGCTGGATGCTCGCAAGCTTAACTTGCCAAATGACTGTCTATTTTAGTCTGTAATTTTTCCAACTTTCCTTTCAGAGCCTTGTAATATCTGAGAATGAAATTACGGTTGATATTGATCTTCCAGAGGTAGCTGAGGAATAATTTTTTCTCTTTGGAACTGATCTTAAGGGGGAGTTCTATATCCGCGATATCTCCTCTTTCATCAAAAAGCAGATTTGGGGCTATGATATCATTGAGCTCGTGGTAATAAGAGCGTTGAAACTGCATTTCCTGATACTCCTCCTCAAACTTTAGCAGGATTTCATAATCGTATTCGTACAAGGATATGATGTCAAATCTCAGGGAGTCGTCTTCTATCAATTCCAATCCCCGGGATTTAAGGGTCTCATAACCGCTTACATTTTGAATGGAGATAAAATCCCGTGTCAAGTCAAGGTAATACTCCCGCAAGGTATCAGTAGAAGTTTCCTGACCATTGACGAGCCGGGCCCAATAGGAGCAGGCCTTTAAACCTGCCTCATGTCCTTTTATATTGAGTAAAACATCCTCGATGTCCTTTTCGAGTCCGTGCTGGATTTCAGTCAAAATTTTTAATTCGGCTTCTCTTTCTCTTTGATTCTCCTGCCAGTTGGTTAAGGCAAAGGCAGAAATCACCGCGATGAAAATTGACAGAAATTCCAATCCATAGTTTTTCCAGCTCGTCTCTTTCATATTTTTCCTGAGTTTAAGCAAATCTCGTAAATTTTGAGGAAAGAAGTTATCTCATCCATTTAGGCTTTATATTTAGGGGAGAGTAAAACTTTAAGGGAAAACATAGTAAGGTCATCTCGACGTTTGGCTCGAGTGCTGGCTTGCGAGCGGAGAGACCTTGTATTGCTTCCCTCTAAAAGCAGGTTTTCTCGGCACTCATGCCTTCCCGCGACCAAGCCTCGAAATGACCTTTTGTTTGCATAAACCAATCACCCAAAATGAATAAAGCAGAAGATATCATTTATTCACAGCCGGAAAAGGTGCAGAAACTCATGGAATTTTTCCATCAGATGTTGTGCGAGGAATTTGGGCTGACTTCTAAGGTCAGTTTTGGCAATCCTGCCTATTATCGCAAGAGCTGGATTTGCTACTTCAAAGCCATCAAAGACAATGCTTTTGAACTGGCTTTTTTTAGGGGAAATGAATTGTCAAATGAACAGGGAATTCTCGAAAGCAAAGGACGAAAACAATTGAGGAGCATAATCATAAAAGAATTGGACGCTCAGCTAATCGAATCTCTGAAAGTGATCTTTTTTGAGGCGATTGATCTGGATGAGCAAAAACCCTATGAATCCAAACGCAAAAAGAAATAATCGAAAAATCCAATCTTAGCATTGTTCTCGTAGATAAACTGCTCCTTTAAAGGATCAGTTGTATGAAAAATCTCCTACTCCTTTCCCTTCTGCTTTTGACAATATGGGTAATTCTGGACCTCTTTCGCCCGATACAAAGAGATATCCGTCAACTTGATGCAGAAAAGAGAGCCAGAAATGAAATCTTAGTCAAAAGCTGGAATTCATTGGCAGAAGAATTGGAAGGCAATTAATTCTTAACATTCTCGGAGGCATAGGCGTAAATCAAGGTGGTACCTAAAAATTAACGCTACACTCCTATGCTTTCTCGAGAAATTCTTTTCTTCTTCAGCGCACTCGGTGTATTTAATGTCTTTTTACTGGCTGCTTATGTCTTATTCAGGAATGTTAAAGCTGCTTCCTCCTCTTTTATTCTGTCTTGTATCTTCCTCTGTATGGGAATTAGGGTTGGTGTTTCCTGCATCTATTTTTTTGAACATGAAATCAGCAGAAGCTTGATACAGCTTGGGCTTTCTGCCCATGTACTTATGGGGGTCTTTTTGGTAGAATATCTTCGACAGAAGGGCAAAGCTACTCTACAGTCTTCCATGGCTCATATAGGGATTGCTGGCTTGATCGTCTTACTAGGAGGAATCCTCTATCCCTTCGATCTATATCCGCTGATGTGGGATTTTACGATTCGTTTTAGCCTGCACATAGTATTGACGCTGTATCTGATTGGAGGCGGCTTTTTATTGAGGGAAAGTGTGCGAAAGTTCTTTCAGGGACAGAAACTCTCACTTGAAGAAAAAGGGAATTTATTGCTTTATGTTGCGCTTTGTGCCAGCTGTTTGGGCTTTGCTATTTCCTTATTCACTACCTATATCCTGGGACCTGTGCTTTTCTCTTTTATTTTCTACATTTCGATCATTTGGTACTATACTCATTTACATCAGCTCCCCAAAGCAAGTAAAAGATATAATGGGAAAAAGATTGAGGATGAAAAGGCAGATGAATTGATTGAAAAACTCCAACAGAAAGTAGAAGCCGGACAATTATTTCTCCAGCCTAAACTTACCTTAGAAGGCCTTGCTAAGCAGCTCCATATTCCTCGTCATCAATTATCTCAACTCCTCAATGACAACCTGGGTAAGAGTTATTCCCTGTTTATCAATGAGTATCGGATTGAGTATGCGAAAGCTTTGCTTTTGCAGGAAGAGAATTTGAGCATCGAAGCCATCGCCTATGAAGTAGGCTTTAATTCAAAATCCTCTTTCTACAGCATTTTCAAAAAACTGAGTGGAGAAACTCCTGCCAGTTTCAAAAGTCGACAATTGCTCCAGCACAGTTCAAAATGATAATTCCGTAGGCGTATTTTATAATATAAGACCGCTGGGAGATTGACATCGCCTTATCATTGTACAAAAACAATGATGATGAAACAGAAAGTGCTCTTCCTCCTACTTATTTTCTCCTTTTTCTCTCTAGCTAGCTATGCACAGGAAAAAGAGGCAAGCCTTATTCGGCCCCTGAAAATTGACAAGGCGGGTCTCTCAGGTTTAGGATTAAAACCGATAAAACTTAAACAGGAACCCGATCGGAAATTTTTTCAAAGAAATTTGTATCGGGGTGAAGAGATCAGTGTGTACATAGTCTCCAGCCAATCCTGGACCACTCGGATGGACAATTTCTCGATTGATGAGTATGTCTACATCTATCATGGCAAGTCCCGGGCAAAGGCGGATGGGGGAGAAGACCTCTATTTTCAAAGTGAAGAACATTTTGCCATTCCAAAAGGCTTTACCGGAGAATGGGAAGTCATGGCCGCAGACAATATTCATTACGAACTTTCTGTGATTACGACTCAGCGCGCTCCGGAAGTAAAGCGCTCAAAGGGACAATTACCTAAACTTTTTGACAAAGATCTCTTGTCAGGCATCCATATAGACTGGAAAGGAAAGGATACCTATAAGGAAGAGCTATTTGTGGGCGACGAACTCCGCATTTCCGTTCTGACAGAGAAACCGAGGATAGTACAGATTACTGTCCCGGCAAAGGAGCAACTCATTTCCTTGCTTTCGGGTCACCTAATAGTAAAGGACGCTTCCGGCGAAGAACATAAATTCTACGCTGGCGACCTATTTATCATACCGAAGGACTTTACGGGCAATTGGGAGAGTCAGGGACACACTTTGGCGAAGTATCTCGTGATTGAGCAGACGAATTGAATTGGTAGTAGCTGGCCCTTTATCTATCGTCAGATTTTAGCTATTCGTCTAAATATGCTCATCTCTATTGCTAAACTTTCCAATTTAGAGATAATCTTTTTTAATCAATTAGCATACGAGCACATGAGCCTCACAAAAATTTGTACAGCCCTCCTCCTTTATTTTTTCTGTATAATGGGAACTGAGGATTTACCCAAAAAGCATGATCTGGCGATCGTTGGAGTAAATGTTTTCGACACCCAGACTAAAGAGATCCAAAAAGGAAAAACCATTCTTATCAATGGGGATGAGATCACAGCCATTGTAGATGTTTCAGCAAAAGTAAATGCGAAGCAAACAATTGACGGAAAAGGAAGATTGGTAGTTCCTGGATTTATTGATACTCATGCCCATCTGAATCTGATCTTCGAAAACCAGAATGAGTTCACAGCATGGCCCATCGTGAAAGACTCTCTCATTCCCTACCGCAATAAACTCAGGGATAATTACCTGGCCTATGGTACGACGACCATCACGGGTATGGGCCAACCCGAATCCTGGATGAGTACCAGTCTGAACTGGCAGAAAAATCCGAGCCCCACTCATCCCAATCTATTTATTGCAGGAGGAGCCATGATTTCTGATGAAAGCAGACAAACGTATATGAATCATACAGAGGTCATGGGCCCGGATTCAGGAAGGGAGAAAGTAAGGAAGTATGCAGAAATGGGACTAAGGCATATCAAATTGTATTGGCGATTGCAGAAAAGGGATATGAAAGCGATCGTAAAGGAAGCCCATAAAGAAGGATTGATCCCCTTCGGCCATATTGACAATAACATTGTGACGATTCAAAATGCCATGGATCTGGGGGTAAAGAATTTCGAGCATTTTTTCACCCTGGCTGTAAGCGCACTTAAAGATGATAATGCATGGAAAGTGGTCAATGAAAAATATGATATACCGAGAATTCAGAGCACGGATGAATTTGCCGCAGCTATGTCATTTTTCTTTGGCTATGTAAAAGACAATCCTGAAAGTCATGCAAAGATGGTCGAACTTCTGGATCGAATGGCCGAAGAAGGAGCCAGTATCAGTACGACTATTCACATACTGGCAGCCACGGCGGGCAAGACCTCTTTTTTCTCATCCTTCGAACATTTTCCTAAAAGAGATGAGCCTCATTTACCAGCTTTTTCGAGTAAACTAAAAAGCCAAATAGAGCCAGCTTTTGAAAGCCTGATGTACTACCTGAAAATGGCCCATGACAAAGGGGTAAAAATCAGAATCGGGACGGATTGCCGATATGGAGGAAAAGCTTTGCTTTCGGAATTGATTCTGATGAAAGGCGCTGGCTTTAGCACCGAGGATATTCTACAAATCGCCTGCTACAATGGCTATGAAAGTATGCAATTAACAGATCAATACGGAAGTATTGAAGCAGGGAAGAAAGCAGACTTGCTGATATTTGAAAAGGACCCATTTTCAGATCCGATGAACTTTTTATCAAAGAAAACCATCATAAAGGGAGGACAAATTTTTGAAAATAGCGATAGATAAACATTTCTGAAACATTCTGAGGAGAAAGAGATTTTATACTACAGAATCATACATTTCTCGGAAATCAGGCACTATCAAAAGACTTCAAAAACTGTCTTTTAATATGGCTACGATGAAAAAATACCTCTTTCTCTTTCTCCTCATCCCCTTTTTACTTTCCTGTGAAGAAGAAGTGCCCGTTATTTCAGAAGAAGCAGAGCGCTTTCTAACAGAGGTACTTGATATCATGGAGCAAAATTCCCTCAAGCGGAAGGAGATTGATTGGCCGGCTTTACGAACAGAAGTGACAGAACTAGTGGGGGCAGCCCAGAATACTTCCGATACCTATGAAGGGATTCGCCGGGCACTGACGCGGATTGATGATAAACATAGTTTTTTTCGAACTCCTTTTGGAAGCTTTATTAGTGGAGAAAATGGACTGATTTGTCAGGCACCGATTGTGAGAGAACCTCCTTTGCCTGATGATATTGGCTACGTGCGCATTCGCTCTTTCAGTGGAGCTTCAAATGATTCTCGAGCGATTTCCTTTGCTGAGGCCATTCAAAATAGTATCAGAGATCAGGATTCTTCTAATATCAAAGGCTGGATTGTGGATCTGAGAGGAAATGGCGGGGGAAATATGTGGCCGATGCTAGCAGGCGTAGGGCCGATTCTCGGCCAAGGGGTAGCCGGACATTTCATCGATCCCAACAACAATGTCACAGCCTGGGGATATGACAATGGCAAAGCTTTCATCAATCTCTTCACCAATACCCAGATAAACAATCCCTATCAATTGATCAATCCTGATCCCAAAGTTGCGGTATTGCAGGACAAGCAGCTGGCTAGTTCGGGCGAAGCCATAGCGATTGCCTTTATCGGCAGAGAGAATACACGAAGTTTTGGAACCGAAACATGCGGATTGTCCACCTCCAACAATAGTTACAGCCTGAGCGATAATTCGACCCTTTTCCTCACTACTTCATTCATGGCAGACAGGGATCGAAATACCTTTGGTGATTCTGTTCCTCCAGATCAGGAAGCAAGTCCCCAAAATATTATTGAGGATGCGATAAGCTGGATAGAGAATTAATTTGTTATTGAGCTGGCGATCTATATTTCTTATCTTATATAAAACATTTAACCCATCCGTTATGAAAACACTCAGCACTTTTCTCATGCTCATTCTATGGGCATCAACTATTTTTTCCCAAAACGACAGCCTCAGAATTGACGCAACTTTAACGGGATTTGAAGAAGGGACATATCTCTATCTTTGGACCTCAATCGGAGGAGTTGGAAGCGTCCGGGACTCTGCAAAAATCAAAAATGGAACTTTTAGAATTTCTTATTTACTGGAGGAAAGTCCGTCTTCAGTTTTTCTGACAGGAAAAGGGTTCAATCCCAACCTCCGTTTCTATGGGGAAAATAAAAACATGAGTATTTCCGGAGATAAAGAGAATTTTTCTGAAGCTGTGGTTAAAGGGAGTAAGGTAAATGATGTCTATCTCCGACTAAGAAAGCTAAAGGATAATCAGGAAGAGCAACTAAAAGTCATAGAAGAGAACCTGGATGTCGCACCTGCGCTCACATCTCTCTATTTTTTGAAGGATAAAATTTCAGCTGAAAAAATGGAGGAATTGTACCAAAAAATTCCCGAAGAAAAGAAAGGGCTTGATTTTGCCAAACGGATTGCCAGTCATATTCAGGCAAGCAAAATGAAGGTTCCGGAAATAGGGGATGATTTGATCGATTTTGAAGTATTTGATGAAGCCGGAAAGACCTATACCTTTTCTGATCTCAATGACCGATTTCTTCTCATAGAATTTGGCTCATCTTTTTGCGGGCCTTGTTATGCTGCAGCTCCTGAGCTATCGAAATTGCAGGAAGAAGAGCAGGAAAGCCTGAAGATTATTTCCTTTTCACTGGATAGCCGCGAATCTCTTTGGAAACAAAGCCTGGAGCGATTGCATGCAAAGGAAGGACATGCCAAACTGCTGCACTTGTGGGATGGGGAAGGAGAAAATGGAATTATCCCGGCCTCCTATGGTGTCAGTGGAATTCCGCAATTCTACCTCATCAATCCGGAAGGCAGAGTTGTAGCAAAATGGATGGGGTATGAAGAGGGAATTGTCCGAAAAAAATGGGAAGAGACCCTTAAGCCCTGACTAAAATGTAAATACCAGACCGCTGTTTATGCTTAAGCTTTGGGAATAAATCTTCTTATTCCTCCTTACTTTGCTTTTGTCGAAATCCCGCTCATAGGTGGGTTGAACGACCAGGCCAACTCTATCATTGAAGTTATACTCGATGCCCAAGCCTGCAGTCATGGCGGGCCTGTAAGAAATCTGGTCTCTTCTTCTGTCTCGTGGACCTCTGCGATGCTTTATGTCCAGGCTATTAAAGTCCTCGATTTCCAAAGAAAGGGCGGATATATCTGTTTTATTATCAAGGCGAAAACTATTGAGAATTCCCCCTCTCAGTCCTATTCTGAATTTGTTAATGTCAATGGAATATTGAAGTACTAGCGGAATCTGAAGATAAGACTTACTGTTCTCTGTCAGAATTTCGATGGGGAGAGCAGTATCATCTGCTATACTTTCATCCTGCGCGCGACTCACTACCAATTCCGTACTTTCCATGCTTTCCAGTCCCGGCAACTCAAAGGAGAAGCTACTTTCATAAAGGCCATCAGCAGTAAGGGTTTCCTGATTTCTATTGAAATTAACCAGGTGAAAGGATCGACTTTCTATATTGAGTTTGAAATATTGAACCCCCAGTTCGAGGCTCAGCTTTTTATTTAACTGCCTCCCAATTTGTACAGCTGTGACATAGGAAAAATTCAATTGATTTCTATCAGGATTAAGAACAATCATGTCTGAGCTTGACAGAGTAGGTCCAGCAAGCAATCGGACGTAATTGCGTTTTCCTTTGAAGGATTGCTTTCGAGTAATTGTAGATTCTTCTCCCTCAAAAAGGAGAGAAGGAAAATTCAAAGGAAGTTGAGATAGGTAAATGGGATGAGGCCTGAGGCCATCAGATGTATAATGAGTGATAGAAATTTTACTCGGTTCAAAAACAAAATCAGGAGTGGGTAGGCCTTCATTCGGAGGAAGATTATTTGAAACTAAGTCCCTGGCTGCTGAAATGCTTTCTTTGCGATCACTTCTTGCTGCTTTCTCCACAGATTTAGGATCCCGAAAACTTTTCTTCTCCAAAATAGAAGCTACTTTCCCTTCTGAAGGACCCTTTTCTGCCGCCAAATCCGGTGTAGCGGATAATTCTGACTTTATCTCATGGAGACTTTCTTCATAACTTTCCAATCGTTCACTTAACTCACCTATTTTCTGTTCCTGTTGATGGTTTTGGTAGAAAGTCAGGGATAAAAGTAAGAGGAGAAGAAGGATGGCAGCTCTTTGGTAAAAGACAATCCTTTTCGAGTTTCTAGGCTTAAATTCCTCCTGAATATGGGTCCAAACTTCTGGAGAAGGATTATTCCAATCCTCAGCTAATCCCGATTGAGTCGCTTCTTCGAGCCTCTTTCGGAAATAATTCTCCAGGTTTTCGTTATGTTCTTGTGATTCCATTCTATCAATTCAAAATGAAAGATTCCAACTTCTTTTTTAATATCCGTTTCGCTTTAAATAGTTGGGTCTTCGAGGTGCTTTCGCTGATCCCCAGCATCTCTGCGACTTCCTTGTGAGAATATCCCTCGATGGCATAGAGATTAAAAACTGTTCGATATCCATCGGGGAGCTGCTGGATCATAGCCGTTATTTCTTTGGCGGATAATCTGGAAAAAGTTAAATCTTCTGAGGGAGGGAATGCTCCCTGATCTTCTTCTTCGATGAAGGTGTATTTCCCTTTCCTTTTTCTTAGTTGATTGAGGGCTGTATGGACCATTACTTTTCGCATCCATCCAGCCAGACTGCCTTTCCCGGCGTATTGTTTGAGGTCTTTAAAAATCTTTATGAATCCTTCTTGCAAGATGTCTTCTGCTTCTGCACGGTCCCTGCTGTAGCGAAGACAGATCATAAAAAGTCTGACCTTATGGTTTTCATAAAGCTTTCTGAGAGCAATGTCATTTCCTTCTAAACAGGCTTTCAGCAGTTGTTTTTCTTGCATACAGCAGAATGCAATCCGGGGATTTCCTTTAAGGCACGGATGCGAGGGGAAAAGTTGCCTGGCTTATAACATTTAGACAAAAATAAGGAGGCTCCATTCCCCTTTATGGCTTTTTTGAATGAATAGTAAATTTTTCTGAAAGTCGGGCAACTTTTTTTACCTGAGTTTTGCCTTATATATGATTATGCAGCCTTTCAGAAAAAAAAACAGCATGAGTAAGTTTATCATTATCCAGAAAGTCAGTGAAGACGTCCTCCTAAAAGGGATCATGGACCTCGACGATGTAGTCCTATGTGATGAGGCAGGTGAAATGAAACATTTCCCAACAAAAAATATGGCACAGAAATACCTGAAAGATCATGAATCCCGGGGTCAAATTGTCAAAATAAATCTCAGTCGGGCTGACTTCCTTTAGGTTGGCGCCAATTATATTCTAGGGTAAAAACTGGAATGCAGAAATAAAGTATTCTGTTTTTTCATGTGATCCCCGGGGAATCAACAGGTTTTTATTTCCATCATAATGGAAATCTCCCAGATAATATCCCTTTCCTGCTATCAATTTTTCGCTTTCCCCCGATTCATCTATATACCAGAGAGAACTGTTTTCGACAGTACTAAGCAAAAGTTCTTCTTTGGGCCCCACAAAAACACCATCAAAATCCTGGATGCCATCAGGGAGCTTAATCTCTTTCATCTTTTGACTGTCAAGCATGAGTTGAGTAAGCTTCATCCCTGCTACCCAGAGCTTGTTTCCTGTTATACATAATCCATTCGCATACTCGAGGCTTTTTTCATCCTGCATCCATACAGTTAGGCTGTCTCCTTCCAATTTCATGATTGCGTGCACAAATGATGCACTGACAAATACCTCACCCTCGGCGCTGATTGCAACATCATTTAATCCCAGATCAGAAATAGGGGAGGGATAGCTTTGAATGATTTTCCCTGCCTTTGTATCAATAGCCAGTAAACGATTTACATCTGCTATATATAAGATATCCTGCTTTACTGCCATTCCGGTAGGACGATGCAAAGAGTCTATCCATTTTGCTTCCAGCAGTTCACCTTTTGCAGAAAAACGAGAGATATAGCCTTCGACGCCTTTCTGATAAGACTTCCCATTTGATACATAGTAAAGATCACTTGCCGAATCAAAGCAGACACTTTCTACCTGACTCAATGCTGCCTCTCTTCCCCAATCAGCCAAATGCAAGAAAAAATGACTGTGTTCAGATACCTGCTTACAACTGAAAAAGAGGAGACTGATACAGAAAAAAAAGCACAGATCGGAAAATCTCATAGGAAGAATTTTCTTCAATATATCTGATTTGCTGGCTTTCTGAGAAAAATTCGATGAATGAGATCAGATCATGGATGTAGTCCCTGAAAAATCATCCGATGGGGTGATGGGGATGGCAATGGAAAGCCTGAGCTTTGATTTAACAATAATCAATCACAAAACTTAATCTTATGAAAACATTTCGTAGTAGTATCCTCCTCCTTCTTTTTGGAGTACTTACTTTTAATGCCTCTCAGGCTCAATCTTGTACCAGTCTATTCTCAAGAATAGCGGATGTCTTCAATGGCCTTGTTCCTACTGTAATTGAATTGCGAACTGAAGCTGCAGAATTAATTGCAGGGACGATTATTCCCGTAGACGATCTGGATGAAATCAGTGAAAAGATCGAGAAAGCTCAAATCGATGCCTATAAAGCAATTGGAGAAGTGGTGGGAGATAAAGGAAGTCCTGGAGCGGTCAACCTCACAGTTCCTTTCAGAAATTGGGAAGGTAAGCTGTACCTGGAAAGAACTTTTTATGTGGCCAACAGCAGTTTTGACAATGTTACGGTAGAAATCACCAAGACGGGTGGGAAAAATGGAGCTGATATCGCCGTTTGCAAATACGATGTAGATGGTAATTACAAAACCAGCAAACGCAAGTCCATTGACAAAGGCAAGGATACCGAGGGCCAAAAACGGATCATTGAATTCAAAGGAATGAAAAATGAGAAGTATCTGACCATTCACATTGTCGCCAAAGGTCTGGCCTCAAACAAGTTTGATTACCGCATGAAGGTAACCGGTTCCTTTAATGTGGAAAAGCTGGCTGAGGAAAAGAAAACCCTGACGACAAAACCCATGAGTTCTGAAGCTATTAAAAACAAAAGCAACTTAAAGAAGAACTAAGTATTATGTGACCTATGCAGGAGCGAGTGTAATCGTCTCCTGCATTTTCAAAAGCAAAAGGGACAGAATTTTTCTGTCCCTTTTTTATGTATCAAATCAAATTTTCAGATCGCTTCAGATTCATTTTGACAATGGAGCCTTTTATGGCTTCCTGATCCATATATTCCCGACATTGTTTGCTCGAAGTGAAAGTTTTTAACTCTCCATCGTCATGACAAACGGCCAGGTCCTCAAGGTCATAAATTCCCTTGATGAGATCGCTTTTCTCCATGTTACGGAGGATGATATAATTTTTCATGATCATTTAGCAAAACATCTATAGTCCATAAGCGGCTGCTAGATGGCTGGTTTATTCACATGTATCCATCTTATTTCGATCGAGACTTGATCCCGAAGTTCTGGCAGATTTGATTCGCGTAGTTCATCGCAAAGGTTTCAAATCCCGTAGGATCTGTTTTTGGGATAAAGGCTTTATTTTCAGCTTCAGAAGAAGTTGCTGTAGGCTTACTTCTTTTCCTGAAGAAGGAGTTTTTTTTTGTGTTATCAGACATGAGATAATGCTTGAAATTCTTATATAAATAAAGGCTGCCTACCTCCCTGGGAGGTCGCATAGAAAGAAAGAATTCCAACAATTCTAGTGATAATGTAGGTAGGACTGATACAATTTGTAAAAGGGGAGGCTGTTGCAGGTGTAACTACGGTTTTTACTGACCTGAAAAGATACTTTTAGGAGAAGATTCTGGAGGAATGATTGACTGGAAGCAGAAAGGAAACCTAAAGGGAAGTCAGACTCCTTCTCTTTTTTATCCTCGGATTCCTCATTAAACTCCTTTCCATCCTTGACCTCGGTCAGTTCCGTTTCCTCAAGATTATTCATCCAGTCGAGCCCCTCCAAAGAGGAAAAGACCATAAGGCCGGCCAGAAGGATCAATATGAGATGCTTGAGGTATTTCATTTGCAATCCAGCAGATGAGACAAAATCCACCTTTTGTTGATTTAAAAATAGCAATAATTATGCTGAAGGGATCGGATTTATATCTGGCTAGTTAAGGCTGGAGGAATTTCTTCAGAAAAATTTCACAATTCCATGTAGCAATTTATGCGTGTGAAATTCAAATTGAATCTTTCCTCCAAAAGAATATCTGCAAATGAAAAATAATAAACTATTCGCATTGCTGGTCTTCCTTAGTTGTTTTCTGCAAACCTTATTCGCGCAGGATCAGGGGAAGCTAATTCAAAGGAGTATTCATAGCCATCATTTGGAACAAAGCCTTAGCAATGAATCTGCTGACAGAAATATCAGCATTTATCTCCCTCCTTCTTATGAAACAGACAATAGCAAGCGCTATCCTGTCATCTTTTTACTACATGGAATCGGAGGGACGAATAAAGACTGGTTTCTCCCAGGCCTGGGAGGAGAAAAATTCACAGATATCAAAGAAGTAATGGATTATGGCATTAAAGAAGGAGTGTTTGGGGAAATGATTATTGTTATGCCAGATCAAAACACGCATTGGTTTGGAAGTTTTTATACCAATTCTCCAGTTACAGGCAATTGGGAAGATTTTACAACCGAAGAACTGGTGGCTTATGTAGATGAGAACTTCCGGACCCTGGCAAAAAAAGAGAGCAGGGGCATTGCCGGCCACTCTATGGGAGGATACGGAGCCCTTTCATTGGCCATTAGACATCCGGATATATACAGCCTTGTCTATGGATTGAGTCCTGCGATTATAGAATTTACGGCTGATTTAGCTTCAGACCAGGAGTTTTATCGGAAAGTACTCCGAGCCAAATCTTTTGATGAATTGAGACAAACTAATGATTTCCTGGCTATGGGAGCTGTGACGGTAGCGCAGGCATTCTCCCCTAATATAGAACGCCCTCCATTCTATGTTGATATGCCATTTAAAGAAATAGATGGTAAACTTTCCCCTAATTACCCAGCCTATAATAAGTGGTTGGAAAAATCACCGATCCGGATGATTGAAAGTTATCGGGAAAACTTTGACCTACTCAAGGGGATCGGATTTGATGTGGGGGATCAGGATGAATTTTCATTTATCCTACTCAATAGTCAGACCTTTTCAAAAAGTCTCCATGAAGCAGGAATCGATCATTTTTTTGAGGTTTATTCCGGAGACCATAGAAATCAACTGATGGGAGAAAAGGGAAGATTTTATAAAAAGCTGCTTCCCTTCTTTTCAAAACGGCTCGAATTTCAATAAAGCTGAAATAACCAAAATCAATAATTAGGGCTAACAAAGAATTTCAAAGATTCTTTGCCAGATAAGCCTTTGTTTAATTTTTAATAAGCATATGAAAAACAAGACCTGCCCTCAGAACTTCCCGACGGTTTTTTTCTGCCTCTTATTCCTTTGTATGGGCGCAAAGATTTCGGCACAAAAGATCAATATGGCCAATCGCTATCAGATCAATAAGGATGGTTCCTTCATCCAGTTTAAAACTACTATGGCCGGTTTCCCGGTAATCCGTGGAGCATTGAAAGCTTATCAGGCGACCATATTTTATGACCCCAATGATGTCATGAAAAGTTCAGCTACTATCCGTTTAGGTTCGGCGGGATTTAGTACAGCTCATGATAAAAGAGATGTAGAACTCCAGGGAGCACATTTCCTTAATACTGCCGAATTCCCAGGCATTTGGTTTCAGGGTACAGAAGTGACTCCAACTGAAAAAGGCTTTGAATTGAAAGGGACCCTAAATATCAAAGACATCAGCAAAACAGTAAGTCTCCAAATAGAGACACCCAGCCTCATGAGAGGAGCCATGAATGGAATGGATTTAATGATCGTTAAAGGGGATTTTGCAATCAATCGGAAGGATTTTCAATTAGGAACAAGTGGAGACTGGGCTTCAAATCCTATGTTAGGAGATCAAATTGATATAGAATTTACTTTTCTGTGCAGCAGTTATACCCTTGGATTCTTGAAAAACAATTTCATTCGAAAACTGGATGACAGGGATCATGCAGTAGGACTTGTTTATGAAGAAGTAAAAAATAATGGGCTGGATAGCGGGATGAAGTTGTTGAAAGAATTGATGAAGGATAAACGATACAAAGCAGATAATTGGTTGAATAATCTTGCAGACATAGGCTGGATATTGATGGTAGATGGATTGGGGAAAGAATCATTGCCTTTTTATGAAATGGCGCTAAAAAAGAACCCTGCTCATATGTCTTCTCTCCTGAGATTGGGGGATGCCTATACAATAGCTGGAGAATATGATCATGCTTTGGCACACTTTAAGAAGGAACGTGCATTAGCAGAAAGGGCGCGTTTCACCCACATTCCGCATATGATCCGATTGCTCAGCAATTCTTTCGACCTAAAAAACATGAAATGAAACATAGTATATACCTGATTCTCTTATCCTTTATACTTAGTCAGGCTTGTGGTCAAAGTCCTTCTCTTTCAAATAAGGAGTACTCCCCTCAAATGAAGAAAGTCTATGAGAGGGCAATGGCCGCAGAGAATCTGAGAAGTCTGATAATTAGTCAAAACGGAAAAATCTTATTTGAAGAGTATTTCGATGATTATGCGAAAGACAGTCTCGATCATCTTCGCTCTGGAACGAAGAGCATTATGGCTAGCTTGATTGGAATTGCAATTGATCAAGGATATATCGAGAGCCTGGAGCTTTCTATTGAAGCCTATTTTGGGGAAAGGGCCCGAAATAAAGAATCCATTAAGATTCGACATCTATTGGCTATGACGACTGGGATTGAATGGTCTGAAGGAGCAGCGGGCTACAATGCCTGGGTAAGTTCAGGCAGGCATATCGATTACCTTCTCCAAAAACCCATGCATGCCAAAGCAGGAGAGGAGTGGAATTATAATTCAGCCGCTTCTCATTTACTTTCTGCAATCCTGACAAAAGCAACAGGGATGAGTACCCTGGAATTTGCGGAAAAGCACCTTTTTAGGCCCATGGGAATAAAGCATGTTAGATGGGAAAGCCTGAGTGAAGGCTATTATAATGGGGGAGCTGGATTGGAAATGAAGCCCAGGGATATGCTTAAAATCGGCTATCTATATGCTCATGGAGGAAAGTATAAAGGGAAGCAAATTTTATCAGAAGCTTTTATTGATCATGCGACCCGATCACATTTACCAGAAGAGAAAGCAGAATATGGAGGGGATACTTATGGATTGAGTTGGTGGATGGGAGAAATGAAGGGAAAGAAGATCATATTTGCGGCTGGATACGGGGGACAGGCTATTATGATCCTGCCCGAAATGGAAATCGTCATTGTCCTAACCCACAATTGGCGAGTTGATCAGGCTGAAGCAATCCATCAGCAAAATCAAGCCTTTAAACAAATCCTTCCCCTGATTTTAACTGCGGTATTGGAAGAATAAGTTTAGGGGGATTCCGAGCGCATAATGTCCGCATCATTCAGATCAATCTGCGTAAAAAGAAGCTGATCTTCCGCAGGATTTATGGACAGGCTAATGCCCAATCTCGGAATCCTTTTTTCTGGTTTGAATACCGAGCTGGATTGAAGAGTCTGGAGGTCCAGATATTCTATATGCTTACTGTTGGGATTGAAGTAGTAAATTCCGGAATCTCCCAGAGAAAAAGCCCCATAGTGCATAGGATGAAAATCTTCTATGATTTTTTCTTCAATTTTATTTATCAGGTCATATTTCCATAAACCCATAGCTCCCTTTTTACAATAAAAAAGCAGGGATTTCTCTGCATGGACTTGAGGAGCATAGGCTTCATTTTCCAAAATTTTTTGTTTTAAAGTGCCCTTTGCCTCTATTTTCCACACACTCCATGTTCCAGCGTCCTCAGAGCTGAAATAGATGCTATTATCGCTGCCATAGAAGGGTGTATGCTCATCATTATCTGAATTTGTAAGATTCTGAAGAGGACCTCCTTTGGCATTTATTTGAAAAATGTCGGATTGCCCATCTTGGAAGCCCTGAAAGACAATGAATTTTCCATCGGAGGACCAACGCGGGCTATTAAGATACTGTCCAGAGAAGTTGCTTATGGCAATAGGATCAGAACCATCCGCATGGGCTATCCAGATCTGAAATCGATTTTCTGATTTTTGGGTAAAGCAAACCTGTAATCCAGTAGGGGAAAAAACAGGATTGAGATCAAGGCCACTACTTGCCTCCCAAATCCTGGTGGCTTTTTCTTTCATATCATAAGACCAAATATTTACCTGGTCTTCCATTTTTGCATAAATAAGCCTTCCTGTTTCGGCAATCCGGGGCATAACCGTTTGGTAGTCCAATAAGGGAAGAAGCTGAGAAATTCCACTTGTTAAATCGACTTCCCAAAGTTTGTAAAGACCGGAACGATCTGATCCATATATCAAGGAAGTTCCTTCTTTTGACCAGTCGAAGCCATTGATAGATTGATGAACTTTGGTTATCTGATCTAAGCTCCCAGTCTTCAGATTCAGAACCCACAGCTGCATACTGACTGAATTTCGCTCTCGGATGAAGGCGATTTTCTGGCCATCAGGTGAAAAATTGGGATGAATATCTCCATTATAATTCCCCTCAGGATTTGTGAGCCATTTCTCTTCTCCTGATTCCAATGAAATCAATTTTATTCCCAGAGGACTATCCTGAACTTTCCTGTCATTATATAGAATCCATTTTTCATCTGGTGAAATATCAAAATCACCAAAGCTATGGTCTGGAGCCTCTATTACTCGAACTTCTTCCTTTCCCAACAAGGAACGTTTATATAGCTGGCTTTTACCTGATTCATATCTCGCAAAATAGATGTGGCTTCCATTGGGTGACCATTTAGGCCGAAGATCTGCTGAAGCATCCTGTGTAATTCTTGCTAAATCCCCGCTACCGATTTGCTTTACATACACATCCCAGTTGTCATCTTCTTTTCCTTTCCAGGAATAGGCAACAAATTTTCCATCCGGAGAAATGGAGGGCCAGTATTCTGTATTGGAATAATTTGCGATGGCGGAAGGAAGAAAGGCTTTGGGACTGGAAGTTTTCAAGGCTTTTCGGGAAGCAAAAGCACCAATCGCCAAAGTGAACAAAACCAGGAGGGAGATCAAGAGCGGTTTTTTGACAGAATCATTCTGTATGAGTTGATGGGCTATTTCTAGCTCTTTGACATCAGCCCTAAGGCGATATCCCCTTTTGCTAATGGTCTCTATATATACAGGATCGCGCGGATCATCTTCCAGTGCTTTTCGTAAGGAAGAAATCGCTCGCGTCAAGACATTCTCACCTACGATTACTCCTTCCCAGGCTCTCTCCATTAGCTCATCCTTGCTTATGACTTGCCCCTTTTCTGTAACGAGTATTTCCAATACCCTCATAAGTTGGGGTTCCAATTTTTTCTGGAAGCCATTCTTAGTTACTAGCAGGAGCTCTGGTTCAACTAGCCATTCGCCTATAAAATATGAATCGCTTGTAGCAGGCATAGTTATAAGGTATAGGTATTCTGAGATGAAAGCCTATTTATAAAGAGTCTTACGAATAAAGGGAAGTTGGAATATGCCGGCTAATTGAGCTAGAATATTTTGCGGTATTTCCTGTAAAAAGAAGTCTCCCAATAGAGGAGGAAGTGATTTAATTGGAGAGCCTATTTTGCCATTGCAGCAGAAGTATTCATTCAAGGAGGCGATTTATTTTAGTCGATCCTCCAACATTTTTTTAAAAGTGGCTCCTAGCGGAAGTTCTGTTTTATCCTTCAATACTATTTTTTTTGCGTAAAGGCGTTCAATATACTCAGGCATTACTAAATAGGATTTATGCACACGTACAATGTGTCTATTTAGCTCTTTTTCCATTTGTGCAAGAGGTTTCCTAACCACCAACATTCTATCAGTAGTATGGACTTTAATATAATTCCCAAAGGCTGCAATAAAACGAATGGATGGTATAGGAACTTTATAAATGATATTGTTCGCTTTCAAATGGATGACTTCAGGATATTTGATGGTATGTCTTTGTGTTAGGTCAAAAACCTTCTGAATCGCCAGGAGAAATCTTTCAAAAGAAAAAGGTTTTAGTAAATAATCGATGACTTCATAGTCATAGCTTTCTGCTCCATATTCGGCATATGCTGTTGTGATAATGACATGAGGGGGATTGCGTAATGCTTTTAACAATTCAATTCCCGTGAACTGAGGCATATTTATGTCTAAAAACATAAGATCAATATTCTCTTTCGCCAGGAATGGAATCACTTCAAGGCCATTATCAATGGCTCCAGCCAGGTGAATCCCAGGCGCTTTGCTGATGTACTTATCGAGCAAATTTCTTGCGATGGGTTCGTCATCAACGACTAAGCAATTCAGCATGATAACTCCATTATAAGTTTAACCATAAATGAATCAGATTTTTTCTGTACATCCAGTTTGTGTTTCCCGGGAAGCAGCAAATCCAGCCTTCTTCGGGCATTTGAAATGCCAACACCTCCTCCATTTGAACTTTGCTCAGATTTGATGCTATTCTGAACAGTAAAGGAAAGAGTACTCTCTACTAAGGAACTTTCAATATCAATATAGCTTTCCTCAATGGTCGCATATGACCCATGCTTAAACGCATTTTCAACAAAGGGAATCAGAATAAATGGGGGGATGAAACAATCTGCAAAATCTCCATTTTTCCTAAATCGAATAGTACACTTTTCACCCAGGCGTAGGCGTTCCATGGCGACATAATCATCCACAAATTTTATTTCCTCATCGAGGCTGATTTGATTTTTCTGTGAAGTATAACTCATATAACGGAGTAATGCGGAAAGGGCTAGCAAAGATTCTCCCGCACTGTCCACATCCTCATTCATCAAGCCATAAATGTTATTAAGGGAGTTGAAAAGGAAGTGTGGATTTAATTGCAATCTCAGAGAGTCAAGTTCTGCCTTATGTTGCTTCATTTGAAGTTCCATCATCCTGCTACCCTGTGCTAATCGGTTAAAAAAATAGTTTAATCCAGCTGAAACCAGAATAAATACAACTAGGACAAGTTTGCTGGCAAGGAATAACTGCTCATCTTCCGGGAAAAGCATTTCCGCAGTAAGGTCTATAAGTTTGCCGAAAAAGAAGATACCTCCCATCAAGATAAGGAGGTAAAGGAGGTATTTCTTAGTCTTTAGCATCCAGGAGAATACATAGAGATGAAGGTACACCCCCGGGATTGAGGGGAGGAAAATAGCCAGGGTAATCTTCAAACTATCTTCAGCTTGCGCTACTCCACTTATGGAAAGGAAGAAGGTCAAGGCAAAGAACAGCCAGGCTAGCAGATGCAGAAGTATGTTATTTTTTGTCAAAGGTTTTTGTAGTAGCATTCGATTAAAAATAATGATTTCATTTTTCCAGAATACCAGTCGCTTCGATATACTAATTAATTGCTGCTACTAATCAAGTCAATGATTTCTTTAAATATTTCATCTAGGGCCAGATCTCCAACATTTGCAGCCATTACCCATCCATTTTGGGTTTCCGGATCAAATCCTGCATAAGCCATAAAGGTTCCTGCACTACCGGAATGTTCATATATCAGCTGGCCTTCTTTCGTCTTTCGAATCATCCACCCGCCTGCGTAGATTTCCCCATCTTCAAATGAATGTAATGCCTGGATGGTTTCAGCCTTTAAGAGGGAGTTTTCACCATTCATTCCCTTCATATGTACAAGGAGGAATTTAGCGAGATCCTTCATAGAACAGTGGATATCTCCTGCAGGATCAAGGTATGCTCCCAAGAAATAATCTGCTCCTTGAGCTTTGGCAGTTTTCGCAGGACCAAAATGGCCGGTCGGCTGATTCGGATCATGTGTATTGGGCCAGCCGATTCCGGAATTTTTCATTTTCAAGGGAGTAAATATATGTTTTTCAAGTAATTGCTCCCATGACTCAGCACTTATCTGTTCGCAAATCGAAGCGAGGATGGTATATCCTGCATTTGAGTATGAGAAGGTTCCGGCCTGGGCGTTTGCTTTTTCCTTTAATACCATGTCTACAAATGCCAAGCGTTGTTCCGCAGGACTTCCCGGCAAGGCCAGTAGTTTTGATTCTTCCTCTTCAGAAGTCATAAGGTATGCGGGAATCCCTCCCTGATGATCCAAAAGTTGTCTTATACTCACTTGACGATATGCCGGAAGCATATCCATCTCTGGGAAAATCTCATGTAGTTTGGTTTGGAAATCCAGTTGCTTATCCTCAATTAGTTTTCCAACCAAAGTCGCGGTCATTGATTTTGTAATCGAGCCTATATGAAACCTATCGTTTTTGCCAATAGGACTTGTCTGACCAACTTCCCTTATTCCTGCTACAGCACTATGATCTATTCGGCCTTTTGATATCGTCACCAGAGATATCCCTGGAATAGATTCAGTCGCTACGATATTCTCGAGTAATTGCTTAGCTGTGTTCCATGTTCCATATCGACTCCCTTGCTGAACTTTTGGAGCCCTGCCAGGCCGCATAGAGAATCCTTCCAGAAGTCCTGAGTCATTGTTTAACTCAAAGCCTATTTTAAACCATGAATCCATCGCATCAGAATAAGCCAAAACAGAAAGTTTGAGGGAATCATCCGAAACAAGGCTCAGAGAATCAAAGGATTGAATCATTTTTTTTTGACTATCAAACATTTTCATCCGATTCTCCAGGGAAATTCTTTTCAGGGCCGAAGCTGTCCTGCGATTAGCAATGAATGCTTGCATTTCTTCCCGATCCTCTGAATTAAATGCCTGAAAAAATGATTGAGCTATCTTACCCACTGGAGAATTTGAAAGTCCGGACATTTCCTGAGACCTGAGGTTTAAACAAAAACCAATTAGGAGTAAGGAATGGATAAGGAAATATCGTGCACCTAGGTATTTCATGAGTTTGGTCGTTAAAATTTTTATTAAGGATTCGATGTCTAGTCTTTGTAAGCCCTGGTTTTAACCCGAATACAAAAAGTGTGTAATCGAATATGTTCCAGCTGGGATGAGGGGGAGTAGTTCCTAAACTGAGCAGGATAAGATCCTGACAGGGATCTATATTCATCCATGAAATAATTCATGCTTTTGATTTACGTCAATTTCCCACAGAATTTTCTGCTTAGTACTATTTATGTGAGCAGTGAACAGAAAATGTGATTAACTGGATTTATTCGTGACCAAAAAGTAGGAAGGGAGAGGGGTTTTCTTTGCAAGATGTTTGAAGGAGAAACGGTTCTGAGATAAAAACCGAAATTTCGGAAACTTAATGATCTGAAATTAGTTCAGAAATTATAGGTCATTAAACTGAAAAGCAGCTTGCTATGTCCCTTTCTACGGCAGAAAAAGTCAAAACTTCTTCATACTTCTCAAATATTAGTGCCAATCAGGCCATGTGGGGCGGGATAGGATTCAGTACCCTGTTTACAGTTTTGATTTGGGCCCTTGATTATCGGCTCGATGCCATCGAGCTTCTGCCTGATACCGGGGCAGCCTGGTATAAATGGAAATTACCTGAAGCCAGTTTTATTACGCGTTTTTCTGCCTGGGGGAGTTATACCCTGCATCAAGTCCTGATTTGGGGATTGATTTATCAGGCACAGAAAAGTAAGCTGAAGTATAGCAAAGGCTTGCATCCTGTCAATGTTGCGGCTTTGGTAATCAATGCGGTTTTTATTTTCTGGCACCTCATCCAGACGCATGTATGGTATGATGGACTTGCACAGGATGTCTCTGTATTTAGCTCGCAATGGTCAGTCATCATTTTGCTGGTTGCTGTGCTTTTGATGGAGAATCAGAGAAGGGGTCTGTTTTTTGGAAAGAAAGTAGGTTTCCTGAAAGAGACGGGAAGGGTAGTGCGGAAATATCATGGTTATGTTTTTTCCTGGGGCATCATTTATACCTTCTGGTTCCATCCTATGGAAGGGGAGTGGCAACACCTGATTGGGTTCTTTTATATGTTTCTGCTCATGATCCAATCCAGTCTTTTCTTTACCCAAACCCACGTAAACAAATACTGGATGATTGTGCAGGAAGTAACGGTTACGATTCATGGTACCATGGTCGCCTATATTCATGGGCAGGCCTGGCCGATGTTTCTCTTCGGATTTCTGGGACTCTTTATCATTACCCAGATGCATGGTTTGGGATTGAAGAAGGGAATTCGCTGGTTTTTTGCCGGGCTCTATGTCGCAGGAATAGTACTGGTTTACAGTCAGAGAGGTTGGGACAGATTGGATGAAATTCTACGGATATCCATAGGCGAACTCATCATGGTATTTATGTTGGCTGCAATTGTATGGGTGCTGATGAAAGGATGGTCTCTGGGAAGTAGAGTTTTTGGATATAGCGGCAAAATCTGATCAACGAGTAATCGTTTGTAATTCCAAGGTCTGCATAGGACCGTTATTACAGCCAACAAGGATGAGGCTTTTGTTATTGCTTCGAATCTCTGCCAGACTTTTAACATCATAAGGCAAATAGATACCACTTTCTGTAGGACTCACATTTCTAAAATCACCTTTGCCGTTTCCTAATAGCAGGACTCCCATTCCGGCATCATTTCGAGTGGTTTCAACTTCCGCGTCAAATAAATTCCCTGCCAGCAATACATCCAGATGTTCGTCCTGGTTCATGTCTTTTATGATGATATCGTTGACGGAAGAAAATTGAGCTTCTATGGGGAGTTGATGGGTTTCAAAACGTCCATTGCCTTTGTTCTCTATATACAGGCTGGCAAAAGTATAGGCTTCATAATGAAGAGAGGTTTCCAGATTATCCTCTCCATAAATCTGAACCAGATCCGAACCGGCAAAAAGATCATAGGTCTCGAATTTGGCTTTGATCTCAGGAACCTGTTGGGAAGAACATTCTCTTCCTCTCAAAGGAAATTCTACGCCGAAATTATAATAGGAAAGTACGATATCTTTGGTGCCACTTTCATCAAAATCATAATAATAAACCCCAAAAGGTTCCTCAACCGAAGCTTTATACTTATAGTTCAAACCCAAATTTCCTACAATCATATCCATATCTCCATCCTGGTCGATATCGGCACTTTCAATGCTGAACCACCATCCTTCACTGAACTCCAGACCTTTTGCTTCGAACTTTTCAAAACGACCCTCCTTATTGCTGTAGATGCTGATAGGCATCCATTCACCGACCAAAATCAAATCTTTCCAGCCATCTCCATCATGATCCACCCAACTGGCATCATTTAGCATTCCGATCCCATTTAAATCCGGGAATAGTTCAGCCGTAACATCCGTAAATCTTCCTCCATCATTTCGAAGAAGTACACTACTCGCAGCTTCCGGATAGGCTCCGGGGATATGCCTTCCTCCTACGAAAAGATCTATATCTCCATCTTTATCAAAATCCTCGGGATAAACTTTTGACCCACTAAACTTCATATTCGGAAGCAAATCTGAGGCTTTGGTAAAGATGCCTTTTCCATTATTGAGGTAGAGCCTGTCCTGGTAGTATTTGGAATCCAATGGAAATTCATTTCCCCCACTGACTACATAGAGGTCCTGGTCATCATCTCCATCTACATCCACAAAAAGGGCTCCCAGATCTTCGTGTATTCTATCTTCTGCGAGAAAATCCTGCGGAAGGGAGAGAAAACTTCCATTTCCCATTTGGGTATAGAGGTTTCCGGGAACACCTGCAGCACCTCCTACAAAAAAATCTTCCAGACCATCATTATTGATATCTCCGGTAGCTATACAAGGACCCATGCCCGACATCTTATGGGGAAGGAGTACTTGCATTTCATAATCGTCAAAAGGATTTTCTCTATGAACAAAATTGAGGCCGTATTTTCCGCTGATGTTGGTAAGCAGGGGTTCTGAATCTCTGGCTTTTTCCTGAGCCGATCGCTTCTCTGACTTATAGGAAATAGTTAGTTCCTGATTGGGTTTCACATTTTCCAGCAGGCTTTCGGTTCCATCCATCCAAAGGATATGGAGTTCTTCGATTTCCATATTAGTTCCCAATCCAAAATGCGCGATGCGTTCACTACTGGAATACATACCCCTCGAGCCTGCGATCTCTGTATGTTGCTCACCTGATTGAGTTTTGATCCATATTTTGCTGCCTTCCAAACTCAAACCTTTATCGGTATGGAGGCGAATGCGGAGATAATTATTTTTGGTGGACGAAGTCGCCTGGTTTTCATAGACGAAAGCCTTATCGTTCACATTGCTCACCACCAAATCCAAATCTCCATCATTATCCAGATCTCCATAGGCTGCTCCATTGGAAAAGCTTTTCTGATCCAATCCCCAGGCTTGCATTTTTTTAGCGAAAGTCAGCTTGCCCTGATTTTGGTAGATATAATTGGAGAGTTTTTCGGAAGGTACCAGGGCCAGGGTTTCATTGATGTCCACGATATCCCACACGGACTTTCCTTCCAGGTCCTGATTTTTTTGGATGTATTTGTATAAAGAAGATTCTACATGATTCTTGAAGAGTTTGGCGGCATCATTATTTCGGATGTCACGCATCAAGCCATTGGTTACATAGATATCTTTCCAGCCATCATTATCGAAATCGGCAATCAGATTTGCCCAGCTCCAGTCGGTATTAGAAATTCCAGCCAGTTGGGCGATATCGCTAAATCCTTTTCCATTGCGATTGAGTTGAAGGGTATTGAACATATATTGATGATGCCCTCCATCCTTGACAACTTTCCAGAAAGCCTGTGGATTCATACCACTCATATTGGCTTTGGACCGATAATTATCTTCTGCGGCCATATCCAGGACCATGATATCTGTCAGGCCATCATTGTTGATGTCAGCGGCATCCACCCCCATGCTGCTAAATGAAATGTGCTTGACAGCATCGTCGATTACATTTTCAAAGCTTCCGTCGCCTTTATTCAGAAACAACCAATCTCCCGCCCAAAAGTCATTGGCTACATAGAGATCGATCCATCCATCATTGTTAAAGTCTGTTGCTGAAACGCTATTTGGGAAACCGGTTTTATTCAAACCTGCTTTCTTCGTAACGTCTTGAAATTTTCCGCCTGTGTTTTCATAGAGCCTGACACTGTATTGTTCAAGCAAGAGTTCTGTCTTGTAAAATTTGGAGTAATCTCCGGGGTTGGGAGGTTGATTGCAAAGGAAAAGATCGAGGTCTCCATCTTTGTCGTAATCGAGGAAAGTTGCGTTTCGGGTTCTTTGACTATCTGCTACTCCATAGGCAGCGCCCACTTCTTTGAAGCTATTGTTTCCCTGATTTAGGTAAAGGAGATTTCTTCTAAGTTCCGGTTTATCATCGTAGAGTTCGCGGGTAACGTAAATATCTTCCCATCCATCCTGATTCACATCTCCGAATATGACAGATGAGGACCAGGCGCCATCATCGAGAATACCGGCACTTTCCGTAATGTCTTCAAATTGCATATCGCCTTTATTCAGATAGAGCTTGTCTGCCACCTGATTTCCGGCAAAAAAGACATCGAGCAGACCATCATTATTGATGTCTCCCAGGCCTACGCCAGCTCCTCCATAAAAATTAGAGTATATGAGGATGTTATCTGTAGGGGTATCTGTGAGATCATTGCTGAAATGGATGCCCGTTTTTTTAGGGCTAAGTAAGTCAAAGAGTTTTCCTTTGCTTCCTTGCGCCCATAGGGAAGGGGAGGAGCATAAAAACAACAACAGGACGATCAATTTCTCAAACATCTTTGATTCCAATTTCTTCTGCTCTGGACAGGATGATCCGCTTTATATGAAATTAAGGCTTTTTTTTGAATTAGCCCTGTCAACCAGGATGGTCGACAGGGCCATGAAACTAATTAATTACTGACTTAGACTTATGAGTCCCACCAGATTCTGGTGGTAAAAACATCTTCACCCTGTCGGGCGTTTGCCGCATTGATATTCACCTCATTCACTCCATACTCGCTAGTTGGGTATCTGAGTCTTCTTGGGATTTGCCCATTAGACTCATTTCCAGGATAGTTAGTAGGAACAAGTTCGGGGAAGCCAGTACGGCGGTAGTTAGCGTAAGCTTCGTATTCATTCAGGAAAGTAGCGGCCCAGTATTGCTCACCGATCATTTTAAGAGCGTCAGCACCACCAGTTGTATAATTCAATCCTGCAATGTAGGCATCGGTATCGGCTCCATCTATAGCCAAAGATCCATCAAAGGCAGCCCACTGATCGATAGCAGCTCTTACTCCGTTTTCGAAGTGAGTTTTTGCATCTCCACTGTGCCATCCGCGCTCAGCAGCTTCTGCCAAAAGCAGTTCAACTTCTGCATAGGTTTGGAATAACATGGGAGATTCTCTCAGTACTACCAAATGGGTAATTCTGTCGTAGGTATCCAGGTCAGAACCTGTTGGAGCGGTTTGAATAGTAGTTGCATCCAGTCCATTTGGCAATCCTTTGTGAGGACCACCGCTGGCAACAACACCCAATTTGTCAAGTCTTGGATCTGTATTGTCAAGCATCCAGTTTACGAATGTTTCACTCAAACGAGGGTTATCATCTGTAGAGAATCTGCTTCCGTTCCAGTTGAATACTTCACCAATTCCATTTCGGTTGATACCACCAGGTCCATCAGAGTGTGGAACCAGTGCACTTTCAGAAATGTCGCTCATTACTCCACCAGCAATCGCTTTTCCTACCCATTGCTGGGCAGCACCAGGATCAACTTTGCTCATTCTCATTCCCAAACGAAGCATGAGAGAGTAAGCATACTTTTTCCAAAGGTTAACATCCCCTCCGAACATGAAGTCTCCGGATACTACGTCTCCACCAGCACTCAGTGCTCCGGCAGCTGTTTCCAGCTTTGCCAGCATATCTGCATAGATAGCAGATTGAGCATCATACTGTGGACGGAAGTTTCCATCGATAAATCCTTTACCTGCTTCAGTATAAGGAACATCCCCATACATATCCGTCAATCTGTGCATAGTAGCTACCCACCAGATCAGGGTTACATTATGGAGGTTGGTTGAAGCTTCTGTTTTGTCCAGAATATCAACCATAGACTTTACAGTAGAAGGATAATTTCTGTCGAAAAGGGAAGAAGAATATCCTGCATTGTAGAGGTACTTATCTCCACTCCAGTATCCAGGCAATGTTGCGAAATGCTGGATCATAGTTGAGGAATAGATCAAACCTGCGCGCCAGTTTTCATATCGCCCACCGGAAGTTTCCAGCATGGCATGGGTTAGCAGAGTATTGTAATCAATTTCGTTGATCACATTAGGGTTCGTGTTGGTTACATCGAAGTCATTATCGCAGGATGACATCGGCAATGCGAGAATTGCGAGGGTAGCCAACAGTATATTGAATTGTTTTTTCATTTTCTTTTTTTGTTAAAAAAGGTTCTCAGAAGGAACAGCATTAAAATTTAATGTTCAGGTTAAAACCATAACTTCTGGTTGTTGGTACACCAAACATTTCCAATCCTTGTCCATTTCCAGTTGAATACAATGATTCAGGATCGATGTTGGTTGTTTTTCTCCAAAGGATAGCAAGGTTACGTCCTACTGCAGATACAGTAATCTGATTCAATGGCAGCTTAGACATAATGCTTGGAGGCAATGTATAACCAATGGTGATCTGACGGAGTTTTGCAAAATCTGCATCTTCCACAAATACCTCTGTTACATTATTATACAAACGCTGGTAGTAATCCTGTGGATCAACATTTGCGTTGACAGTCTCACCATTAGCATTTACTCCTGTTACATTTAGTCCACCTTCTCTTCCATTGAGGGTTTCACTATGAAGTCCTCTGAGGTAGCTGAACGCATTCGTTGCATTGTAGATAAATCCACCTGTTTTGATATCAACCAAAGCAGAAAGACTAATTCCTTTATAGTTGATGTTGTTCATGATACCCATAGTCAGGTCATGTACACCGGTTCCCAAAGGACCAAAGTTGGCATTGTCTCTCTGAGGAAGATTATTATCATCCAGAATCAATTGACCTGCATCATTTCTCAGGTATGAGAATCCCATGATTTGGCTATAGGGAAGACCTGCAACCTGGTGGATGTAGGCATTTCTTGTACGAGATTCAGCTACACGAATACCAGTTTCACCAATATCCGGACCTAAGCTTTCAACAGTGTTGTTGTTTTTCGCAAGGTTGAAGGATAGATCCCAGTTGAAATCATTTCCTCTTACCAGATTTGCGTTGATCAAAATCTCAACACCTTTATTAGACATAGCACCTACTTTCTGGAAAGCAGATCCATATCCTGAGGTTCCTGAAATTGTACCAGGAAGGAGGTCGTCTTCAGTTCTGTTGTTATAGTAAGTGAAGTCAAGTCCTAATCTGTTTTCAAAGAAACGGACATCCAAGCCAATTTCATACTCTGTAAAAGTAGGAGGAGTTGGAGCAATCGGAGGAATACGTCCACCGGAAATGTTTCCTATCGGAGCTCCCAGGTGAGAACCATTCAATGCATAAGGAAGTACCAGTGCATAAGGTCCTACTGCACCAGAGTTGGCAGTCTGTGCCCAGGAAGCACGCAGTTTACCAAAGGTGATGAAAGAAGGCATATCCAGCGCTTCTGAGAATACAAAACTTGCTCCTATAGAAGGATAGAGTTCTGAGTTATCAACTTCCAGATCAGGTGCAGAAGTAGGAGCAGTCAAAACAGAGAACCAGTCCTGACGAGCAGTTGCAGTCAGATAGATATATTCTCCATAAGAAAGTTCTACAGAACCATAAAGAGAGTTGATTCCTAATTCGCTGAATCCGAATCCACCATTTCTTTGAGGAACGTTACCCAAACTGTGTACGAAAGGCGCGATCAGCGGCCCACCACCTACACTCAGGCTTTCGCTCTTGCGGAACATTTGGTTTCCACCTACGAATGCATCGATTCCAAAACCATTCCCGAACTGCTTTCTCACACCTAGCATGAGGTCCTGGTTGGTTTCATAGAATCTGCTGAAACTTTCATTGATTCCACCCAGAGAACTGTATGCAGTACCATAAGGAGTGTAAGATCTGTTCTTACGGGTAAATCCATCGATACCTACACGACCTTGAAGATAAAGCCAATCTGTGAACTCATAGTTCAACAAGATAGATCCCATGAGACGCTCTTTGAAGTTGTTCTGGAAGAACTGGTGAGCGGCCCAGTAAGGATTGGTAACGAAGATGTTGTCATTGAACTGAAGCTCATTTCCATCTTCATCAGCACCCAATTTGTTAGGATCTCCCATCATGTCTTCTACGTTGATAGAAGGAGGAAGAGAACCTACCGTATAGTTCGCATTACCGGGAGAGTCAGAAAGACGTGGGCGGTTGTCAACATTTTCACGTACATAGGTACCGGAAATTCTGGAGGTCAGTTTTCCGAAAACACCACCCACGTTTGCCGTAAAGGTCTTTCTATTTAAACCAGCGTTAGGAACGATATCATCATTGTCCAGGTTGGAAGCAGAGAAACGGAAGTTCGCGGTTTCGTTTCCACCTGACAATGCTAGCGTATTCGTAAAAGTTGTTCCCGTTTCGTAGAATCTAGCCAGGTTATCTCCCTGACTCGAATACGGACGGCTTTGACCATCAAACTGAATTACATTTGATCCATTGAGTCTTCCTCCCCATGCATACAAGCCAAATTCGAGGGCTTCGTCAGCAGATGTAGGAGCAGCTCCACGGTTTCCATGACCATACTGATCCTGGAAATCATACAGATTGAATACGTCATCCAATACAAAGTTAGAGTTTAACTCAACTCCTATACCTTGTCTGGATTTACCGCTTTTGGTAGTGATAAGTAGTACCCCGTTGGAAGCACGTGATCCATAAAGAGCAGCTGCAGTTGCACCTTTCAATACAGAAATACTTGCTACGTCATCCGGGTTAACACTGGAAATACCATCTCCCTGGTCAGATCCCCCCCACATACCTGCAGATCCCAGGTTGGAGTTGTCGATAGGAATACCATCAACTACAACAAGTGGTTGGTTATTACCAGAGATAGAGGCGTTACCGCGAATCACAATTCTAGCAGAACCGGCTTTACCAGTCGCAGGATTTGCGATGTTTACCCCTGCTACTTGTCCAGCAAGAGAGTTCGCGATATTGATCTCACGTGCTTTGGTGAAATTAGAACCATCAACCTCGGTTACTGAGTAAGCCAGGGCTTTGGTCTTTCTTTCAACTCCCAAAGCGGTAATCACAACATCGTCCAAAACGATATTGGAACTTACCATAGACACGTCGATGTTGCTTTGTCCAGCGACTGTGATTTTTTGGGTTTCATATCCAATGAAGTTGAAGAGCAATACAGATGCATCACTAGGAACAGTGATACTGTATTCTCCGCTCTCATTGGTCAAAGCACCCGTAGTAGTGCCTTCTACAACAATGGATACCCCGGTCAAAGGGGACTTCGTTGTAGACTCAATCACCGTACCCGAAACAGTTCGGGATTGGGCAAACAGGCTGTGGTTCATAATCATCATACCGAGAAACGGTAAGAGAACCAAAACCCGTCGGATCGAGTTGCCCGAGACGAATTTTTGAGTTAGTCTATTTTTCATAAGAGAAACTTAAAGGTTAGCTATCTAATAGGTGTGAAAATGTTGCAGTATTTAGTCAGGTCGATAGACCTAGTATGAATGAAGGCTTCGGGAAAAAGGACAAAGAGATTAGGTCCGCTTTTTTACGAAAGCAGTCAATGTGTTTTTATAGGAAATGTCAGGAAACATATGTGTAGTAGTTAGTTGAAGCATGGGTAAATGATACTGTAGTGGTCGTGTATTCCGCTTATCTAGTGTGGCGCATATTTATAAGATTTACCCGTGGCGGGTGCATCTTCTTTTACAATTATACTAAATCATTTTGAAATGTGCACGTGCACATGCAGATAAAATTGCCTAATTATTACGAATTCTCTATTAAGGATTTGATTTTGAGGACAAAGGCAGCAAAAAGATTGACGAAGCTTATATAGAAAACCACATATAATTCAATTAAATAAACCCCATATGTCCATGCCTCCAGATTTTTTACTTTCTTTGTGAAAGAATTTTAGTACAACAGAAAACACAAGAAAAGGATATGAGTCCCGCCTTAGAAGAAATCACTAAACTGATACAGGAAACCGTAGGGAGTAAGCCGAGAATTGCTTTGCTTGAAAAGGCTATAAATATAGCTGAGACGGAAAAGGATTTTGAAAAAGCCGACGATCTGCGAGAAGACCTGGTATGGGATGCCGTAGAAGGAGGTTATCCCCTCAAAGCCATTGTTGCTTATTCTCAACGTTTGAAGTATGCCGACGAACATCCGGATGAGGTATTTATGTACAGCCTTATCTGGAGTTACAAATGGATTCTCTCTCAAGTGCCACGCTTCCATCAGGTAAGCTATCAACAAATATTTGATATGGCCGAGGATTTTAAAGCACGCGTCCTCGCCTGGGGAGATAATTTGAGTTCATACTATACTATGCGATTTCAGATTGCCCTCTTCATGGGAGATCTTGAAGGCCTCGAAGAATTTTATGAGCTGCGCAAGAAAACACCTTCTGGTAGTATGAATGATTGTACGGCCTGTGTTGCAGATGATTTCGTTTCCTATTTCTCCATGCTCAAAAGCTATGAAGAAACAGAAAAAGAAGCTGCAGACATCATTCAGGGAAAACGTTCCTGCCAATCCGTCCCGGAAGCGACTTATAAAAGTCTCATCAAGGTAGCTCTGCTCGATAGAAAAATCGAACAAGCAGAGAAATTCAGGAAGAAAGCCTACAGACTGATCTCTAAAAAAGAAAAGTATCTGGGAACCATCGGCTACCATATGATTACCCATCTTATCCAGGGAAAGGAATCCTCTGCTTTGAGTCTTTTCAAAAAGCATTACAATTGGAGTTTGAATACCGCCAATAATGGGATTGCCTTTTTTGAGTTTTACCTGGGTGCCCACCTCCTGTTTCTGCAATTGATGAAAAAGGGCCAGAAAAAGGTCAAACTTTCATTTGAAATAGAAGGAGTAGCAGAAAAGATGAAGATGACAGATATAGCTAAGCTTGGTAGCTATTTTCATCAGAAAACCTTTGAGCTTGTTCATAAATTTGATCAGCGAAACAAAAACTCATTTTACCGGGAGCAAGCCGATAAGTATATAGCCATATTTAATTCGTAAACGCGATCATGAAAAAAGACCTACGATTTAAGGTAAACCTGAAAGGGATCATTGACCTTTTATCCAAACATATATATAAGACGGAGGATGTATTTCTGCGGGAACTCTTACAGAATGCTACCGATGCCATTACCGCCAGAAAAAAGGAGGAGCCAGATTTTGGAGGAAGCATCTCTTTAGAACTTATTGAAGGGGAGGGGAAGCGAACCCTTTGCTTTACCGATGATGGGATTGGGCTGCGGGAAGATGACATTCACAAATTTATCGCGACCATTGGGCAATCTTCTAAAAGAGATTTACTGGACGCAGGAGCTGAAATGGATTTTATCGGTCATTTTGGTATCGGACTCCTGTCCTGTTTCATGGTATCTGAAAAGATCGTCATGGTCAGTCGTCATCTGAAAGAAGACAAAGGCTATGTATGGGAAGGCCTGCCGGATGGAACCTATTCGGTCAAAGAAGCTGAAGGCTCTTTACCTGTAGGTACTACCGTCTATCTGACTTCGGACGAAGATCAAAAAGAGTACTTTAGCTTTGAAAAGATTCAGGAGCTTCTCACTTATTATGGAAATTTATTGCCCTTCCCTATTCATTTGAAAGAAGATTCGGAGGAGCTGAATGTAAATGCCCGGCAGCCATTATGGTACCATGACTTTCGTCCACAAAATAAATCTTCCATCATCAGCTATGGTGAGAAAACTTTTCAAGATCAGTTTATAGATGCTTTTCCTATTACTTCTGAATCAGGAGCAGCAAAAGGAGTCGCCTATGTGTTGGGGAGAAAGTCAAATCCCAATTCCCAGCAACTCAGTCGAATCTACCTGAAAAAGATGTTTCTTTCGGAGCTATCCAAAGATGTGATTCCCAATTGGGCCTTTTTCATTCGGGTGATTCTCAATTCAGATAAACTGACTCCCACTGCTAGTCGGGAAGAATTTTACGACAATGAAATCCTGGAAGCAACTCGGGAGGAATTGGGGCAGTCAATCAAAAAGTACCTACTTCAGCTGCCTTTCAGCGATCCTCAACTATTTGACAGCTTCCTCCGCATTCACGGACTAGCCCTGAAATCTCTGGCCGTAGATGATGATGAATTGTTCAAATTGCTGATCGGGAAATTGAGTTTTCTGACATCTCTCGGATATATGACCGGAGAGCAGATCATGAAATACAGCAAGACCATTACCTATAGTTCTTCCCTGGATGAATTTCGGCAAGTTGCACCCGTATTCAGTGCCCAAAAAGAATTGTTGGTGAATGGCGGTTATGTATATGATACGGATTTGCTGGAGAAAATCGCTACGACTTTCGAAGGCTATGAGGTACAACTCGCACAAATAGATGATCTCCTCGACATCATGGAAAGTCCGGATGTCGATGTGCAGAACAAGTTGGAACGATTGATCATTTTGATGGATGAAGTGCTCCTTCCTTTTGATTGTCGGGCAGAGGTAAAACTCTTTCAACCGAAAGAATTACCAGCCCTGTTTTCTGGGGGAGAGAATTTCAATTTCTATAAAAACATCTCCAAGGCCAGAGAAGAATCCAATCAACTCTTTTCCTCTATTCTCAGCAATTTTGAAGAAGACTTTAGTACCCTTGCGGTACTCTGCTTTAACCTCAATAATAAGCTGGTGAAAAAATTGCTGGACCTGGAAAAAGAAGCCGATATCAAATTTGTGATAAAAATGCTTTACTGCCAGGCCATGATTATGGGGCATTATCCCTTGCACCATGGAGAGTTACGGATGTTGAATGAGGGCATGCTAAAGCTATTGGAGATTTTCTAATCCTGTTGAAAAATTTAATCGATACAGACGTGTTAGCTTTTGATGGGTAGAAATCAAGATCTTAAAGAGAAGAGTCTTTCATTAAATTTTTAAGATCATGAGTCATCCTTCAAAAAGAGAAGAAGAAATAGACGGGATTAAAATCAAAGTATCCTCTTTCAAGAGCAATTGGTGGATTTATAAATCGATCGGTGGAGAGGTAAAAATCAGAGGAGAGAAAAAGATAAGAAAATGGTGGTGTGCCTGGCTGTGCAAAAGAGAAGTAGAAGTAAAAGCAGAAATCATCGAGATTCAGAACACCTATTTTACCCGACTGGACAACTCGGCCATACTGGTTCAATCAGCTTCCCATAATACAGCCTGCAATAATTCCGCGAACTGTAAACTCAGGCATTTTGCAGTGGGAATTGGGGTAAAGATCAAATTCCCGGGAGGAAGCGCAAGTCCCGGACTTCCCAGCGATCTTCTTCCTCTGGATGGAGTCATTAGCCGAACTCGCGTACGTGTTAATGGGCGGGAGTTTAATTTTGTAACCGCCAAAGGAGCCCATCCGGAGGTAGTGATAGATTGATCCCTATATATAAGGTGTAGCTAGACAGTCGGTGCTTGGAAAATCTATCTTTGGAATAAGATGCGAAGCCTCAGGGATTGAATTCCTTTATCTTCTTTATCATCATTTCCGCATTCGTATTCTCTTTATCCAGTTCCAAAGATTTCTGATAATGGGACAAGGCCTCCTCGTATTTTTTTAGGTTAAAGTAGTATTCACCCAAACTGTCAAAAGCATTAGCAGAGGCAGGATGACTTTCTGTGTTTTGCTTTAAGACATAAAAGGCTTTATCCATTTCTCCACGGTTCATGAGTTGATATCCCAAGGCATTCATTCCTCCTTCCAGGTAAATGGGATTCATGGAAGCATAGATTTTCTTCGCAGCAGGGATCCCTTCTTTTTCCAGGCTCATGGCAAAGTCTGCGAAGTCCGCATTAAGTTTCAATCCTAATTCGGCATCGGGATTCCGGCTATAATCATTTTCGAGGAAAATCTTTTCCGCATATTCGGTCATCAACTCCTTATAGCTGGAAATTTGATTGGTCATGATAAAAATGCCAAAGCCATCATCTGGCTTAAGGGCCATACGAGAATTCATCCCGTCAATCGCTCCATTGTGCCCCAGGGTTCTTTTGCCTTGTTTGTAGTATCCTCCGATTCCAGCATTGTAGTACCAAAATTCGTCCGGTGCCCGAAAACCCACATTATCTCCCGGCATCATTACGTAGTCGTAAGCTGCTTTTGATAAGAAATCCTTTCCCTCAAACTTTCCTTCATTCAACAACATACTCAACCAATTGCCCATGTCTTCTGGAGTTGAACTAATCGCTCCGGTCGGAGCCACGCTCGTCACATCCACCGAAATCTCTTCCGTTTTGCCATCCCCCTTGTATCCGATCGCCCTTTGGTCAGCTTTCATAAACTCATCGAAAGTCGCATAGGAATTTTTCATTTGCAAAGGCCTGAGAATCTCCTCTATAACTAAGGTTTCCCAGGATTTTCCTGTGGCGCGCTCCTGAGCTACGCCCACAACGGTGTACATGAGGTTGTTGTAGCCATAGCTCGTCCGAAAACGGTCTGCAAAATCCAGCTCTTTGAGTTTACTCAACAATTCCTCTCGACTAAGTGTCTTGTATTTCCATATCTCATCATATCTTCCCAGACCGGTTCCATGCCTTAGGGCGTCAGCCATATTCACGTTTCGGCTGACATACTCCTCTTTTAGCTTAAACTCGGGAATATACTTGACAAGGGGTTCATTCCAATCCATTAGGCCTCGATCTACCAGTTTCGCTGCCAGTACTCCCGTAAAGCCCTTGGTATTTGAACCAATGGAAAAGAGGGTTTGCTTATCTACAGCTATTTGATTTTCTACATCTCGATATCCCAGGCCTCCGGTGTATAGAATCTCTTTATCGTAAACGATGGAGATTCCCACTCCTGGAACTTTGCCTGATATTCTCAGGCTGTCTGCGAGTTTGAGAAAATAGTCGAGTTTTTCTTTGGATGAATCTGAAGTAGCTGTGATTCCTTGTCCAAAGCATAAGACTGGAAGTAGGCAAAGACTCAGGGCGAAGGAGAGTGTTTTTTTGTGCTTCATTTTGTTTTGGCTAACAGTCTTGAGATTGAGGAGGTCTTTCCTATTAGAAGTAAGTAGGATAGAGTTCCATATAAGTGGATACCTCGACTTTGAACAAACGTTTCAGCAGGGGAGGAGGGCCGAACTTTCCGACAGCATTATTGGAGAAACCATAGCCTTCTTTGGGAACCCCGATGAAGTTGCGGTCAAATTCTCCATTCTCATTTTCGTCATGAAACCAGCTAAAGGTGTAAGTTCCTTTTTCTATGTTTAGAAATTGGAGCTTTGCGCTGCGATTTTCAATCTTGGTACTGATCCTTTGTACAAGTTCTTCTTCGGGACTTTTCAATTCCACTACTACCTGTCCCTTGCTATTTCTCAGCTTTTGGATAGAAATATCGATTTGCAATCCATTGGCTGAATCATCCGCCAATAAGTCCGCAACTTTCTGAAGGAAGGTTTCCGGATCATGTTGAGAGGCCTGGAGATGTTCCCCCTCATATTCCCAGAAAGTTTTGGGATCTCTAGCCAGTAGATAGATTTGTTCTGATTGTTCAAAAGGAACCGCCTGATCTGCTCGGCTTGCAATAATAAGTTTGGGCAGCTTTTCTATTTGCTCAATGCTTTTAATCGCAGAGTAGGGGGAACTTAGGTATTGACGGATGATGGCTTTTTGTTCTTCCGGAGCATGGGCCAAAGCAATGTCTGTAAAAGAACGCATGGGACCATCCAGAATCAGGCCCTGAATCTTTTCAGGATTTCGAGCAGCTAAAGTAGTTGCGACTTGCGATCCCAGAGAAGCACCATAAATCAGAAGCGGCTGATCTTTTACTTCCCTTTTTAGAATGAGTTCATCCAATACTTTCTGTGCATCCGCAAGATTGGCCTTGTGCGTAGGGCTCCCACTGGATTTGCCATAACCCCTGGGTTCGAAGACGAACACTTGATAAGCATCTTTCAGCAAAGGTCGGATCATATCTGTATAGGTAGAGGCATTCCCTCCGCCTCCCAGAAAAAAGAGAACCGAAGCTTTGGCTTTTTCTTTTGGAAGTAAATGCAGTACATGAATCTCTTCCTCATCTATCCTAAAGAAGATGTCCTGATGCTTCAGATCGGCATCCAGTTTATAATCTTTGGAGGGGGAATAAAACTTATCGTCAAATTGCCCTTTTGCTGTCAGGGGAAGGAGAAAAAAACTCCCTATATATATAAAGGTGTAAAGGAGGTATTTCATAAGTCTTTCTATTTCTTTTTTCTCGAAATAGATGAAGCTTATGATTTGCCCCAAAGTTCTGGGACGAAATGCTGCGATCTGGGATATTTATTATCATTTAATGAGTCAAAGCTTTTCCCTCAGCCAATCCTTTACCTGATTTAGATGTCTTCGAGAAAGCGGGACTTCTTCTTTGATGTCGGAAAAATGAAGCTTATATGCATGGCCTGCTTTCTGAATCTTGCCGACCTGATTCAGATTGACTAAAAAGGCTCGGTGAACTTTAGCTAAAGCATTGAATTCAGCCAATTGTTTTTCAACATTTTTCAGGGTGTTTCTAAGCTTGAATTTTCGCAGTTTTTCCCCATCAAAAAGACATACCTGGAGATAGTTTTTACTTGACTCTATATATATAAGGTGTAGGGGGTTAAAAGTCAGCTGTTGTTTGCCGCTTTCTGAATACAAGGAAAGTCGTTTTTCTTCCGCCAATTTCATGACAGATTCTTCTGCTATTTCCCCCTTCGAAAGCTTCTTCGATTTCAAAACCTTAATGCGAGTCATGAGCAACAAAATGCCAACTGGAATAGAAGCCAGTAAACTGCTGTACAGTAGAAATTCTATCCAGACAGAAATGGCAAGATTGTCCTGTTCATAGATCCACTGGGATAAAATATAGTTGGCACTTCCCACCGTGGTGACATTCCAGATGAACCAGACCCCATGTTTCCATCTTGTCCACTTATCCGGATGAAAGAAACTTTTAAATACTCGAGGCAGTAGCTGGACATTGAAAAAGAGGGCCACTATAGTTACTCCTCCATGCAGCATCGTCCAATAAGCTTTTTGACTCAGTTGGATAGGTCCAAATCCGAAGGGTTCGAAAAAGAACAAAAAGAAAGTCGTAAAAAGCCCAAAGAAGAGGACGACCTTCCAGCTTTGAAAAACGATGGGAAATCTTTTACGAAGTTGGAGGCGAGAGAGTTTGAGACTGGACATGCGTGAGTTTTTTGAGATTTCGTATTTGCTTGTACGTGAGTAGGGTGGGAGAGGATGTAGAGTTCTCTGCAAAAAGATATGTAAATTCTCTTACCAACGGATAAGCCTACTCCCCATGAAAAGAAGAAAATTCATCCAATCCGCTACTACAGCCGGAGCTTTTTTGCCGATGATCGGCTCAGTTACTTTCTTATACAAGTCATCAAATGAAGAAGAACTCATCAGCCTATTCCTGGCCGAAAATGACAAAAGGGTTCGGAATATTCTGGATTTACAGCAAAAAGATAAAGCCCATCCCTTTTATGGAGGCTTCCCGGATAAATACGAAATCTATCATCCCAGCAGGCCCGCCGCCTATGCGCAGTCTTTGATTTCCGCCTTTGTATCCGAAGCATCCGAATTTTATAGATCGAGAGAAATAAAGGATTGCCTCAAAGTCGGGATGGAGTTTTTAGTAGAAAGGCAACATGAAGATGGAACCATAGATTTGCTAACCACCAATTTTCATTCTCCTCCCGACACCGCTTTTGCAGTAGAGCCTCTGAGTTTGGCGCTTCTTATCTTGAAGAAATATTCTCCCGAATACCTGCAAGACTTCCAACAAATTGCAAAAAGCTTCCTGCTTGAAGCCGGGAAAGCCATGAGCGTTGGCGGAATCCACACCCCCAATCATCGTTGGGTGGTTTGCCGTGCCCTTGCCCGCATCCATAGCCTTTTCCCCAATCAAGAGTACCTGGATCGAATTGAAGCATGGTTAGCGGAGGGTATTGACATTGATCCAGATGGTCAGTACACAGAAAAGAGCAGTGTGGTTTATTCGCCCCTGACCAATAATTGCTTTATCAGCCTCGCAAGGATCTTGAAGAAAACCGAACTATATGAAGTAGTCCGAAAAAATTTACAAATGAGTCAGTATATGATGCATGCGAATGGAGAAGTTGTAACGGAAGCTTCTACCCGACAGGATAAATTTACAGTGGCTCATATGGGTCGCTATTATTATGCCTATCGCTATATGGCTCTGAAGGATCAGGATGCTAGCTTTTCCGCCATGGCTCACTCTATTGAAGAGACCGTAGGATTCAAATCTCTGTCCGGGAATCTTCCCTACTTTCTGGAGGACGAAGAGCTGGAAAAACCCATGCCCAAAACCGCTACTCTTGACCTTTCTTATGAGAAAAGCTTCCCACACTCTCATATGGTCAGGATCAGAAGGGGGAAGATGGATGCTACAATTCTGGGAAGGAACAGCAGTTTCTTTACTTTTTTTCATGGATCGGCGGCACTGCAGGCGATTCGTTTTGCGACAGCCTTCTTTGGAAAGGGGCAGTTCAGTAGTCCTGAATTATCAAAGGAAGGCGAAAGTTATATGCTGAGTCAGGAACTTTGGGGTCCTTATTATCAGCCGCATGAAAAGGAGAATATAGCAGCAGATGGGGATTGGCACAAGATGCCTCGAAGTAAAAGAAAACAAAGTGAAGTTCAATATTTGAAAAGTGTGGTCAGGATTTCAGAGCAAGAAGGAAAATGTAAGCTTCATTTTTCCATACAGGGGACGGAGCATATACCGCTTGCCATTGAATTGGCTTTCAGGGCAGGAGGCAAACTCAAAGGGGTGGAAGCTGTAGCGGAAGTAGAGCATGCCTTTTTCCTCAAAGACGGATATGGCAGTTTTCAATCAGGGGAAGAAAGCATTCGCTTTGGACCGGCTATGCACAAACATAAATGGACGCAGCTTAGAGGCGCCAAAGCGAAATTGAATGGTGATAGTGTGTATTTGACTGCATATACCCCTTTGGAGTTTGAATTGGAGATAGAAGGCAGTTAAGAGAATCCCTATTCCCCTATCCACAATTTTGAGTAAAGATTAGTATTTTAGAATAAGAGAGGAGCTTACATAAAAGTTTGTACAAAACACGCTAGTTGAAATGAAAAAGCTGATATTTTTCTTTTCTATTTTTATCTATGTATCCGCATCCGGACAAAACCTGATTCCCAATCCAAGCTTTGAGGAGATTGATGCCTGTCAACTGACTTTCGCCCAATTATTTAAAGCCAGTCCCTGGAATACCCCCAACACCAAAACGCCCGATCTCTTTTATAGCTGTACAGTCAATGCTTGTGAGGTAAATGATAACATATGTGTACCCGAAAATTTTGCAGGGAATCAGGAAGCCAGAACAGGTGTAGCCTATGCCGGGTTTTTTGCCGGGGCTGCAGATTCTGTTCGAGAATATGTGAGCGTTCCTCTTCTTAGTCCTTTAATAGCTGGAGAAGCCTATGTTTTGACATTTTTCATAAGCTTATCTGATGATTCTGGTAGAGCACTGGATCGAATAGGCGCATATTTCACTTCTTCACTTCCATCAAGAGACAATCAATTAGGTGTCATTCCCCAAATCCTGACCCCCAAAGATTCTTTCATTAGTGAGAAAGAGGGCTGGTTTATGATTCGAGATACAATGCTTGCGCAAGGAGGAGAAACCAGCATGACAGTTGGGAATTTTTTTGATGAAGATAACACCCACTCTCAATGGGTGGGTGGGGGTGGCGGAGCCTATTATTATGTGGATGATTTCAAACTGGTTCCCATTGATCAAAACATGTACATAGAAGGGGAAGAAGAAATCTGTGAGGGAGATAGCACTACTTTGATTGCGAGAAATGAGACGGTACTGGCCTGGGTAGACAGCATGGATCAAAACACGATTTTATCTCGAGAATCTTCTATCACAGTATCTCCTGAAAGGAATACAACTTACCTCGCTTTTGGGGCTATATGCTCCACCTTTATTAGGGTAAAGGTGAAAGAGTTTCCAAGCATAGAATTGGGAAATGACAGCCTCCTTTGTGAAGGAGAAAAGCTCCTATTGAATGCAGGAGACAAGCCTTATTCCTTTCTCTGGCAAGATGGTTCAATGGATTCAAGTTTTCTGGTGAGAGATCCCGGAATGTATCAAGTAGCCGCTTCAAATAGTTGTGGGACGATAGAAGACAGGGTAGAAATCGGCTATGAAAACTGCAATTGCCCGGTATTTTTCCCCTCTGCTTTCACTCCCAATCAGGATGGGTATAATGATTTATTCACAGGAGTTTCGGATTGTCCCTTTGATAGCTATGAGTTAAAGATATTTAATAGGTGGGGAGGCTTGATCTTTGAATCAAATGACCCTCAGAAAAGCTGGGATGGGAACTTTAGGGGAAAGCCTGTCCAAAGAGGAGTATATGTCTATTATTTAGCCTATAAATCCAGCAAAAGAAAATTCCCGGAAATTCGATCTGGTAGTCTGAGTGTAATCAGGTAAAATTATGATGCAGAAAAGTTTATGCCTATCAACTCTATTGCTGCTCTTTGTTCATGCATGGACACAAAGGCTGCCCATTATTCCTCAACCACAATCCCATACCCTGAATGAGGGATATTTTGACCTGGATGCAAAGCCTGAACTTCAATATAAAGAGTCCAATGGCAAAGTTGCACAGAAGGCTATTTCCTTGTTAAAGGATTGGAATAAGACCAACTACTCTGAATCAAGTCGATCCGAAAATATCATCCGACTGGGAATAGCCAGCAAGGAGGACTTGGCATTCAAAGGAAAAGGTGTAGGGCTTGATGAATTCCCGGCCGAGGGATATATCCTTTCTATTCACCAAGACGAGATTCTGATTCTTGGCAAGTCGGATGCGGGCATGTTATATGGACTTTACAGCTTCTTACAATTGGCTCAGGCTTATTCCGCAAAAGGAAGAATCCCTTGCATGGAAATTCTGGATTATCCTCTATTTGAGCATCGGGCAGTTATGGATGATATTAGTCGAGGCCCGCTCTCAAATATGGATTTCCTGAAAAAACAGATCAGGCGTTTGTCCAGGCTAAAGATCAACTCTTTTAGTTTTTATATAGAGCATGTAGTAAAAACAAAAAAGCATCCCGCATTTGCTCCGGAAGATGGACTTAGTCCAAAGGAATTTCTGGAGCTTTCAACCTATGCTGAAGCCTATCATGTCAAATTGATCGGCAGCTTCCAATCCCTCGGACACTTCAGAAATATTTTGCGGTCTCCAGATTACAAAGACCTGGGAGCTAGTGATCGAATGTTAAGACCCGCTGATCCCGAAGCTCTGAAGTTTTTGACAGAAGTATATGGCGAAATGATCCCCTCCTTTTCGAGTGAGTTTTTCAATATAAATGCTGATGAAGCCTGGGATCTTGTTAGAGGCGAATCAAAGGCTTTAGCGGATAGCATCGGAGCGGGGAGTTTATTTGCCCGGCATGTAAACCCCTTACTTGCTTACGTTCAGCAGCAGAATAAAAAGCCCATGATTTGGGGAGATATGTTGCTTTCCTATCCTGATATACTTGATAAAATCCCCCGGGAGACGACTATTTTGACCTGGGACTATGCGGCTCGAGATTCCTTCTCAGACTGGATCGATCCTATCGCTGAAAAGGGCTTTGACTTTTGGGTTTGTCCAGGCGTATTGAATTCCAATTTGATGATGCCCAATTGGGAAGTCACGAGGAAAAACCTAAAAAACTTCATCTCAGAAGGCTATAGGAAAGGAGCTCGGGGAGTTATGACTACGGTTTGGGACGATGGAGGCGGCCATTTTTTTAGCAAGGACTGGTATGGAATCGCTTATGCTGCTGATCAGAGTTGGAAACCTGCTAATTCCCGGCAAGAAGAATTCGATCAAAGATTTGGGGCCGTATACTATCAGGATGAAGAAGCCTTATTTGCGAAATGTCTGACAGTACTCAATAAACTAAAAGACCTGGCTCCTAGTCAGGAATTATTATATGCTTTCTTAAGCAAGAGGATATTGTCTCCGATAGGGCAATCTCATCAAATTGCTAGCCCAGGATTCTCCGAACTAGGAAGTCTTCTGGATCAGGCCAAGGATTTATTAACAAAGCTGGAAACAAAGAGGCAGGAGAATGGGGATATGCTTTGGTTTGATGATCTCGATTATTGGCAATTTTTTATCCGCCATCTAGGCGCTATTCTGGAGAGCAATCAGGAATTAATAAAGCTGGCTGAAAAATATCGAGCAGCGCAAAAGCTAAAATCGGAAGGGAATCCGGAGTATCTGCAATCCCTAAGGTCCTGTCATTTCAAAGTTTCAAGTCTGCTTGATCATTGGAAGGCATTGAAAATGGACTATCGAAGATTGTGGTTAAAAGAAAACCGCAACTACTGGCTTGAGGAGGCGAGTGCAGTGTTTGATGATAAAATTGAAGACCTTATTTCCTTAAAAAGTCTCCTGTCCTTTGCTCTGCAAATGCCTCAATCCCAAGGTCTCCCTGATCCTGCTGCTGTTCGATTGGATATCAGTCAGAGTCCCCATAGTTTTTTCACCTTTTGGTTATTGGCAGATCCGATACCATTTACTGCAGAAAAAGAATTTGAAAAAGACTATTTAGCAGAATTAGGGGGCGAACTAAAAGCACGTCCCACGCCTTATGACTGGTTAAAATATCAGTCTCCTTATATGGACAAAATTGATTTGAAGGAAATTAATACGAATAATACTCCCTATATACAGTATGTATATTGTCAGATCAGCAGCCCTAAAGAAGAGCAGATTTTTGCGGAAGTTAGGTCTGATCTCCCTTTTGATTTTATATTAAATGGCAAAAAGAGTCTTGGCCAAAAAGATCGCATCCTGCTAGACTTGAAAGCAGGACCTAATCAGCTGATTCTTAAACTAAAGATCCCGCCCAATTCCCAACAATTTTCTATGCATATTCCTGACAAAGAAGTCAGGAATAAAAAACAAAGATATCGGCTGCTGGAATAAGTAATTACCTGACCGAAAACTTCTTGACCAGGACCTCTCTACCTAAACGCAATCTCGCTCTATATTTTCCTTTGGGAAGATTTAGTTGTCCGAGTTTAAAAACGGCCTCCTTCCCATTTATCTCGGAGGGATAGAATGCAGCGAGATCGTCTCCATCTTCGGAGTAGATTACGAGCCGATCCACAAAGTCAGGCTTCATTTCTTCCTTTGTTTTTATAAGTGCCCTGGCACTATCGGGGTAGGAGGGAAGCAGAATTTTCAGTCGGGTTTTGCTGAAATCGGGCACCTGCATATCAGGCTTCCGTTCGATGGGAATAGAGGAGAGTTCAGGGCTTTCCATCACTTTTTTACCATAGGGAATTGTTGAAGCCCACTTTGTTACAGCTAATCCATTTTCTCCCTTAATTTCATTTCCCATTTCAATCGAACACCGAGCTTCGGATAAAGAAGCCTTGGTTTGTATGTGTACTTCATAATTATCTCTGGGAAAATCGATACTTTCAACTTCAACAGCTTTGCCATCCTGATACACTTGTATCGAATTAGCATCCAGGGTATTGGGATCAAGGGGAGCTGAAAAATAAAGCAGCAATCTATCATTGAGGACTTTATGCTTGCTAATTCTTGGCCGCTCTTCATAGAGATCAAATCCTTGCGCAGGAATAAAGCGAAAAGGCGGGCCATCCGTCAATTGATTGCCCTCAAAAGCCCCAATATCCGGCGCATTTCCTTCATAGCTTTGAATCCAGTTGAATTCAGGTAAAACCATAACTTTAGCTGCATCTATCGCTGGGCTTTGTAGTTTCAGGCTAAAATCTCCTTCACTTCCATCCATGAACATAGGATCTGTATTTTTCAATCCATGCCTTTCCTGATCGTGCTCATAGATGTTTGCTGGCCAATCCTGGTTGATGATATCATAATCAAATTCAAAGCCCTTTTGCCAGGCTTTTAAGTGGAAACGATTTTCCCCTTCGAAAAAATGATAGGCATTGTTAAAATGCTTGAGGAAGTGATTGGTCGATTCTCCTCTGCGTAAAACTTCGGCCTCTGTGTAATAGCTATTATTAAAGGCATAGCAGGGATGGCTAAGTGCCCCTTCTTCATATGCACTATATTTAAAAATCCCGCTAACCTCTTCGATGGCCCAGAGATCCTTGGTTTGGGTATAGGTGTTTCCGTAGATATAAATGTTCCCTCCTTTTACTCCATCTATAGAATACATCTTATGAACATTCAGATGTTCATTATAATAGTAATGCATGTTCCAGGCCCAGGTCTCAGGCTCGTATTCATTATCCCGAACATTGATCATGCGATTTCGATAGACTTCTGTATTTCCATCTTCCAGGATGCTAACAGGTCGGGTTCGAAATCCATTGAACATATTGATCATCGTATTCCCCCTCATGATATGTCCGCCAGCACTTTTATTGGGATGCAAGAGGGCACCATTATAATGGCCGAGTTCTCCATGATGGAGGGATTCCCAACTCCATCCTCTCCAAACTTCTTCCGGTAACTCAACATGGCAGTTTTCAACCAAAACATGATGGGAGCCATGTCCAATAGGATGGACGATCCTTCTTCCCGTACTGAAATGGCAGTTTGCAACTTTTATATAGCTCGAATTTCGGATCAGGATGACCGAAGCCCAACAATTTCTAAAAACAAGCTTCTCCAAGTTGAGCCAGGAGCTGTTTTTGATCACAAAACCTTCATTCCCATTTTCCTGACTTGCGAGACTTTGGGCATCGATGACTGCATATTCTTCAGGATTGTCTGCGTAACTCATGATCACAAGAGGTCGATCGGGAAGTCCTGCTTTATTCTCTATGAGATTTTTTCCGGAATAGGTACCCGGAAGTAAAAAGAGGGTATCTCCTGCTCCGGCTTGCTCCAGACCTTGTTCGATACTGGCAAATGCTTCATTTGGATGCAAACCACTGGCTGATTCTTTTCCCTCTGGAGAGACAAAATAGCGGCCGGAGTTTTGGCTAAAAAGTGAGCTTGCACTTAGCCCTAAAAACCCCAGGATCATAAGTTGAGAAAGGAAATATTTTGTCATGCTATACTATAAAATAGGCAATTGACCGGAAAGCTTTTCCGGTCAATTGCTAGGTAGGTTTTATTACTGAATCACTGCAAATTATCTTCCCATCAGGATCAGCTTCTTGCTAAAGATGCGCCCGTTTACCTGAATTCTATATAAATAGATTCCGGGTCTTAATTCACCTGCATTCCAAAGGACCTCGTGACTGCCTGCGGGCTGTTTTTGGTCCACAATTTTGTTTATCATTCTTCCACTTAGATCAAAGATTGCCAATTCTACCTCGCTGGTATTAGCAAGCTCATAGGAAATCGTAGTCTGATCTCTGAAAGGATTGGGGTAATTGGAAAGCTGAATTTCTTCGGCAAAAACGGGATCGAATATACCAACAGCAACTTCCCCGACCCATTGCATAGAGCCCATGGCGATGCCTTTGGTACTACCTTCACTTACTATCGCATCAGCTTCATAACTAAAGTCAAAAGGAAGCTGCATCTGATTCATTCCAGGACCTCCATTACCATCATCCATATTATCAGGATTAGGATCGGGATCTGTGATGGTCGCATAATACGTAGTGACTACATTGGTCGGTATAGAAGGAGGAGTCGTAAAACTTACCAAGCGTCCCTGGTTGGTGGGACCATAGCCTTGATTATTGATAAATCCAGCAGTAGTTGTGTCAAATAAGGCAAATTCCTGAACGGAATCAGGATAAGCAGAAACGATAGCAGTATCCAGATGGAAGTTATTAAAGGAAATATTGACTCTCTGGATAAATCCCAGATCCTGATTAGCCTGAGATAAAGAATCCATACGCATTCCTCCTACAACTTCATCAAAATTCTTCCCTAAGAAGCTGGTATTACTGAAGAGATTATTTACACAGATCAATTCGGCGATTTCTCCAAAATGGATGGATCCCTGTCCAAGATTATAGAAGGTATTATGTACTACCCGGGCATAATTGGTCAGACCTCCATCATCTCTGATAAAGCGGCTAGTCAAATTGTAAATGGTACTATTCTCTACCACTATGGAATCAATAGGATTTCCTCTATCATCAATTCCTCTTCCATTATTAGGACTGGACATGAGACCAATATTGCTGAAAATAGAATTGGTGATATAGATCTTCATCCCGGGATTGTCTACCCGTATGCCGGATTGTCCATCTTTATCAAAATGACAATCATCAATGATGATGCGCATATCATCGCCGCGAGCACGCATGATTCGTGTATTTAGTCCTCCTAGTTCATCTAGATTGGTAACATAAAGTCCGCGCAAGGTGATATGTGCTCTGGGGGTAAGGGCTCTACTTGAACTTCCTCCAGTTGCAACTCCGGGTTGTAAGATGGGACGAGCTCCATCACCCTCTTCTGCGACTATTGCTAAGGGAAATCTATTTTCAATCGTTCCGTCCAATAGATACAGGCCATCTCTTTCGAGGACATAGACCGTGTTGGTATCCACCCTTTCTCCATTTGCAAGGGTATCCCCAAAGATTGCAGTATTCAGGCTCCCAAATCCCGGAGCGACAGTTACTACGCGAGGCGCTCGGGATGTATCAATCACTGCTGTCGAATTCCCATCTCCCATTGCTCCACCGATATTACTGCCTTCTACAACTCCTGCCGGTCCCATATAATCGAAATTGAAAGGGAATTGCATTTGTCCCCCTGCTGCATTAGGTCCTCCATTACCATCATCCATATTATCCGGATTGGGGTCCGGATCAGTAAGGGTAGCATAATAAGAAGTCACAACATTGGTAGGACTGCCAGGAATGCTATCAAAGGTCAACCACTCGAAGGTATTGGTATTTGCATAGCCAGAGACTTCCATGAAATTCTGTGCCGGCACATTAAATAAGCGGAAAGAGCGAACAGTATCCGGATAGGCATTGGCTAATGCCGGATCATTGTAAAAGTTGTTATGGCTAATGATCACACATTGTTCCAATCCCGCATCAATATTTGCCTGACTCAAAGAATCAAATCGCATACCTCCCGGAGATTCTTCTGTAGCATTCCCCAGAAAGCTGGTGTTCACAAAGAGGTTGTTTTGACAAAGGGCAAATACCGTTTCTCCAAAATGAATCGATCCCTGTCCCAGATTATAAAAGGTATTGTTGTTGACTTTGGCATAATTCAACAAGCCTCCATCATCCCTTAGGAATCTGCTGGTCAGGTTATATATCAAGCTGTTTTCTACAACCAAACTGTCTATAGGATTTCCTCTATCATCAATTCCTCTTCCATTGTTAGGGCTGGACATGAGGCCAATATTGCTGAAAATAGAATTGGTGATATAGATCTTCATCCCGGGATTGTCTACCCGTATACCGGATTGCCCATCTTTATCAAAATGACAGTCATCAATGATAATGCGCATATCATCGCCGCGAGCACGCATGATTCGTGTATTTAGTCCTCCTAGTTCATCTAGATTGGTTACATAAAGTCCGCGCAAGGTGATATGCGCTCTGGGAGTAAGGGCTCTACTTGAACTTCCTCCAGTTGCAACTCCAGGTTGCAAGATCGGACGAGCTCCATTTCCATCCTCGGCCACAATACTTAAGGGGAAACGATTTTCTATGGTACCATCCAGTAGGTAGAGGCCATCTCTTTCCAGTACATAAACCGTATTTGTATCTGTTCTTTCACCTGTACTAAGGGTATCCCCAAAAATTGCTGTGTTTAGGGTTCCAAAGCCTGGAGTAACCATGACCTCTCTTTGTCCAAAAGAGGGATTACAGAAAATGAACATAAAGGCTAATAAAAAGCATAGCTTGCTAGCGGTAAGTAGGTAGTTTTTTGTCATAGCGATTTTGACTTAATGGACGATAAATGAGTTGTTATCTATCTATGAAAATATTCACAGTATTCATGGTTTAAAAAAGGGCTTTGCCCCATATTTATTTCCCCCTTTTACCCGCCTCGAAATTATACTGGATGCCAATATCTCCCGTCCAGCCAAAAAACTGCTCTTGTGTCAGGAAGGTATTGGAGCCCAAAAAGGTTCTTTCGGGAGTATTTGATAAATTATTTGCATTCAGGATGATGGTAAAGCCTGAATTCCCCATTTTCTGTTTAAGGATGAGGTCCCATCTGATAAATTTGTCCGTAAAACCATCCAATTCTGCCCGGGTCCCAATTGTTCCCAGGGTTATTCCCTGATATACCATAGAAACGCGACCGGAGAATCCATTTTTCTCATATCCCAGAGAAACATTTAAAATGTGGTCTGCCTGGCCGGGAAATCTATTCTGTCGAATTGTATCAATTATCGTTGGTTGATAAGGAGGCTCTGTACTACGAGGGCCTATTTCAAACAGCGGGAAAAAGGTTTCTGATTGTACATAGGTATAATTTGCCCCAAGCAGGATTCCATTGAAAGGGCGAGGGAGGAAGCGCAAATTGGTTTGCAAATCTATTTCCAGGCCTTTTACTGTAGCTTTAAATTCTCCATTAACTGGACGGGTAATCTCAAATCCCCTGAATTGCCCGGCTTCAAGATTTCGGCTGACCCTTATGTAATCGATATCCTCCAATTCCTTATAAAAAGTACCAATTGTAAAGAGTCCGAGTTTATTGTAGAAGGAGAAAAAGGCATCATAATTCCATACTTGTGTATGCCGCAGGTCTGGATTTCCCTTGCTGAGTGTGCTTTCATTGTAATTGATATTTTGCCAGGGAACCAGGTTGAAATAATTGGGCCGTGCAAGGCTCTTTGTCGCTGCCAATCTCAGATCAAACCAGTCTGTAAATTTGTAGCGCAGATGGAGCATAGGAAGCCATTCCGTATAGGCGCGATTTCCTACGGTATCTATCAATCCAAGCAGGCCTGCCGGACTTGTGCCATCCGGATTTACGATGGGGGTTCCAAAAACACTCCGGTAATTATTTCGGGTTTCTTCAAACCTTATCCCAGGTAGAAGCATTAATTTTTCCCCAAAATTAAATTCAAACATGCTGTAGGCGGCACGTATTTTCTCTCCCGCCTCATAGTCCTGCAAATCAAAGGTATTGTCCAGAACATAATAGCTTGAATAGGTTTCGGAAAATTCATTTAAAGCTTCCGTATCCAGCTTTACTCCCAAATCATATTGGCCTGATAAAAAATCATCTTCCCTTTCTCCACTAATAAAATTGCTGATCCTGATGCGGTCTTCGGTATCCAGGTCAAATCTCTCTGGAAAATCAGCGATAATATCATTGATTCCTCCAAATGCTGTCCATCTCCGGGTCAGATCCCGGCTACGATCATTTTGTCGGTATTTAGCCCCTATCTTAAAATAGCCTTTCAAAAATTCGCCTGCCTGCAGCGGAATGCGAAGATCTATTTGACTCGTGAGATTTCTATCATCAATCTGATCCGTGTCAGCAAAAGCATCCTTGAACCAGGTATTGTCTAAATTGCTTTTGGCTCCCAAAGGAATAAATTCTGGTCCTCTGGCTTCCTCTAAATCTGCCGTAAAAGCTCCTAACTCTCTAAATCTGGCACTTCGTAAATAGGGAGTATTTCGATTTGTCAATCCATAAGAAGCCCGCCAGCTCAATTGGGCATTGAGGAATTTGAAATTGTGCTCTCCACTGAGGGTATTACTCGAAAGGAGGGTGTTTATCTCACGATAACGGGTGTCAATTTCCTGATAAGAAGCAGCAACTCTGTACCTCCTTCTCCAGCGCGTCTCATTCCTTTCCAGGCCTCCCAGAAAACTACTAAGCAGGATAAATCCGTTTTTGAGTTGGTAATCAAGGGTGACACTTCCTCCATAGCGATATCGTATTTCATCCCGATCTATCAAATTGAGATTGGACACAATAACCCTTGCAGATCCATCGGGATTTTCTCCACTTTGTGAATAATTGGCCTGCAGGATATCCGAACTTCGGTTTGCCCGCTGTACATTTCCTGTTAGGATCAGCCCCATTTTACCCCCAAAGAATCGATCACTTAAACTTAGGCTTCCCCTGTATTGTCCCAGTTCAGATGCCTGGTCATTATAGCCCACTTGCAATTTGCCGGAAGCTCTAAATTCATTGGGGGCCTTTTTTATGGTAAAGTTGACCGTTCCTCCTACCGCATCGCCATCCATATCTGGACGGAGGGCTTTGAAAACCTCTATTCCTTCAAGTGCATCTGTGGAAATCATACTCAAGTCAACCGATCTATCTTCTGCATCGGTAGAAGGAATTCGTTCTCCATTTACGGTAATCGAATTGAAGCGAGGGGAAAGTCCACGAACTACTACCTTCGTCCCTTCACCCGCATCTCTCTGCACGGCTATTCCCGCCAACCTGCCGACTGTCTCTGCAGCATTTTGATCGGGTAGTTCCTCTATCTTTTCTTTCGAAACGACATTGACTATGGTATTTGATTGAATTTGACGATTGATCGCTGCTTGTTGGCCCTGAATCTGGGTACTGATTACCACTTCCTCTGTAGAGAAAACCTGTTCTTTCATCAGGATTTCTACCTCCAGCTTTTCTCCCGCTTTCAACTCAATATTCAGTCGTTTCTCTTCATAGCCCAAATAATTTATAATCAGCAGCTGAGGGCCTGGAGTCAGATTAAAGAGGCGGAAATTTCCATAGGCATCCGTATTAACTCCCTTTTTGGTATTCTCTACCTTAACGGAAGCAAAGGCTAGTGCTTTACCACTAATTTCTTCTTTTACAATTCCGGAAATACTAGCCCTACTTTGGGCAAATATTGAGTTGAGCCCAAAGAAAAAGAGAAAGCCTATCAGTACGACTTGACAGTAGTAGAGCCTATCCATTCGGCTAGCGTGTAATTAGTAAATATTGGTCCTGAATTAATTAATCTAGTTAATAATTAAGACTATTTCAAAATTGTTATGCGCTGAGGTTTATTATTTATGCCAGTAGTTCTGCAGATGATTCTTCGTCCAGAAAAAGGCTTGCGTGTGGATGTCTTCTCAAAATACTGGCAGGGCAGCTAGTTTCTATCTCATTATACAAGCTGTTCTTCACGGCTCTGGCCTTCCTTGCTTCAGGCACAACACAACTAATTATTCGGGCACTCATAATTGCAGGAATAGTCAGGGTAAGGGCCGTTCGAGGAACCTTATCCAGACTTGGAAACCAGCCTTCGCCAAACTGCTGCTTCCTACAATCTTCATCCAGTTCGACGATTTTAACCGTAAGAGGATCTTCAAAATCTGCTACCGGAGGATCATTGAAAGCTAAATGCCCATTTTCCCCTATACCGATACAGGCTATATCTACAGGCTGCGTTTTCAACAAAGAGCTATATCTCCCCATTTCCTTATCAATATCTTCTGCATCTCCTGCCAAAAAATGAACCTGCCCAGGCTTTAGCTCATCCAGTATCCTTTCCTTTAGGTATTTTCGGAAGCTTGCAGGGTGAGTAGGAGGGAGGCCAATGTATTCATCCAAATGAAAAACGCTTACTTTTGACCAATCAAGATTTTCCTTTTTCAAAGCTTCCAGAAAGGTGAATTGTGAAGTCCCCGTTGCCAGGATCATTCGTGCTTTGCCCTGTGTATCGATGGCCTCTTTTAGATGCTTTGTTACAAATTGGGCTGCTGCTTTGCCCAGCTGTATGGAGTCTGGATAGATCTCCAGCTTGAGTTGATCAATTTTCATCTGCTTGTTCATAAGAATTTTTTTAGAGGAAATCGGCTATCACGAAGTAGGTAGTCAGAAATGAAAAAATGATCACAGCAATTATTCCCATGTTGAGGGTCTTACTAGCGACATGTTCTTTCATCAAACTTTTCTTATTGATTAACATAAAGATAGGAATTGCCACTGCTGGCAAAATACAGGCTTGAAATGCCTGTGAAAAAATCATCAATGCAGGAGGCCTTTGCTCCAGTAAAACCGATCCGAATGCGAAAACAAGGGCTATAGCAATGAGAAGCTGAGACTGTGAGCTTTGAATATTCCGTTCTTTGCCCTGATAATCAGCAATCAGCCAGGGGGCAATCAAAACGATAGGAAAAATCGTAGAAAGTCCCGCACCGGTAATTCCGATTATGAGCATAAAGGCAGCAGCACGACCTCCAATCGGTTCCAGTAGATGGATCATATCCGTGGTTTTCTCCAAACTCAATCCCAATACCTTGAGGGTTCCAGCACCCAGCGCCATGATAATAGCACTTAAAAAAAGCATCATGGCTGCAGATACGAAGGCATCCTTTTTCTCCTTTTTCAGATCCTTGATGCCCCAGCCTTTTTCTGCGAGCACCGAACTGCGCATGACAAAGACAGCCGCAGAACAAGTAGTTCCTGCGATGGCTGCAATGAGTCCAAGCGCACCGGGAGTATCAGGAATACTGGGGACCAATCCTGATAGCAAAGCATTCCAATCCGGTTTTAGCATAAAAAAAACGAGCAGAAAAGATAAGCCCATCAGGATCACCAGTATCGTCAGGACTTTCTCAAAATTTGCAAAACTCCCCTTCCTGATTAGTAAAAAAATCAGGACAGAGAAAAAGAGAATAATCCAAAATCGAGAAGCAATAAAACCATTACTCAGCAGACTTATTCCTTCCTGAACCAGGTCTGCCACTATTCCCATGACTCCCATCAAGGCAAGCAATTCGCCTAAAACTAAAGCAATGATAATGTAGATGGATAGCCATTTCCCCCAGCTAAATTCCTGATTGAAATTGAATAAAATAGTCTTTCCCGAAACGAGGTTCACCTTCCCATAAGCGATCATAAGGATATAAGTGAAAATACAGGAAAGCAATAAGGCCCAAAACAAACTCATCCCATAATTGGCACCTGTTTTGGCCATCGTAGTTACACTACCTGTTCCAATGTTATATCCTATCAGGAATAAACCGGGACCTACGGCGCTCAATCCCAGAAGTATCTTTTTGAGTAAGGGCGGGCTTTGCATGTGGATACATTAAACTGCTGTAAATAAGAATTCCTATATAGAAAGTATAGATATTCATGGAAACAAAGCAAGCCTGAAGCTGAAAGACTTCATTTGATCTACATACTCGGACGCATTATCGTCAACTGTCTTCTGTCTTTACGGTTTGATGGCTGGGGAAACTCAAGGGAATTAGCATTACTACTATAAAAGCCTCTCAAGCGGAAAGGTTAATAGGTTGAAATCACTTCAGGATCACCCCCTCTTTGATTTTCAAGTCAATATGTTTGTTGATCTCGCTGATGTCTTCCAAAGGATTTTTATTCAACACCAGGAAATTTGCCTCATATCCCTCTTTTAGATAAGCAATCTTTCTATTGGGGAAGGTCGTAATTGCAGCATTCTCACACCACATTTTCAGCAGTTCCCTCTCACTAAAGATTTGGAGGCTATGCAAGAATTGGAACTCTTCAACCGAAGTATCATTGTACATATCTGAACCAATGGCAAGTCTCACTCCTTCCTCTTTCAGGATTTGTAAGTTGGAGCGGATGTTTTGAAGTAAATCCTTGTACTCGGGTGAATCTTCTCTCTTTTTCAGTAGAGAAATGGTCGTAACCAGGGTAATATCTTTTTCTTTGGCCAATTTGGCATCTGCTCGAGAGATGGATTTGCCATTGCGTATTTCCGGCAAGTGGGCAATTTCATCCACCCCTGCTTCAATCGCTACATGAAAATCATGGGCCGTATTTACATGAGCACTTACTCGCAAATTGCTTTTATGTGCCAGGGCAACAATTTCGGGAACCAGCGCCGGATTCAACCCTTTCTGACCGAAATAGGCTGTATCATTTTTGCGTTTCTCATATTCTTCTGAATACAGGAGATTTAGTTTAATGAAGTCGGGCGAAAAGGAGAGAACCTGAGGCCATTTGGATTTTAGCTGATTCAGATCGTCCATGACAAAATAGCCATGTGATTCGACCTCTTCGAGGGTATTAAAAAGACCCCTGAAATATCCTCGATCCAGGTACAATTTCCGAATGGCTATCGGGTGTCCGCCTGAAGCTGTCAAGGGCGCATGGGCCATACTTACATCCACTCCTTCTGCATTATTATAATGATGCATGAGGGGATCGATCCGTTTTTTGATGGAGGAAAGCAGTTTTACATAGTAAACTCCATTGTTTAAATAAGAGTCTATACGCTCTTCCAGTTGATAATCACTTTCTAAATTGTGATTGTGAGCTTCAGCGAATGGGGGAATTACATACTTCCCACCAAGGTCTATGAGGGTATCATATGAATCTGCCTTTCCTTCAAAACTCAATAGGCCATTTTCGACCCAGACTGTTCGCTGATCAAAAGATTCTCCATTGAACCAGTTCCCATTAATCAGCTTTATGCTTTTAGACTCCTGGAAAGAGGAAGGAAGTCTGGAATCTTTCTGGATTTGACTGTTTCCCAGGAGGAAAAAAGGAAGGATGAGCAGGAGTAGCAGTCTGTGGAATTTCATTTTTTCTTAGTTATGAGCAATGCCTGAATAAGGCTAACCGACATGATGTGTAATGACATGAATAGGATGCTCCATTTCCTCTAATAGTTCTCTGCTTTCAAAAAAAAATATAGAACTACAATTCTAATCTGGCGAAACTGTAAGTATAGCTATCACCTTTGCGACCTATTTTATAGCGCATCTTGCTAAAGAACAAAAGCTATGAAACTACGAATCCCGATCTGGCTACGATCTATCTTGATAGGTTTTCTCATCCTTGAACTGGGCACCAGGCTTTGGTCTCTCTTGGCTTTGGCAAATATAAAGAGCACTCCTTCTATTCCCTGGGCTTTCCCTCTTATGGCGCTGTGTCTTTGGTTCATTTGGAATTATCTGAATGGAAAATGGAAACCCAAATCTACTCAGGAAAAACGCCAGCTTTGGATGCGAGCATATAAGCTTGAACCTCGCAAAAAATTATGGGCATGGATTTCTGCCATTTTATTGGGATGTAGTCTGCTTCTATTAATCCTAATCAGTACTCGGCTAATCGACTTCCCTTCCGGGCAAATTGAGCAGATAGAACGGATCAGTGTCTATTCAGACTTCATGGTAATGGCTCTGATAATTATGACCTCTGTAGTTGCAGGGGTAATTGAAGAAATTGCCTTTCGAGCCTATATGCAAAAACCGATGGAAAATGAATATGCTCCTGCCATTGCCATATTGATCGTTGCGCTTTTCTTTAGCCTATTACACCTTCCCAATGCGACCATTGCGCCTCAATTGCTCTTGTTGTTTTTTCTGGGATCTTTAGGATGGGGAGTCCTGGCTTATCTCACAAATTCAATTATACCAGGAGTTATCATCCATAGCCTGGTCGATATCATCAGTTACTTCTGGTTATGGCAGAATCTGGAGTTAGCAAAATCCCTGGCTGCAGAAAACATCTTTCAAGAAGGCATAGACAAATCCTTTGTCCTCCTGCTTCTCTTCGCTGTCGCTTCTATCTCGGCTTTGGTATTCTCCTTTTGGAAATTGAGCAAAATCAGATAAGCCCTTAGGGTTTTTCTTAAAATCAGTCTTTTTCCTGATGTTGACAGATGCAGGGCAAAGGTTGACAGACTATTTTTTTAATCTACCCATTAGGAATATAATTTGGGGATGGAACAAAATAATCTCCAACTATGACCCGAGCCATACTCCTTTTCCTTTCAATCTTCTTCATGTGCTCTTTCCCTTTGGCACTACATTCACAATCCCTATCTGGAAAAATCAGGGATAGCAAAACAGGAGAAGGAATTCCATTTGCAACCCTTGTATTATCAGATAGTAGCCAGAACTTTGTCGATGGTGTTTCGAGTGGAAAAGATGGAAGCTATCAGTTGAATATTCCGAAGGGGAATTATTCCCTGAAGGTTGATTTCATTGGATATGAAAGTTATACCCAGAAGCTTGAAATACAAGCTGATAAAAAGCTTGATATTGAAATGAATGTGGAAGTCCTTTCACTGGAAGAGCAAACAATCGAAGGGCAAAGAACCACTATAGAGCAATTTATTGACAAGAAAGTCATTACGGTCGGGAATGATTTATTATCTGTAGGAGGCGATGCAAATACAGTTCTTGAACAATTGGCCGAAGTGCAAGTCGATCCCAGAGGTGGTATATCTCTCAGGGGAAGTAGCAATGTCAATGTTCTGGTCAATGGCAAACCCTCTCCACTCAGTAATGCGGAATTATTGCAACAGATCCCATCCAATGAAATTGAATCCATAGAAATCATAACTTCTCCCTCTGCCAAATACCAGGCGGATGGATTGACGGGTATTATCAATATCATTACCCATAAAAAAGTAAAAAGAGGAATAAACGGAAGCCTGAATGCAGGAGTGAATACCTTAAAAGGAGGAAATCTCGGCACAACACTCAGCTATGGGAGCAAGAAATTCAATTATAGATTGGGCAGTTCTTATCGAAACAACATTTTCAGGCATGAGAATTATAGAATTCGGAGCGGGATCGGTCCTTTTGAACAATGGAACAGTTTTTTATTTGATGGAGATGTTTGGGGAATAAATGGATCCATCGACTGGTTTGCGAATGAACATAATGAGTTTACCCTGGGCCTGAATTTTACCGATAACCGCCATGCGATGAGCAATGAGGGGAACATCATTCAAGAGAATGATACCGTATTTCAATCATCGCTCTCAAATCACATCCACAGAACCCTAAATCTCAATGCTAACTATCGGCATTATTTTGAGTCCAAAGATCACTACCTGGAGATAGATGCCCAGGCCTCCGACAATTCGAATGTATTATCTGCCAGTTTCAAACCCAATCTGGAAATAAGAGACAATTTCTCAGATAATGATGTGGCGATTTCAAATGTGGCGGTCGATTATGGTAAAAAGATCGGAGAATCCTCAAAATTTGAAGCGGGCTATTTATGGAACAATCAACGACTAAGCAATAATCGCCTTTTCTTTAATACCTTAGATGAAATCGAAACTCAAGATCGCTTTCAGAATCAGGAGTCTACCCATGCACTTTACCTAATCTCCACTTTTTCGCTGGACAAACTAACGGTCAAGGCTGGCCTAAGAGGAGAATTGTTTAAAAGGGAAGTAAGTTTTTCTTCAACTGAACCTCAGCTAAAAAATGATTATGCCAACCTTTTTCCCTCTGTCCACCTTAGCTATAAAATCAATAAGCAACTGACATTGGTAGGAGGATACAATAGAAGGACCTCTCGTCCTCGCATGTATCAGGTGAATCCTATTCGAATTCAATCCAATGAATTTACTGTTGATCAGGGCAATCCGGATCTAAAGCCAGAATTCTCCAATAATTTCGACTTATCCTTTATCCTCCAAACCGAAAACTTCAGGATTAGCCCTTCTTTTTCTTATCGTCAAAAGCAGGACCTCATTATTCAGAACAATAACATAAATGAGGAAGGAGTAACCATTTACTCTTATTTCAATAATGGGAAAAGTGATGTTTTGGGTACGGGACTGGATCTGAGTGCGACTTTCGCAAAGTGGTGGAATTACACAATCGGCTTTAATTGGAATTATGAAAAATTCAGGAACGACCAGATTGGATTCATCCGAAATTTCAAACGCAGATATTCCCTTCTTTTCAGAAACCAGTTTAGCCTGGGTTCCAAATTAGCGATCAACCTTTCCTGGAGGTATAATTCTCCGGAAAGCTCCTTTTATTACACCCGTGCATTTAACCAGAAATGGGATATGGGTGTAAGCTACAAGCTCCTGGAAAACAGAGCTAATCTGGGCTTTAGGCTGACTGATATTCTCAATACCCAGGTTCGGGAAGGCTTAAATTCGGGGGATGGATTTCAGCAATTTTTCATCACCAATCCTCGCTCAAGAGTGGCTTATTTATCCTTCTCTTATCTATTCGGCAAAAACGATCTCAAAAAACGAAACAAGAAATCGAGAAGATACGGCAGCGGAATCATTGATTAATATTTAATGGAAACTCTTAATCGTCCCAGGCTATTACAAATTGAAATACTCTTTCATCTTGTCTTTTGGTTGGTCTATTTCTTTTATCCAGTCATCAAATTCGGGGATCAGTATGATTTTGGGTTCGAACTCTATGAATCTCTTTTAAATCTGGGCCTGATTGCTACTTCTGTCTATCTGACTTACTTTTCCTTTAAGTTTCTCACCCAACATCCCGGATTTATTCCCATTCTTCTTGCTTTGATCGGGGCCTTGATTTATTTGAATTGTTCCCTGAAAGTGAGCGATTGCAATTGCAGTTTCCGCCTGTGTTTAATCAACAAATCTGTAGAATATGCTTTTGTCAATACCTTCTTTCTGGCGATTGTCGGTTTTAAAAAATACATTTTGAGTCAGCAAGCCTTACAAAAAAGCGAAGAGGAAAGAGTGAGGGCCGAACTAAAAGGTTTGAAAGCTCAAATCAATCCTCATTTTTTGTTCAACACCCTCAATATGCTCTATGCCAATGCTACTGAGATTGATAAGTCCCTCGCTGAGAAAATATTGAAACTCTCAGACAATTTGCATTATCTCCTACACGAAGGAGGAAAACAAGAGGTTCCTTTGATACAAGAGGTTAATTTTATAGAAGATTATATAAGTCTTCAGAAAGCCAGATTAGGTGAAAAAATAGCCGTAGATTTTCAGGTACAAACCGACAAACCCCATACACTTATTCCTCCTCTTCTCTTAATTCCTTTTGTAGAGAATGCCTTTAAATATACCAGCATGATGAAAGGGGAAAATTTATTGCTGAATATCTTTTTACGTATTGAAAAGAAGCAGCTTGAATTTATCGTACAAAATCAATTTCGTCCGGAACTTGCCTCATCCCAATCAGAAAATTTAAAAAGAAGTGGAATAGGCATAAAAACGACCCTCAGACGCTTGCATTTATTATACCCGGATCGATTTAGTTTACATACAGCTCAGGAAGAGGAGCTTTATAAGGTCATTATGAAAGTGGATTTAGCATGAAATGTATCATAATAGAGGACGAATTACCCGCTCAACAATTACTCTTGAATTATATTGAGCGCACCGCTGATTTATCATGTGTAGGAGTCTATACCTCTGTATCAGAAGTTTCTTTGCCTGGCCTGGCTAAAATTGATCTCTTATTTCTGGATATTCAATTGCCTGAGCTAAACGGCCTGGATTTTTTGAGGACGTTGGAAAAAAGACCTTCTATCATTATCACAACTGCCTATCGCGAATATGCCATTGATGCATTTGAAGAAGCCGTATCTGATTATTTGCTGAAGCCTTTCTCTTATCAGCGATTTCTTAAGGCGATCTTTCGGGTTCAAAAAGAAATACTACCCGAACAGGAAGAAAGCTCTCCCGATTCCATATTTGTGTATGCAGACAGAACTTTCAAGAAAATAGTAAAATCAGATATCCTCTACATAAAGGCTGAGGTAGATTATGTCATGATATACTTTGGGGAAAATAAATTCCTCATTAAAGACAGCCTCAACAATTGGGAAGAGAAACTAAAGGATGCAGGATTTATACGGGTCCATCGTTCTTACCTCATTAATTTTGAAAAGGTAGAGAGTATCGAGGGCAATGTGATCAAGATTGCTACAGCCGATATACCTATTGGAAAAACCTTTAGAGAGCCCTTTTTTGCCCTGGTCAAGTCTCGTCATTAGTAGGGTAGGAGCTGATCTTTCTGGGTTTGAGTGATAAGCACTTGATACGTTTAAAAAAATCATCCCCCCATTTCATCCCGCTTCCCAACTCATTCGTCACATAAACTTTATCCTCTAAGCCGCTTCCCTCATTTTGGGATCAAAAGAGGTGTCCATGAAAAAACTTTGTAGCCAATCACTCATCTTAGCTTTATTGCTGATCCATTCATCTCTAGCTTTCGGACAAAAAAATACGGAAGTCCTTATAGATAGTCTGGAAAGTTTTATTCAGGAGAAGCTGATTCCGGGTGCAATGATTAGCATTGTGAAATCGGATAGCCTGATTTTTGTAGGAGGAATTGGCTATGCAGATATTGAAAAGAATGAAAAAGTTAGCGCGCAACATCTGTTTCGACAGGCTTCCATTTCTAAATCATTTACGGCTTTGGGCCTATTTCAATTGCTCAAAGATTCACCTTACAAACTGAATAGTCCCATACGAGAAATAGATCCGGAAATTCCATTCACAAACCCCTGGCAAGCTGATGCTCCCGTGCGAGTTTCACATCTCTTAGAACACACTTCAGGTTTTGAAGATTTTCATCTGCATGCCATTTATAATAAAAAAGACAGTACGCTCCCTCCCATAAGAAATATGCTGGAAGACCATCGAAAATCTTTACACGCAAGATGGCAAGCGGGTACAAAGAAGGCATATGCAAATCCCAACTATATTCTAGCTGGACATTTGATCGAAAAAATAGCTGGGGGCTCATTTGATCAGTATATCAAAGAAAATATCCTGCATCCTATAGGCATGAATTTGTCGGGCTTTTATTTTAAAAAACCTGAGGATAAATTATTTGCCCAAGGATATCAAAGAATCGGCATAAGCCTTAGCCCCATAGAATTCACCACTATAAATGGAGGGCCGGCAGGGGATTTTTGTACCAATGCAAGCGATATGGCTGCCTACCTTCAGTACATGCTAAGGCGTGATACTTCGATTTTTACAAGGGCTGAACTAGAAAGGATCGAAAATCCCAGAACAAGTATTGCCGCAAAGCATGGTTTGTCTGTGGGATATGGATTGGGAAATTATTCCTTATGGAAAAACGGCTTCCTCTTTCACGGTCATGGCGGGCAAATTGAAGGATTTACTTCGAGATATGTCTATTCAAAAGAGGCTGATATTGGCGTAGCGGTAGCCATCAATCGAAACGGAAATGCAAATGAATTGATCGATGAAATCCTGAGGCACCTCCTCGGCAACCAAAATCATGCTCCAAAAGGGAGGCTTACTTATGCTATTCCCGATTCTATAAAAAACAAATTTTCCGGTTTCTATGAATTCAATAGCCCCAAGAGTGAACTTATTGGCTTTACAGATAAAATGCTTGCCGGTTTGATCCTGGATTTTCAAAAAGAAAAACTGATTACGAGAACGCTTCTGGGTAAAGCCAAAGACACCTTATATTATGCGGGCAATAATCAATTTTATGTAAATAATGAAGGAGTCCCCTCTGCCATCTTGATAGAGACGGATTCTGAAGAAGCTGTTTTTTGGATAAATGATCATTACACGGAAAAGAAATCAAGACTGAAAAGATTACTCATCTTTTTTGGCCTGCTTTTTTCCTTCTTGTTTTTAGCGGCTTTTACCATCTATGCTTTGGTCTGGTTCATTAGAAATGCATTTAAAAAAGATAAAGCATATCCTTTCAATCATCTGGCGCTTCTAGGGGTTGCTGTCTTTTTTAGCCTGACTTTTGTCGGATTTGGAGGCTCAGTAAGTGATCCAAAGTCCTTCACAGGTTTAAGTTTCTCTTCATTGCTCATGTATGTGAGTTCGTATGCCCTGATCGCAATGACGTTATTCTCCATATATAGGTGCTTTAAATTACCCAAGAAAAGAGGCTTTCAACTTTTTTATGTCGCCACTTCTTTTGGGGCATTAGCAATTTCAATGTACTTGTGGGACATCGGTATTATTGGATTGAAATTGTGGAGTTATTGATAAAGGATGATTTCCCACTTACTGTCCAGGCGATTTGCTTGCTTCAGGAAACAGACCTCCATCATCTTATTTCAAGGCGTTTGAACATAATTCTCCACATAGAACTTATCCTTAAGGTATTTCTTTTTCCATTCCTTATTGAGTTTGTCCAAAAGGATTCCTTCCCCAAAACCGATAGAATAGAAAGAAGTCCTCTGACCGGTATCCAGCTTTAATCTTATGAGTCGGGCCAATTCTCTTGCATACAGATCCTCCGTAACTTTGGGAAAGGGGACAAAGTCTTCCAATTGCTGACAATCCTGGCTCGGAAGGTAATTTTTCATTTCCTGTAAAAAGGCCCATTCATTATAGCGGGCAATTCCTTCCTGCCATACTTGAAAAGAGAAATAGCTGTAGTCTTTTTCTGATAAGGTTTCTTTAAGCTTTTTCCGACTCTGCCGGTATTCTTTTAAGACTGACTGAAAGGATTCTTTTTCTCCTTCCTGGATCAGTAGAGATAGAGACATAGCGTATTCCTGAAAAACTTCTTGTACTGATGAATCTGTATATGGAAAGGGATAGTTTAACATCCACATTCCACTTTGATCCTCTCCTTGCAAACCCAATTCCGCAACTGCCGATTGATAACTTTTATCGGACATTTGAAATTGGTGGAAATGCTCATGAAGCAAGGTGATGATCCATTCGGAAGAAGATTTGCCCGTGTTTTCGGGGGTTCCTACAATTACGACAGGGATATGATCAAATAGAGGGAAAGTTGCCAGAAATCCCGGATTCAATTCCTGAGGTCTCCCATAAATTTCTGTATCCAACATAGGATCATGCCCCAATGATTTAAATTCTGCACTGGGATTGGGATGAAACATCAGGTATTCAACACTATCTGTAATTAGCAGCAAGGCGAAAGGCGTATTTTCCATGCCCTCCCAGATATTTTTAGCAAAACGATCCTTGATTGAAATGGCTTCCTTGATTCGAATTTTGTCTTCTACGGAAGGGCCCTTGGGAAGAGCAGCAGTAGCCTGAACAATAAGTGAATGGCAAAAGAAGAGTAATACGCTAGCAGTGTATATTTTTTTTCGTCTCATTTGTATAAAGCTTTTGATGAATATCCAGTACAAAACTATTGACTGGGAGGGGCTCAATACAAGAGGAGAGAGGAGGTAAAAAGTATGAAAAAAGGCCTATTTAGACCTTTTTTCCATACATCTCAGGACTATTTCAACATCAAATGCAAATCTCCAAACTGATGCCAGTGATAAGCCGAACGAATCGCCTCTTTATAGGCTCTTTCTATATGCTTGAAACCCAGTAAAGCCTGTAGAATATGTAAATGAGAGGCTTTAGGCTCATGAAAGCCACTCAATAATCCATCCGTCACTTTTATGGGGTAACTTTCATGGATATATAAGTCGGTCTTCCCTCTGTAAGGCTCTATGATCCCCGCTTCATTTACAGCACTTTCTATAGCTCTTATGGCGGTTGTTCCGACTGCAATTATTCTTTTTCCCATTCGTTTTGCCTCATTGATACGCAAGGCAGAAAGGGGATTTACCTCCATGTATTCGCTATAGGGTTTTTCTCCTTCTTCCAGGCTGGAGACCCCGCAGTGCAAAAGGATAGGCGCGAATACAATTCCCTTCCTGATTAATCTTTTCATCAATTCTAAACTAAAGGCCCTTCCGGCTGAAGGCATTTCAACACTGCCGGGATGAAAGGAAAATTGAGTCTGATAATAGGAGAGGGGATAGGACTCATTTAGCTGGGTATATTTGATTGGACGTCCATGCTTAGCCAAGTAAGTTTCCAGCTCCTGATCCAGATGGATTTCTGCCTTCCAAAGATCAAGCAAATGTTCTTCTCTATAATGCCGCTCTTGCAATTGGATCCTTCCTCCTGCTGGCAAATCAAAAATCATCCCTTGCTCGCCCTCTTTCCAACGTATACTTTTATCGCCCTGAATTTCTCTAATCTCAACCAGCCATTTTCTCTCCGATAGTCTGGTACTCAGGTGTAATTTTGCAGGAATTCCTCCGGATAGTTTTAGGGGAAGCGCAGCAGGAATAGTTGCTGAGGTATTGACGACCAAAACATCTCCGGGAGATAAATAATGATCAAGCTGATGAAAATGATCATGTAGAAGTTCTCCAGAATCTTTACTGACCAATAATCGAACCTCATCTCTTTTTATGTTTCGCCTTTCCGTAGGCAGGGGACAGGCAAGAGAATCAGGAAGGTCAAATTGAATGATATTATTGACTAAGGTTTTCATAATTCTTTTCTGTTTGTAATTGTGGGGTGTATCTGCCTCCGGGCAAGTCATTTTCTATGAGTTTCAATATTGCGGGCAGGGCAAATTCTTCTGGAGAAGGTCGATCTGAGATATCATCCTGGGGAAAGGCAGCCTGGTGCATATCGGTACGCATATCTCCGGGATCAAAAGCATAGAATCTGTATTGGGGATTTTCCTTCCCAAGTATAGCGCTCATGTGATCCAAGCCGGCTTTACTTGCTCCATATACGCCCCAACTTTCATAGGCCTCGACAGCAGCATCACTACTCAGGTTTATGATTTTCGCAGCCTCTTGTAATTGATCTTTTACTTTCTGTAAAAGAGAAATGGGAGCAATCATATTGGTATGTAGGACGATATGCATTTGCTCAATGGGATGCTCAAAAAGAGGAAGCATTGGACTTGGGCCCAGGGCAGAGGCATTGTTTACCAACAGATCGAGTTTCCAGGATTTATCCATTAGTAATTGGGCCAGCTCTAAAAGGTGAACTTCATCTCTGACATCACCGGATACAGCTATTACTTCAGTATAGGTGGAAAGCTCTGTTTTTACCCTGAATAGTTGGGAAGAATTTCTGGCAGTTATCAGCAACTTCCAGCCTTTGCTGGCGAGGGATTTTGCGAGGGCATATCCAAATCCTTTGGATGCTCCCGTGATTAAGGCAATTTTTTCTGACATGATATTCGTGTTATTATTTGATACAAATATCCTGTGCTGCCCACTCGCGTAAAACGTACCTGTGACTAGAAATCTACCTGTACTTATGTACAGGTAGCAATAAAAAAGTCTAGGACTACAGACTGAGGAGGCCTCGCCTAAGGGCCGTATCTACCGCCTCGGTTCGAGTCTCTGCCTGTAATTTTGAAAGAATAGAGGAGAGGTGAAATTTGATCGTCCGCTCTGTGATATACAGATGTTCTGCGATCTGTTTGTTCGTATGTCCCTTGCGGACCAATTGCAAAACTTCCAGTTCCCTGCTAGTTAGGGGTGAAGAGGGATACTGAAATTGGATAGCTTTTTCCTGCTTTTTCTGCTCCTTATGAAGTCCTTGACGGATCAGTGCTATTTGTTCGGCGATCTCTTCCAGCAATTCAAGAGAAGCATTGATTCTTTCTGATTCTGGAAGTTCGGATTTAAACTTCAGCAAATTTGATGAGAGTTCATCTAATCTGGGTGTCAGAACGCGCCCCAGAATTTCGCGGATCGAATGATTGTTTTCGGGTAAATGGCTGCTATACAAATCTTGCAGACGAGTCCTTTGAATGGCAATCCCTATGAGTTCACTAATCGTGTTTAACATCGATAGCTGTTCCTCGCTCAATTTTTGGCTTTCCTTACTCAGGAGGTTTAGGATACCAGCTTTTTCTCCCTGTATAAAAATGGGAACGGTCGCATGAAATTTCAGATCACGGGTTTCCGATTTGATGTCTTTGAGGCGAGTACAGGTGATTTCGCTAATATTTTCGGCTTCAGAAACTGTATTGGATAAATATTTTTCAATGCAACTGCACCAGCCGGAAAGCCTCTCTGGATAATTGGAGAGGGCAGGAGGCAAATTATAGGATGCAGCCAGATACACAGATTTATTATCCTTCTGGATCAACCATATCCATCCTGTCTCCAGATTCAGTAAGCTCACCGTTTTATGCAAGGCTTTCCTCAGGGCAGCTTGCAAAGAATACTCCTGGTTCAGATGGCTCGCTATCTCATACAAATGGGAAAAATATTCTTTATCTCTCATAGCTATTCTCGGATTCCCATTAGCAAGCTAGTCTATTTTTCGGATATGGGTAGTTTGCCGTTTTTCTTTTTCCATCCATTTAGCAATATCAATCCTAGCCCTGCTGCCAGAACCATATTTAAGATATAGGCAATCGTAAGGGTTAAGGTATCCGAAGATTCCAGGAAAAATTCTAAGGCGATGTTTGAAGCAGCATTAAAAAAGGCGTGGAGCAAGATGGCCAAAAAGACGCTAGCCTTTGACACAAAATGGATGTAGGTAAAAAGGATACTCAGCGATATGGTATTCAGCATATACAAGCCAATTGTCCATACATTTACCGACAGAAAAGAGGGGATAGCTGCTCCGGGGAAAGTAAAAGAAGCCAGATGCCATACTCCCCAGGCCAAGCCAACATATAGGGTGCTTTTCAGAATGGAATGCTTTTCCAGGAGCTTTGGCAACATAAAGCCTCGCCAACCCAATTCTTCTCCCATAGGCCCAAAAGGCAAGGCAGCCAAAAACCAAAGAGGAATGGAAGTCAGGCCCGCCCATACATCAAGTCCCAGCATTTCTCCCTGATACAATACACTAGCGGCATAAGCCAGACAATAAAGGAGGATGGGTAGAAAAATGACATATAGATAAACCTTCGGCTTTGCCTTAAATCTTAGGAGTTTTCCAAGCAATACCTTTAGCTGCGTTTTGTCGATTATATACTGTACCCAAATAGCCGCGATACTTGGACCATAAGCTCCTATGAAACCAATCAAAGCCATAGGAGTAATAGACTCTTCGGCCAGAATAATCTGGTAACTAATATATAGCGTTGGCCAGGAGATCAAGTAGTTGATCAATAGAAAGGAGGCAATCGGATGCTTTTTAATCAGGGCTTTCATAGGATATCTTTTCCACAAAACATTCGAAATTTTACCGCTAAATCGTCCTCCCCACTTAAATCGAACCTCTTAATGGGGATTTTTTTGTTGGCGGATGAAAGCCGAGGGGGTTACTCCTTTGATCTTTTTGAAGGCTGTATTAAAGGAAGATTTGGATTGGTATCCGCAATCAAAAGCTATTCCCAGGATACTGTAATTCTTATGCCTGGAAGAAAGTAACTGCCTGCAAACTTCTTCAATTCGGTACTGATTTAAAAGATCATAAAAACTCGCATCGAAATAATCTCCCAAAATTTGAGATACCTTATGCTTTTCCAGGGCTAAATCCTTTGACAGGCGATTCAGATTAAATTCCGGATCAACAAAAATCCGCTGGTTCTCAAAGTAATCTTTAATCTTCAGACCGTACTTTTCAATATCCTGCTTGCTGAGGGAAGATTTCGCATACTTTTCTTTTTGGTACAGGAAATCTGGCTGATAAATGATTTTGACACTTATCAGGTAGATAAGAATTGCTGCCCCCAGGTAGAGGTAGTTTTCAAGAAAACTCCATTCCAATAAATAAAACTGACTCATGATCCTCCGAATGAAGAAGAGGACGTTATAAGCGGCAAATATCCCTAGGAGAGATTTGATTAAGGCGAGCAGTTTTTGGTTTGCCCTTTTCCTCTGATCAGCAGCTAATAATTTAACACTCAATCCTATGTAGATCAGGTTATACAGGATCAGAAAGTAATTCAGGAAAGTACCTAAGAAAATGAATGTGTCATCTTGATAGACGTTTTGAACATGGACAAAAATCACCAATCCTTTGATCAAGAAGAAGCATAAGAAATGGCCTAGAATTCCTGGGTTTACAGGCCTGGGGTTTAGAGAAAAGCTAATGTATAAATAGAGTAGGGGGGAAAGCAGGAGGGAATTTCCTGCCCAAACCCATATAAACAGGTCGAGAGAGAGGGGGTGTAAATTATTATCAAAGAGGCAGCCTAAGCCCAGAATAAAAATGAAAAAGGCTAAAAACTTATTGGCCAGAAAGCCGGGCTTTTTAAAATAAACAATAAAGGACAGGATCAGGCCTTGTATACCTCCTAGCGTCAAGATATAATTCAGAAGCATAGACCTAAATTATGATTTTTGGGCCGATTTGTGAAGCGAAACACTTAGCCGTCAGATCATAATTAGCGGGTTTTATTAAGAATAAATTTCCATTGGGGATTTTGAGCAGGCCCATAAAGACAGTAATCCAAAAAAGAATTTCATGCCTTAGGACAAATAAATAGTAGGCATTCATTCATTTCTTAGTTCATTAATTCTCCTCCTTGCATGTTCATTCCCTGGATTTATCTCTACTGATTTCATGAAATGCTTTAAGGCCAGTTCTTCATTCTCTTGGATTAAATATGCCTCTCCCAAGCTATTGTACGGAATGTATGAATTTGAATAATACTTTTTGTTCAACTCCAATAATGCGATTCCTTTTTCAATAGATTCATTCCTTAATAGATACAATCCTACCTGATTTAACAATTTCCCCGGTGGTAAAACTTCACCTCCTAATCGAGTCATTAAGCTCTTGTAATGCTCGTCTATTTCCTTGATCTCTTTACTCTTGATCTCGTTTAAAGGATATTTATACCCTTTAAACAAATATTGAAGGCCTTCATAAAGACTTATCAAGGGTATGGAAAAGTGGTCTTCCTTTTCGAAAAAATCAAACTTGTACCGCAAGTCTCTGCTTGAAGTTTGTTCCAATATTCTTTTAAACCCTTGAATCGCTTTCCCCAATCGCCCTGTAGCAAGTCCTTCATCAAAGGGATTATTAGATTGACTTATGTAAATCGATAGGGGTCTTAAGTCTCGGTTTTGAAGAATTTCTTTAGCCCTCAAATTCAATATTTCATCTGCCCACCATAAACTGGGGTCTATGGCTAAGTAGCCTTCGTAATTATTTGATTCTAAAAAACTTTCAATTACAAATAATCCTCCAAAGGAATGGCCAACTATGATCCTGCAATCAATGGTTCGATATTTTCTTTCTATTTCCGGGACAAGCTCTTCCTCAATAAATCTTCTGAAATCTTTTGAACTAATCCTTCTTTGTTCATCATCACTTTCCAATGGGACTAATTCCTGGTTCCTATTTATCTGATTTACTCCAACAACTATCATTTCTGGTATCTGTTCTATCCCTCCGGAACTCATAGAATGTATCATAGCACTTACCAAATGAAATAATCTTTGACCATCCAAGAGGATGAGTACAGGATAATTTTTTTCGACATAAAACTCATCCCCCTGATAAGAAGCTGGCAGACTCACGATATATTCTCTCTTTTCGCCTAATGCCTTTGAATCCATTTCAAAAATTTCTCCAATGGTAAAATCTGTACTCTCTTGCCCTAGTAATGGAGCAGTAGTCAAGAGAAGCAATATTATGAGCGTGTATTTATTCATCCTAAAGGTTTTTTTAATCCTATCATATTTATTCAAATATCTTCCAAATGATCATCATTGGGGAAGAAACAAAATTGCACGTTTATTTTGGACTAGCTGCTGCACGCAAGCTCTCTATACTAAATCTATTTCGATTGAAAATGGTCTAATATTATAATGTTGAAGTTCAATCTTATAGATGGGGACAGCTTTATGATTTTGCGTAAGCTTCTGGTCAGGAATTCCCCATTCATTATACTAACTTAACATAATTATGATTATATGCCCGAAGGTCTTGCGCTGGATAAAGGGGACACTTAGTAAGTAAGTGTATGAAGATTAACGATTTAGAGAAGCTTAGTAGCGAGCTGCATTCTGGTGAGTTTAAATACCGGCTTGTCAGTCGCTATCGTATGGGCTTGTATAGTCCGTTGGAAATTTGGCAAAGCTATGGAGTAAGTCGTAGCTTATTACATAAGTGGAACTGCCAGTACTACCGAAATTTCATTTTATCTGTAAAACCACCTAACTCTATGAATTCCAGGAAAAACTCCAACAAGCAGCGCATCGCTCAGCTAGAGCGTCAGCTTCGCGAGCTCAAAGCCGCCTATGCAGAAGAAAAACTCAAACGTCAGATGTACGAGAAAGTCATCCGTATAGCTGAAGAAGAATTTGAGATGCCGGTTAGAAAAAAGGCTGGCGCCAAGCAGTTGCGGAAGGACGCAGGGACTACCCCTTAGTGAGTATGACACAACTCTGCCGCGTGTTTGGCCGACATCGTCAGGCCTGGTATCGAGCCACCCTGACTAAAGAGCGTCAAGATATGCAGGAGCTACTGATCCTGGAGAAAGTTCGGCGCATCCGCAAGGAACTTCCTCGCATGGGAACAGAAAAGCTCCACGTCTGTTTGAAGCATTTTTATCGGGATCACTACATCAAAATGGGTCGAGATCGGCTGAATCGAATTCTGAAGTCAGCGGGTTTATTGGTTCCCAAGCACAGCCGTAGAGCGCGTACAACGCATTCCCGGCACAGATTCCGGAAATACGCCAACCTGATCAAGGGGCTGCAACCTGCTCGAGCTAATGAGCTCTGGGTCAGTGATATAACCTACATATCTGTAGGCGGATACTTCTGTTATCTCAGCCTGGTAACAGATGCTTACTCTCGTAAGATCGTTGGCTGGAATCTGGGCAGAACGCTCGAAGCCAAGGGCCCTATAGCTGCCCTAAACATGGCCATTAAGCAGCGAAAGGATCCTAAGCAAACCCTCATCCATCATTCTGATAGAGGCATCCAATACTGCTCTCATGCTTATGTGGAAATCCTGGAAGAAAACCAGATACAAATTAGTATGACAGAGGGAGAATCCTATGAAAATGCCATTGCTGAACGGGTCAATGGGATGCTCAAGAATGAGGTGTTTATGACACAAGGCTTCCCCAATTTTGAACTGGCCCTGGCAGAAGTACAAAGAGGTATCAAAGCCTACAATACCCTGATGCCACATAGATCCTGTGATATGCTAACACCAGCTAAGGCGCACAAAAAGAAAGGTGTGCTCAAAAGAAGATGGAAGGACTATCGCAAACTCAAACTTCAGGCCCTGGATTACGAACGAGACTCCCACGATCCAGTATCGTCCGTCTCTCCTCCCCTGCCCCGCAAGACGCCAGACACAGAGTCCGGGAGGAGAATGAATACCTTTTTGAATCTTGAACAATCAATTAAAAACAGTCCGAATAATCCAGGGTAAGAGTGAAGGTCCTGTCGCAAAATAGCTTGACAGTCTAAGATTATGTTAACGGAAATGAAACGATTAAAAAGTCCCTTAGAAATTTGGCAAAGCTATAGAGTTGAGTATCTATTCTATAAGCAGATAAATGGTATCCTAGTTTTCTATGACCAGCTTCCTTTTCCTACCTTTAGAATCCTCAATTTCTACGGATATCACATTCTTCGGTAAAAATAAGCGACGTGTCGATTGGGAAAGAAAGCTATTGCCATACGGTAATTCTTCCCGATATGATTTTCCGTCTTTTAACTGTATCCTTGCGACGCAATCCAGCTGGTCCAGGGTGATCACCTTTTTGGGATCCACTGCTTGACTGAAAGCTTTTAATGGACCTTGGTTTTGCCCGGCAAGGAGCACTAGATTATCTGTTTGAGTAAAAAGTTTTACCAGACTTTTGCCATCTCCAGGAATTGAAATACCGCTTTCTTCTAATGAAAGCGGACTAAATTCTCCATTCCCATCATTAATCAGTACCAAGCCATTGAGCGCATCATATCTTCCCATTCCCAGTTCTGTTCCATAATCATTGCCTGTTAGGAGCATGTCAGCTAGGTTGTCCTGGTTGAAATCACCTGTAGCTATTGCATAAACCGGAGCAAGCTGAGCTTCCTGGGGCAGACTTCGTATTTGAAACTTTCCCTCTCCCAAATTCTCTATGTAGGCACTTTGTAAATAAGTCGCCTGTAATACTAGCGGTTCAATATCTGGAAATTGCATTAGGATTTCCGGTACACTTGCCAAAGCGTAATCTCTGTGATAGAGGTATAATTTTTTAATGGTTATGAGCTGTTTTTCCATATCCGTCTTTCCGAAGTACGGAAATTCAGTAAGTTCTCCCTGCGTATTGGGGAAATATGCACTAGGGATGGCGTCAAGCCCTGCACCTTGTGCTCGATGATTATTGGCATCAAAATCTGCGACGTAAATGGAAATTGGTCTTTCATGGCTGGCTTTTAGCAAACTGTTTGTACCTAAATTGCCTGCGATATAGTCTACATCTCCATCCAGGTCAAAGTCAGCGGCTGCCAGACTATTCCAAAATCCTGTAGATGACTCCAGGGCTGGGACAGAATGCTTGAGTAAAACACCTGCTTCATTTCGGAGAAATGTCAGGGGCATCCATTCCCCCGCGAGCATTAGGTCGATCCAACCATCATTGTCAAAGTCTGTCCATAATGCGTCGCTAACAAGTCCCATGTCGATAAGCGCGGTTGCATGACTTTCATTGCCTATACTGAACTTCCCAGAACCATCATTTATCAATAGATAGCTAGACACAGGCCGAGGGTATTGGGCGGGATGAACGCGACCACCCACAAACAAATCCAGGTCTCCATCCCTATCAAAGTCGCTCGCTTTTACACAAGATCCGCTGCTCAAAAAATCGGGGAGAGATTCGTCTTTTGGAGTGAAATTTCCGCCTTCATTGAAAAAGAGCCTATCCTTATACATGCTATCCAGTTGGTTGGATTCATATCCCCCACTGACACAGTACAAATCCTGGTCACCATCATTATCCGCATCGAAGAATAAAAGTCCAAGTTCTTCTCTTATATTATCTTGAGAAGATTCAGCCATTAAGTCCCTGGATTCGAAACTTCCGTCTGATTGCTGGATAAAGAATTTTCCTGCTTTTTGGGAAGATCCGCCCTTATATATGTCGTCCAATCCATCTCCATTCACATCCCCCACAGCCAATCCTGGACCATATTGAGAAAATTTATGAAGCAGAAGTCTTTGAATATTAAAGTCTATGAAATCATTCTCTTTGTGAACATGGTTTAATCCGTGCGTATTGGTGATGTCTGTAAAGAGGGGATTTGATGTAACAGAATGCTGAGAAGTATTTTCTATTTCCAGTGCTTCCGTAAAGGATAAGTTTAGCTGCTGATTGACATCAAGCTTATAAAGGGTCTGTTTCCTGCCTTCTTGCCAGATTACCACCAGGCTATCAATCATAGTAGTAGCTCCTAGTCCAAAATGGGCACCGATTTCTACAGAGGAAAGATAGCCTCTATAGGGAGTATTTTCCCATGTCTGAAATTTCCCATTTGAATAGTAGATGTCAACGATGGCACCCAAACCCTGGAGATTTTTTTCACTTCCTGCAAATCTTACCTTTAACCAATTGTTTTGTGGGTTATCTTGTTCGACAAGTGTATTCCTGTAAATAAAAGCACTGTCATTTATATTATTAGAAATAAAATCCAGGTCTCCATCATTATCCAAATCTGCATAAGCAGCTCCATTAGAGAAAGAATGTCGGTCTAGTCCCCAGTCTTGCGTAACATTCTCGAAAAAAGGAACGCCCCCTACTGTATCCAGGCGGTTTCTAAAAGCATAATTACTGATTTTGACCGAGGGAATCATTTTTTCGAGGCGCTCACGTTCTATAAGCGCGGAATTCTTTCCACTAAATTCCATAAAGTCCCGATCTGTGACATCCTTGGGAAAGCCATTGGTAATGATGAGGTCACGCATACCGTCCTGATCAAAGTCTGCAATCAGAGGTGTCCAGCTCCAATCCGTTGACGATATACCAGCCAACATACTGATCTCGCTAAAAATCGGTTCTTTTGTTCCGGGAGTATTCCCCTGATTCAATTGTAGGCTATTCCGCACGTACTGATATTGATAGCCATATCGCTCATTGTTGACATAAAACATGTAATTATTTGGGCCCAACATGGACTTCCGCCTGAGGTTGTCTTCTGGAAGCATATCCAGAGCAATAATTTCTAGTAAACCATCATTATTCAGGTCTGCGATATTGTTCCCCATAGCTGAATAGGAAGTATGTTTCATGTAAGCAGAGGCTTTGTTCTCAAAACCCAGGAGGCTGTCTTTTTTGTAGCCATTATTGACCCAAAGCAGATCATTGGTCAGGTAGTCATTGCTTACATAAATATCTTTCCACCCATCTCGATTGAGATCGCTGATATTTACCCCCAAACCGTAGCCTTCAATAGAAATCCCGGCTTCTTTTGAAATATCAGTAAAAACTGCATGCCCTAGCTCCTCATTGAATTCATTTCTGTAGAGTTTGTCTGTGCGGTGAGAAGTGCTATCTGAAACAATTTTACGGAAATAAGAAGGTATGGCATTTTCATCCATTTGATTTATCAAAAGATACAAGTCCAGGTCTCCATCATTATCATAATCGAAAAATGCTGCATTAGTCGTATGTGATTCGTCGGCAATTCCATATGCCGCAGCTTCTTCCTGAAAGGTAATAGAGGTCTTATCGCCTGATTCCTGTAATCCCTGGTTGATATAAAGTCTATTACGCCTCCGGGATCCGGGTTCATAGGTTGTCGCGCAAACATAGAGGTCAAGCCAGCCATCATTATTGATATCTACCACCGCTACGCCTGAATTCCAATGGTCTTTTGACCTGATACCGGCCTGAGTAGAAATATCCTTAAACCTAAAATCCCCTTGATTGAGGTAAAGTTTGTTGCCGACCATATTTCCTGTAAAAAACAAATCTTCGAGCCCATCCGCATTAAAATCTCCTACTCCCACTCCCCCACCATTGTACACATATTCGAATGAAATTATGTTGAAAGTATCGTTTTCTATAATTCTGTTAGAAAAATCTACCCCTGTATGAGAAACAGGCATTTGTTCGAATAGCGTTTGCTTCTTCTGACAAGCATTCAGGCAAAATGTATGGATCAATGCAAGAAGAATAAAAGATCGAATGCGCATAGTAGAGGACTAGGTAATATGAGTTCGGAATGGAATCTACACAGGAATACATATAAAAACCCCCTGTGCTTTGTTTAGATTCAAATCTACACAGGGGGTTATTTATCTATTCTCAACAGGAATAGTTTCTTGTTTTGGATTAATTATAAGAAGGATCCTGGGTCAAAGTGGCTACACCATCTTTGAATGATCTATCGATAGCTTCCGTAGGAATAGGATAGAATTCATTTTTACCTGCGGTGAAAGATCTCCCTTGGAGATAGACACGGGTTCTGGATTCACTTTGTATGTAGGCGTTAAGAACATTTGACTGAACCCCCCAACGTTGGAGGTCAAAGAATCTGTGCCCTTCCATCGCGAATTCCAGACGGCTTTCAAAGCGAACGGCTTTACGTGCAGTAGCTTGATCTGTCCAGGGTTCATTATACTCACCGACGGTATAGTTAGCGGCATCCTCATTGGTAAGGGTAAAGCTTTGACGGTTATCTGTTCCTTGTATTGCTTTAGGTATAAAGTCTTCTGGATTAGAAGCACGTTCGCGAATTTGGTTGACCAAATCCCTGGCAACTTCCAGGTTACCTAATTCAACTTCCACTTCCGCCAACCAAAGAATTACCATAGAAAGACGCATCATCCTGTAATTATTAGCTGTTAGGTTACCCCAACCACCAATCCCGAAAGCCTCTGGCTCCCCTACGTGTTTCATAGGAGAATAAGGACCTGCATAGGATAAATCACGAATAAAATCTGTTTGGTGGATTTGGAATTCTTTGTATAGGATTCCAGGTCTTCCCAACGTATGATCGATACGCGGATCTATGGGACCTGTGTACTCAGTTTCATAAGGAATATCTTCATCATTAAAGTTATCTAATAAAGGTAAACCTGAGGCATCTGTTTTAAAGGCATTTACCAGATTTTGAGATGCTTGGTAAAATCCGCAGCATCCCCAGGGAGCTATATAAGGATGGGCCAGACCAATTCCTGAGTTAGCGTTATCAGTGGATGCGGAATTTACTGCAAACTGTACTTCCCAAATAGATTCAGAATTGTTATTGGTTCTAACGAAGAAGTTCTCGGAGAATTTCTCCATAAGGCTATATCTCCCGGAATTAATGACTTCTTCCAGCAAAGGCTTGGCTTCTTGCAATTTTGCCGTATTTGCAGCGCCACTTTCGTTCCAACCCTGGTACATGATGGCTTTTGCCTGAAAAGCTTTTGCCGCCCAGCTGGTAGGTCTGCCAACGAGTGCTTGCTCTACAGGAAGAACACTTGCAGCAGCCGCAAAATCAGCTTCAATTTTGTCCCAAATTTTCCCTTCATTAGGTACTTTGGTACTTTCTACATCATTAATGTCATAAACAGAATCGTCAATGTAGGGAGGGAATTTCCACATTTTTTGGGCTTCAAAATGGAAAAGGCCACGAAGGAATCTTGCCTCTGCAATAATTTGGGCTTTCCTATCCGGATCAAGATCCTCAACAGAATTTGCAGTAACTATTGCATCATTACAGCGAGCAATTCCTTTATATACTCCCCGCCATTTGTTTCTGATATGGTTATTGAATGAGTTGAAATCGTAGGCTTCAATAAAAGATTGTTCCGGTTGGTCACCTGCATCAGTTCCTTTAAGAGCATTGTCGGAAGAAATTCCTCCAAATACCCAGTTATGAATATCATTTTCCCAGGGAGCCTGTCCATCCAGACCACTTCCATCAACCATATTATAGGCTCCTAATAAAATTCCTTCTACTCCTTCCGGTGTCTGGAGTCCCACGGTACTGAATTGAGCCTGAGGTGTCTTGTCGAGAAACTCCTCACTACAAGCAAAGGAGAATGACGCAACTAATAGTGTTATAGATATTATTTTAAATTTCATCTGTGGTTTATGTTTAGAGTATCCAAAGAAACTTTGGTTTATAATCCTTCCCAGCTTTGGGGATTGCAGATATATTTTTCCTTTGGATGCCATAAGTTAATTATAAACTAATATTTAGGCCAAGAATAATAGTTCTTGCTACAGGCATATAGCCCCCGTCAAAACCTAATGTTCTATCATTTCCTGTTTGAATTTCAGGATTTAGCCCCGTGTAGTCTGTAATCGTAAGAACATTCTGCCCCTGAATATATACCTGCCCAGATCTCATCCCCAATTTTTGAGCAAGAGTTGTAGGAAAGTTGTATGTCAATTGAACATTTCTCAGGCGGAAGAAACTTCCATCTTCAATCAAGTAGGTAGAAACCCGGCTACTGATTTGATCGTTTGCATCCATAATAGGTGAAGTCGCATTAGGATTAGCTGCTACCCATTGCTCTCTCGGAGCTGTAGGATTTGTAGGTTGCCATGCCTCATATAGGGCTCTTGTTGACCTGTTACCCTGGAAAGAGTTGAAATCTGCAAAGAAACGTACATAGTTAAAGATGTCATTTCCATGAGAACCATTTCCGAATAACGTAAGTTCAAAATCCTTATAACCAACACTCAAATTTAATCCATAGGTAAAGTCCGGGTGAGGATTACCAATGATGGTTCTGTCATCATCATTGATCTGTCCGTCCCCATTCACATCTTCTACTTTGAATTTTCCGGGTGCATTATATGAACCATATTCAGGCCATGCTGCAGCTTCTTCAACAGATTGGAATATTCCTACCACATTAAACCCAAAGAAAGAGGAAATGGGATTACCTATTTGGGTAACTGTCATAGAAGGTACCCTTGAACTATTACCGAATATTCTGGAATCGTCCGTATTTAATGCGTCAATGTTGTTTCTGTAAGTAGAAAAATTACCATCGATGCTGTAGTAGAAATCTCCTCGACGGTCTGAAAATCCAATCCCTAAGTCAAGCCCTTTATTAGTTACCTGCCCTACATTAAAAGAAGGCGCTCTTGCATCTCCCGCAGAAAAGGTAATCGGAACTTGCAAAAGCATGTCGGTAGTGACACGGTTCCATAAGTCAAACTCTACCGTCAACTTATTATTGAACATCGATGCGTCAAATCCCAGGTTATTTGAAGTTGTCGTCTCCCATCTTGCATTGGGGTTACCAAAAGAGGCTGCATCAAATCCGATGGTCGGGCTGCTATTACTTCCATCAATAGGATATCCTGCGTGGAAGATACTGGAACGGTAGGTTGTGAAGGCGTTGTAGTCTCCAATCTCCTGGTTACCAGTTTGTCCCCAACCATACCTGATTTTGAAATCATTGAAGAAAGGAAAAGCATTGTAAAAGAATGGTTCTTCAGAAATCCTCCATCCCAGACTGAAGGCAGGGAATACCGCACTCCTTGCCGCTTGCCTAAATCTTGATGAGGCATCGTTTCTGATCGTAAACTGTACCAGGTATTTTTGGTCATAGCTATAGTTAAACTGACCGAATTGAGAGAAGAGTGAAAAATCTCGGGATACGTTACCAAAGTTGGAGGAGGTAGTTGCATCACCCAGATCCAGATAACTGATGATTTCATTAGTTTCAAAGGCAAACCTTTGTCTTCCTGCTCCAAAAAATTCGGCAAACTGCTCGATGGCTTCGATACCCACGTTCGCATTTACGGTATGAATCTGGTTAAATGTCTTATTATAATTTAAGGTATTAGACCAAACCCATTGGTAATCGTAGCTGCTACTTGCACTCGAGCTATTGATGAAGTTTCCTTCTACGTACTCAGGTTGAGGACGACCGATATCGCGCCGACGTGAGGCATTTAAGTCAATTCCAAAACTGGTTCTTACGGACAGATCCTTAACTATTTCGAGTTCTGCATATACATTTCCGAAAGCACGAAGATTGTAAGTTCTGTCATCCTGATTTCTTGCCAGACTTGCATAAGGGTTGAAGTTATTACCCAGGTTTGCACCCCGGCTTCCTGCAAAATTACCTGCAATATCAAATACTGGTAGGAGCGGGTGGTGCTTGTATGAACCAGAAACAGCGTTTTGCTCTCCATTGTTTCCAAAGCCTCCTTGTCTATTACCTAGAGCAACGGTAAAGTTTTCCCCTACTTTTAATCTTCCATTAGCAACATCAAATTCTGTGTTAGCACGAAGTGAAACCCGATCATAACTCACAAATCTGGTAATCGCATCTTGTTTAAAGTAGTTTACACTGAAAGCGTATCTGGCATTTTCGGATGCTCCTGTCGCGGCCAATTGATGACTCATGATTGGCGCATTGTCTCGCGTAACTTCCCCCCACCAATCAGTATCAGCAGATCGGGTAATTGCGAAAATATTATCAGGCGTCAAAGAATATAGACTTTCATCCACCGTATTGGCACCACTCGGGAATACGTAAGTAGGAATGGTGACTTGACCATTTGCTCCAAAGGAATATTGACCATGCGAAGGCGTTTTTCCTGCATATAAATCAGCCAGGTACAAGTACTCCCCTAATTCTGCTGCATTGAGGGCTTCAACATCGTTCGTTCCTGATTGAAAGCCATAAAATCCATTATAACTCAAGGTCGGCTTTCCTAATTTTCCTTTACGTGTAGTAACAATAATTACCCCGTTCGCAGCACGAGATCCATAAATAGAGGCAGCCGATGCATCTTTCAATACCTGTATGGTCTCGATATCATTGGGATTCAAGGTAGCCTGACTTGTTGAGGGTACCCCATCGATAATGTAGAGGGGGTTGTTGTTACCTACTGTACCAAATCCTCTAATACGCACAGTGGCCTCTCCACCGGGAGTTGCATCATTGATAATGGTAAGACCTGAAGCCCTACCCTGAAGTTGTTGTGCGAAGGTTGTTGCTGGCACAGCCAATAATTCTTTGCTATCCACAGTTGCAACGGCCCCTGTAATGTCCCGTTTACTTTGTGCTGTGTATCCTGTAATTACGACCTCATCAAGTACTTGGTCTGATGAAAGTTTTACATTTACAACAGATTGGCCGTTTACAGCTACCTCAATTTTAGTATAGGTAATATAAGAGAATACAAGTACCGCATCAGTACCTGCATCTAAGGAGAATGCTCCTTTGTCATCGGTCAGAGTCCCCGTTGTTGTTCCTTTAATAACAACAGAAACTCCAGTAAGCGGATCGCCTGATTCAGAATCAGTCACCACTCCCGTTACCTGTGCCATGGCTACATTAGAAAGAAATAAAAATGACAGGGCGAAAACAGACAATCTTATCACATTAAGATTAAGATTTCTCATAGCGAAATGTTTTTTTGTAGTAGATTAGTTTTAACAGGTGATTCTCTCAAACATAAATGTCAATCTAATTCTATTGGGAAGCCCAAATCCTTAGAGAATATATTCGAGGAAATCCTATCCCAGAAACTTATTTTGATCCTTACTCATATTTCTTTACAAATCCTCTTACAATCAAGCTCTTGAGAGATAATTAAAAGAAGAAACTGTACATATGTGTTAGGAAATAGTATCCGGTGTCTTGGGACACTCAATCTTGAAGAGTCAAATAAAAAATACCTCAAGTAGTAAGTAAGTCCATGTCCAATAACTCGCAATATTCAGGCTTGGCTTTAAAAAATATGCGAGATGGCTAGTTCTAGCCTAATTGTGTTTGAAAAAAACTAGGGGATGCGGTTTAACGTTTGCATTTAATTAGTTAGTGTGAAAAATATGAATACTTAGTTTTTGGGTTAAGAACGATTATCTCTACTAAAGATATAAATTCCTTAATTAAATCGGATTAAAAATAATTATTTGTCAATTCTCCCTTAAATCAATAAGCAGATTTGAAAGAGGACAATGGTGTAATCCTCATTTTCAATAGGCAAATAATTCCAGATGCCTTGAAACGAATTTGCACTTAGGGAATAAAAAAAACAGTAGCCTGAAAGGTTTGCATCCCCCATCGAGAGGCAACAGCAAGTGCCAATAATCTGGCGCATGAGCCCAAGGGGTTGTTTTTATCCCCTTTGAGTTATAAGAATCTTTGTTTCACAAACTTCTGGCTTGCCCATTTGTCTCCCGATTGGATGTAAAGAAAATAGATTCCGCTGGACAATTCAGAAAGATCCAGGAAAGAGGTTGAGAATCTTTTTTCAAGAACAACTTCCCCTATCATATTTATTACCTTCAGATTTCCGTAAGCAAGACCTTCAAGTTTCACTCTTCCTGTACTTGGATTAGGATAAATAGAAACATCAATCCTATTATAATCCTCAAGGCCTACTAAAGAAGCACAGGCATTTTCGATTTGTGCCCGATTACTGCAACCCATTGCATTTCCCCTTAAAAAAACCTGATTCGTGGTCGTGGATAGATAATCACAAATACTTCTTACACCACAAATGGATAAGCGAGGAGAGCCCGTAATACTTAAGTCCGTAATTGTATATCCATCAAGATTTTCCAAGCCATACAGGCTGCTAAGCGAACTATTATCCAATACCCTCAAGGGACCATTTATTGTCATGAGATTTCCCAAACTATTCAGGTCCATGAGGCTACTATTATTCATTATCCGCAGGCCTCTGCCAATAGCATTCAGCTTGTCCAGTCCATTTAGGTTTTGTAAGCCTGGATTTGATTGTAGCAGCAAATTGTCTCCTATACTTGTCAGATTTTCCAGGCCCCTTAAGTTTGTTATGGATGCATTTTCACTTATAGCCAAAAAATTGCCAATAGAATCTAAATTGCTCAAGCCGCCCAAGTCCAGGAGGGCATCATTGGAAAATATGGATACAGATCCTCCTACAGATGTTAGGTTTCTCAATCCGTTTAGGCTCGATAAAACAGTATTTGTGATCAAAAAAAGATCCCCTCCAATAAACTCAAGTTGCTGTAAACCTTTCAAACTACCCAAGGCATTGTTATATCGGATAGCTAAGTTGCCACTGATAGAATCTATTTGTACCAGACTATCCAAATTTGTAATGGCTCCGAAAAGAGCTTCTTCTATAAATACATTTCCCAATATATGCCTGCATCCAGGATAGTTTGCCGGAAAGGCATCAACCTGAGCCTGAGAAGCAAAAGTAAATCCTGTAGGGAGACAGCTCTGGGCTGTAGTATGACAAAAAGAATAAAAGGTCGTAATGAGTAGAAGCAGGATAGACTTTTTCATTGGGGGTAGTTCTTTCAAGATTTGCATAGCTGATTAGATCCTTCCTTCATAATCATAAAATAATTTAATGAGGCCTATTTCATGTCTGCTGGCTTACAAAATAAGCTTTAGTTCGTCTTGCTATTAATAAAATTAAAGAAAAGAAATGGAGAGGCTATCGCATCTCAATCTTCAAGCCCAGGAGTACGAACCACACACGCACAATCCGGTATCTTCTGTCTCTCCTCCCCTGCCCCAAAGAAGGTCAAACACAGAGTCCGGAAGGAAAATCAACCCCTTTTTAATCTTGACCATTCCATAAACAACCTTAGCAATAAATCCCTTTACTCTAAGCCAGCCTCCAAGAGTTTAATCAAATCCAATTCGTGTTGCCGATTCAATCCCAAACCTACTTCCGCAGCTCCAAAATCAATCGTTCTCTGAACATTCTGGCTATACCACTTCAGGCAATCATCCAGGGTTTCTGTCATCGGTCTATACGTAAATCCACTACTGATCAGTTTCTCATTGCTGATTTGCATAAATCCAGGATCTTCAGACAAGGGCGCCCATAAAGGCATATCAGAAAAGGAGTAAATCTTGTGTTTTTTGAAAAATTCTTCACTGGCCCAATAAACCTTAGCATTTGAATTGAAATGTGATTGAGCAGTTTGTATAAAGTCTTTCCACAGCAATTTCTCTTCTCCTGGACCCACACAGTTATAAGTCCCCAGTAGTTTCTGCTCAGCTGCCTGTATTGCAAATCGGCCCACATCTTTGACATCGATAAATTGCAAAGGATCCTGTCCACTACCAGGCGCAATAAAGGGTTCATGTGAACTGAGCTTTAAACACCAGTAGAGCAGATCATATGCAGGATTCCTCCATCCTGTGATCGGTCCCGGTCTCAGGATGCTATGATTAGAAGGGAATCTTTCGCGTACAAAGTTTTCAGCCGCATGTTTCTCTTCTGGGTATTCCCAATCCACTTTATCCAGTTCAAGGCTTACCAAATTTGAGGATTCATGAAGACCTACTTCCTGAAAATTATTATAAACCGCTATACTTGAAATAAATACATAGTGCCTGGCTTTCTCTTGAAATACTTTCGTTGCATCATCCACCAGTCTCGATTTTTCCGGCCAGACATCTATCACCAAATCCCATTCCTGATCCGCAAGAGAACTATATCCTTCTATCCCACTTTCACGATCTCCTTTGAATAATTGCAATTGGGGATACAAAGTCGGATTACTAATCCCACGGTTGAATAAACTTATTTGATGATTTCTGGCAATTGCGGCTTCTACAATTGATGGGCCAAGAAAATTGGTTCCACCTAAAACGAGGATTTTCAAAGATTCTTCCTCGGTTACACAGGAACTCAAAGAGAGGCTACTGGCCAATGCTGCGGTTCCTGCCAGAGATTTTACAAACTGACGACGTTTCATAGTATTCGGTAGCTTATCACATGCGTTTTAATAGAAAATTTAGCTTATATGCACCTATCTTAGGCCATAGCCTCTAAATTTATGTACTGCTCATGCATTATTTAGTTGTGGCAATCAGCTTTTTAACAAAACATTAAGCAGTCAAGCTTCAGGATTTCGCAGCAAGAAGATTAGGTTGAAATGGAAAATATCAGCGTACGTAGATCCATTTTAAGAGATTTAATATTACCCATTTTGGTATGGGCTGCTATCATTGTCATTTTCTCGAGTGTAAAGAAACTCCCTTTTGAATTTCCTGAAGAAGGAAAAATTCTGCTGAGGTACCTGACAAAAATTCTGACTACCGTTTTTATCCCCCTTATACTGATCAGAATTATATATAAAGATGAGGCCGAATTTGGAATATATTTTCCGCCATTTCCAGACTCTTTTAAACTTTCTTTTAGGGCTTATTCGATCGGTGGGCCCGCAGGCATGAGTTTTTTATTGATTGCTTTTCTGGGCTGGGGATTTGACGATTGGTATGGATCTGCTATACTAAGTATTACCTATTTACTGGTTTTCTATTTTGTCCCAAAAGTCTGCCGTAAGCTTCCGAGTCGTTCGGAAATTACTATTCCCAATAAGCAGATTTATGTATATGTCCTGCTTAGTCTGCTCAGCTGGATAATCGCATTCTTTAGTTATAGCTACTTCCCCCTGATCTCAAAGATTTTGTATTATGTTTTCATTGTAGGCTTAGGGGAGGAATTACTATTCAGGGGATATCTTCAATCTGCATTTAACAGATATTTTGGAAAGCCTTTTCAGGTTGGGAATGTCAAATTCGGATATGGATTATTGCTTGCCTCCCTACTATTTGGCCTCATTCATGCCCTGGTTGTTGTTCCTCCTGTCTGGCCCTGGGCCTTATTTACCTTCTTCATGGGATTGACCCTGGGATATATACGAGAGAAAGATGGATCTATCCTTGCGCCACTTTTGTTACACGCTATGCTGGATATGCCCCTTGCATTTATGTCCTGAAGACATTTGCCCCTATATAAAAAGAGGCAAAAGTCAGGACCTAATGAAGCAGGGAAGTTCCACAACATTAGGTCCTGCGCGTCCGTATTAGTTCAAATGCTTCAAAGCTTCGGCAGCATTCATATTATTGGGATCAAGTTCAAGAGCTTTCCGATAATGCTTTTGCGCTTCTTTTAAATTTTTCATCCGGGCATAAACTTCGCCCAGGGAATCATAGACATTTGCATCCTCAGGAAATTCCGCTTGATTCCTCTGCATCAAACTCAGAGCTTCTTCATGTTTATCTTGTTTTAGCAGCATATAAGCAACCATATTCAAGGCATTGGCATTTATTTCTGTCTCCTTTTTCAATGCTTCAAAACGATCGAATGCTCCGCTAAGACCCTCTGTTTTGTAGGCAGCATAAATAGAGCCCGGAGGCCTGTTCTCATTACGTAGGAAATTCTTGAAATTATCCTCCTTGATTTGTTTACCCAATAGACTGAAATTCACCGTAACCTCATCCGATAGAGCTACGATTCCCTCTTTCACCTGGCTCCAATTATCTCCCATTACACCATACTCCTTTCTGTTGAGGGTATAAGAGCCTGTAAAAATTACCTGATGGTCTCCCCGCATATCTTCTATTACCCCTACTGCCGGAGCAATTAGAAAACTGATGCTTTTTGTGGTTTCTTTTACCGTCAAATTTCCCTTTACCCTTAATCCCTTTCCCTCTGCTTCTACCCTTGTGCTCGTAAAGGTGATATGGGGATATTTCTCAGCAAGAAACCAATTATCCGATTTCAAATCACGGTCTCTCCAATCATTGTTGGTATCAATGCTTTCTACCTCGATTTGAAAACTTACGGATGTCTGAGATAGGGATTCGGGATTGTAATAAATGCTTCCGTAGAAGTTTCCAAAATTTCCCCTGACTTTCGCATATCCCATATAAGTCGTTTCAAACTCAAAGTAGCTATGCATGCCTTCAATTGGATAAAGATGGTCGATATCAAAATTTTGAGCGGGAAGGAGGTTTATCAATCCTAACCCTAAGAATAAAATAAGTGAGACTTTGTTCATAATCTTTTAGGCCAAATATTCACCTAAAAGAGCAAGGAATCGCCCAATCCGATAGGATTTACCTCTTTTTTTCAGAAATGCTTATTTTGAATAATTTGGCCCCTGTGAATTGGCCTGTATGGAGAGCAGAAAGTTCAGGTATTCTAATCAAACACTTTTCTTAAAGGCGGAAGGTGTCATCCCCTCATTCTTTTTAAAGGCATTATTAAAAGAGTTTTTGCTATTGAAACCGACTTCAAAAGCTACTTCGAGTAAGGTCCGGGAAGAACCATTTGTAATTTTATCCTTGGCCTCATTTATTCGATAGGTATTGATCAGATCAAAAAAGTTCTGCTTCAATTCCTCATTGATAAGTTGGGACAAATGATGAGTTGAAACTCCTAGTTCTTTCGCAAGAGCCGATAATCTTAACTCATTGTTTCTATATACCTTGTCAACTTCTAATTTCTCTTTTAACTTTTTGATAAGGCTATCCTTAGCCCCCTTGCTTAGGCCTGATTTTGCATATTTTGTTTGGGGAATATCTGCTTTAATCAGGAAAACAGAATTGGGGTATTTCATCGCACGATATGCCAGTCCAAATACAAAAACAAGAGTTGGCAGGACATATAGATAATCAAAGGTCCTTTGCCACATTTTGGTGGCATATTGATAGATAACAAAAGCGGAGCAAAATAGAATGATCAGCAAGGCAAGCAAATAAAGGTATTGGAGGCTCTTGATTTTGTCCAGAGGAATATTGGCTTGACGCTCCTTCGCCTCAGCAAGCAATTGCTTACTTTCACGATAAGCAAGAAATAGATACATCAGTGCATGGAGAAACTGAAGGATGAAAACATAGGCATAGAGATAATGCTTAGCAGTAATCGCTTCCTGATTCCAGGAGTCAAAAACGGTCAACATCCCGTAGTTCACCGCCCGATCTGTAATGAAATCATCAAAAAATACAGGAAGTAAAAAGGTAAATAGCAGGATGGGAAAGAAATGCAATAGGTCCCTCTTTTTAAGCTTAAAATCTTTTATCAGAATGGCCCGATTATATAAATAAATCAGAGGCCCTACGATGAACCAGGATCCATATCGAGTACTGAAAATAAAGGGTATCCGGGAGTCAAGGGTATGCCTTAGTAAAAAGAATTCCACCTGATACCACAAAAAAGCAAATAGAAGTGCAGCTAAAAGATAATTGGCGGGCCTGACAGTTTTTCGGTCAAGCAAAACCGTTACCATCAAAAAGAGGCATTGCCCCATCCCCAGAAAAAGTAGTATAGAAACGAAATCAATATTCAAGATACAGCCTGATGTTTTCTTTATAAGTTAGAGAAAAACCAAATGCCGACAAATTCCTCTTCGTTTTCGGGAACTCAATACTATATGGGCAGCCTTGAGTTCCAATCCCATGAGGATGCTAGTTCAAAAGGCTTCTACCTGAGAAATCTTGCTATCCGCAATCTCTGGCCCGAGAGGATGAACATATTCAACCTATCATTAGATTTATTAATCCTATTAAATGCAAAATCCAAATTTTTTGAGTCCCCTAGCCTGAGATTTCGTAATTTGGAATTCTTATAAAAACAGCCCTAATGAAACGGAAAAAAATTCGGTGGGTTTTTTTCTTTGCCTTTCTCATCCCTATCAGCTTGCTAGGATTCACTTTGGTCTATGTTTATCAAAATCAACAGACCATCGTGCAAGCCGAAATAGATGCCTTGAACCAGGGGTTTCAAGGAAAGATTAGCATTGGTGAAACCCATTTGGCCCCTTTTGAGAACTTCCCTTATATCTCCATCAAGGTGGATAGTGTTAAGGTATTTGAGTCCAAGAAGGAAAATGCGTACAGTATTTTGGAAGTGGCTGACATTTATGTGGGCCTGGATATCTCGGATATTATTCAAGGGAAAATCGACATCAAAAAACTCCTGATAGAAGATGGATTTTTTGACATCGTACTTCATGAAGACGGAACAAACAATTTAAGCAATGCTCTAGCCAGCCAGGGAGAGGAAGAGGAATCCGAGCCTTTACACATCCATCTGCAAAATATTGAGCTAAGAAACTTAGACGTCCATAAAATCAATGAGAGTAGCGGCCTGGATGTCGAAGCCTACATTTATTGGGCAGAAGGAAGCTTTAAAAGTACCGAAGGTCATATAGCAGCCAACATCGATACGGGTTTTGATCTGAATATCATGGTCGATGGCGATACCACCTTTATAAAACATAAGCATATTGAATTTCATACGGATGTCGATTTTGATGAACGTACAGGCCAATTAAGCATAGCACCTTCGGACATCGTAACGGAATATGCCGATTTTGATCTTACGGGCACAGTGAATACCAAAAACAAGATGGATTTGGACCTGGAAATAAAAGGGACAAAACCCAATTTTGATCTGTTCATTGCCTTTGCTCCAGCTGAGATTATTCCTATTCTCGAGCGCTACAAAAATGCCGGGAAGATCTACTTTAATTCCACTATTCAGGGCCCCGCGGCATTTGGCTACAGTCCCTTTGTTAATATTGACTTTGGAGCGAGTGAGGCTTTTTTAGAAAATACCCGTTTTGGACGCCGGGTAGAAGAGATGGGATTTGAAGGTCATTTCAGCAATGGTGGGAAAAGAGACCTTTCTACCATGCAATTCTCCATGAGCAATATGACCGCCAATCTGGAAAAAGGGAAGTTTATCGGTAATGTAGAGGTCAAAAATTTCGAAGAGCCAGACATCAAGATGGAGGTCGATGCGCAATTCGAATTAGATTTTATTGCAGAATTTCTCAACCTAAACGAATACGAAGATGCTGAGGGAACGGTCGATCTTAAAATGAATTTTCATGACATCATTGATTTAGACAATCCCGAAGAAGTCCTGAACAATTTGGATCAGGCCTACTACAGCGAACTGACCTTAAAAAACCTAAGCATAAACGCTGCTCAATTACCAGCTCCCTTGAAAAATCTTAATGCGCACATGATTATCAAGGGAAAACGAGCAGAATTGGATCAATTTGAAGTCAAATTTGGGGAGTCCGATTTGTCCATGCGTGGTTACCTCACAGATTTACCCGCCATCATCCACCACAGCGATGTGCCTGTTTTTACCCATCTGGAGATCAAATCTGATGTGCTGGATATAGCTGAAATAAGTTCTTTTTCAGCAGAAGATAGCACAGGTATAGATGAAAGGATAGAAGACTTAAGATTAGGTCTGTCATTTCAAGCTTCGGCCCGAGATTTTACTGAGGCTAAACACCTCCCGAGTGGGGAGTTTTTCGTAGACAGCTTGCATGCACAACTCAAGCACTATCCGCATGAATTACATGATTTTCATGTGGATCTTTTGATTGATGAGCATGACATCCGAATCAAAGATTTCACGGGCTATATCGATAAGTCAGATTTTCATGTGGATGGGGAAATTCATGAGTATGCCTTTTGGATGAAAGACACCCTCAATGGGGATGTCGACTTGGATATTGGTATTACCTCCCGGCTTCTTCGTCTGGAGGACATCTTTAGCTATCAAGGAGAGAATTATGTGCCGGAGGATTATCGCCATGAAGAGTTTGATAATCTGGCTCTACACTTTTCTTCCAGCATGCATTACAAGGATTCGGAATTACAATCCATCGATATCGATCTGGATAAATTCGATGCCAAAATGCATTTGCATCCCATGCGTTTCAAAGACTTTAACGGACGCATACATTATGAAGATGAACATCTCTTGCTGGAAAACTTTCACGCGCAAATGGGGAGAAGCATATTCAATGTGAACATGGATTACTTTTTGGGAGCAGATTCGACGATCAAAAAGAGAGATAATTATCTGAGTTTAAAGACTAATTACATTGATTTTGACCAACTCAGCAATTACAATCTTGCTCCGCCCCAAAAAAATAAGGCGGTAGCCGTGGAACAAAAAACTGTCCAGACAGATACAGCAGATGTCGCTGAACATGCAGAGGCCTTCAACTTATATGAATTGCCTTTTACCGATATGCGCTTTGATGTAGATATTGGCCATTTCATCTACCACCGACTGGATCTCCAAAACATTAATGCAGATTTACGGATTACGCAGGATCATTATGTTTATGTGGACACCTTAAGCCTGAATGCCGCTGGTGGGGAATTTCACATGAAGGGCTATTTCAACGGAAGCGACCCCAAACATATTTACCTGAAACCGGATATAGATGTTCAACATGTGGATCTGGACAAACTCTTATTCAAATTTGAGAATTTCGGTCAGGATGTGATTGTCTCAGAAAATTTGCACGGCGAACTCTCAGCAAAGATCACGGGCAATATTCGCGTTTATCCTGATTTTGTTCCTGACCTGGATCAATCAGAAGTGCACATGGATGTTGTAGCGGTGAATGGGCGATTGGAGAACTATGACTATATGTTGATGCTATCAGATTATTTTGGGGATAAGGATTTGTCCAATGTTCGTTTTGACACCCTGAGAAATCATCTGGATGTAACCAATGGCGTGCTGTCTATTCCCAACATGACCATAGAATCTACTCTGGGACATATGGATATTTCGGGAAGCCAGGACATGAATGACAACATCGAATACTATATGCGCATTCCCTGGAAATTGATCAAACAAGGAGCACGCAATCGAATATTTGGAAGTAAGAAAAATAAGGAGGATTCGACTACAGAAGATGAAATCATTGAGGTCGATCCCAATAAGAAAGTCCGCTATTTGAATGTAAAAATCATGGGGACCCTGGATGATTTTGATGTAAAAATGGGGAAGAAGAAGGAATGATTCGATACCGAGCATTCTTGAGCTGGATACCCTCAGCATCCTCCTTCTACCAGAACTAAAACACAAGAGCAGAAATGTACTGCTCCTGTGTTCATCCTCTTTCGGAAACAATTCCTACCACTTCTTAAAGGTTCCAAAAGTAATAGGTCCAGCAAATCCTATATAATTGGCAGAAAAAGCCCCTGCAGTGCCTAAGGTAAATCCAATTTGATTTTTCCCTTCGTACAGCAATTTAATCGCATAACCTTTCCATTCCTGATCATTAGGGTAAAGTCCGGTTTGAAGCAGATTCTCATTCAGAAAATCGCCATTTTCCATGGACTCCCTAAGGGTGATATTCAACACTATCCATAAATTCCTGGCTTTGGCTGCTTTGAATCCAAACTCCACATTTGCATTGAAAAAGTCACTATAATCATGGGTAGATACATTATAGCCCAAGTCCAGAAAAGAATATATGCGGGGAGAGAGGCTTCCGCCAATATGTCCAAATAGGCCGAAAGAATTTGAGAGGTAACCTGTAGTTAAGCCTTTTTCCAGTTCACTGGAAGCGGTATTCCAACTTGTTTGTATAGAAACGGCAAGCTGTAGTCCTTTGTCCAAAATCCCATACTTTACTCCTAATTGATAATTACTCAAGCCAAATAAGCTACCCTCCTCAAGCAAAGTAGGATAGTACAATGAGTCAGTCGCTTCTTTAGTTGCGACATATTTAAAGGGTAGATGAGAGAAAAGAGTCAGCTTATCCGTAAGACCATATATCGCATATATTCCTACATCTGAACTAGCAACTTCTCTGTTAATATTGGTTTCAGTATCTGTAACCCCTATGCCGTTCAGGATTAAGCCATCATAGGTGCCCTGAGCTTGCAAAGTAGTTTGTAATTGAATGAAACCAGTATTCTTTTTTTGTACCCAGGGTCCTTGTGCGTGAGCATTAAGAGATATCATGCAGCCAATTAGGCTAAGCAAAAATCCAGGATAAAAGTGCTTTAGAAAAATTTTCATGTGTTTTGAATTTTAGGGCTTATGCTTTCCGTATTTACAATGGCTTTCCATGTGAGATATAAAGCCATACTGTGGAGTATCACCGAGACACCCACTACAACATACAGGCGAGTCGGTGTATCTGTGAGTCTGAAAAAATCAATAAAATCAAGCGTCTCACGAATCCAGGAACCAAATAGAACCGCCATAATAACTCGCGCATCTCGCAAAAAGAATACAGCAAGCAAACAGGATAAACCCAATCCCAGCTCTCTGCCGGACCATGATAAAACTGATTTTACCTCCCCTAAAAACTGGGGATGTGTTTCTGGCGAAAGAGACGCCCATATTCCTAGCACGGTAGCTATGAGTCCCGTAAGGAAGGTGATGATTAATACAAACTTTGGAACCTCAATATTTGTCTTCATAGCTTTTATTGTTGAGAGATTACATGAGCTTGTTCGACGATCTCTTTACTGAGAACTTTGTGGGCGAAGCTTAGAACTACAGCCATGAATAATGATATAGCAATCCCTCCCAGGATTACATTTATGTCGAAACCGTCCATAAATAAGCTAAGAAGTCGCCCAAGGGTCCATCCCAAAAGGATGATGACAACCGGATGCAACAACTCCAATTTTGATTTAAAAATTGCCCAGAGGCTAAGGAGGCCTGTAGCTACCATAGACCCACCTATAATTCCTCGAATGGTACTGAAACCAAAGGCATTATTGGCTGAAATCTGGGAATGCCCCATTACGGATTCGGGACTAAACATAAAGAGGAAGCCATTGGCAAAAATGAAAAGCCCAATGAGCGACACAACAATTTTGAAAACAATTTTCATTGATGGATACATAATTTTTATGATGAAGCCGAGACGAGGAGACTGTCTCTATTACATCACAAAAATCTGGAGGTATTTTTCAAAAAAGTTGTAAAAAACTATCAAAGGTTTGAGAGTTTATTTCAATAGCTTTTTTCTATAGTCAGAAGGAGAGGTGGAAAAAGCGGCTGAAAAAGCATTTGAAAAATAGGCTACATCCTGAAAGCCGCAGGAATAAGCGATTTCTTTTATACGAACATCTGGCTTTGCCAATAAATTCCGAGCTCTGTCTAGCCTTTTTGAATTGATGTATTTTCTGGGGGTAGTCTTATATAAAGCTTTAAACTTTCGTTGGAAAGAAGAGAGACTTAAGCCAGCCATGAAGGCTAAATCCTCTAAATTCAGATTCTCAAAAATATGGGCTTCAATGATTTGCTTAAAATTGTAGTCGTTGTGGTTAAATAAGGTGCTAAGTATCCCTTTAATGGAGGCATCATGGTCCACTTGCATCAAGAGGAAAATTAACTCTCGGGTTTTGACCTTTAGCAATTCCTCTTTCATGAGTTGAGGATGGTCAATATAGTGGGAGATTTCCTTTGCAAACCTAATCAGCATTTCATTTGGAGGGATTCTTTTTAGAGAAGAGGTTTCAGCAATTGTAGGCTTTTGGAGAAAGTCAGGAAGATGATTGTCATAGATGTATTCCAGCGTTTCAGGTTCCAGCTCAAAGATGATAACCTCCGTGAAGCTATTGTCCTGATTTGGGAACCAGTTATTTACAAAATTATCACACTTCATGATTAAACTGTCTCCCGTGAATAATTCTACACTTTTGACAGGGGCATATATCTTTGAATGTCCATTTATCACATGGGCAAACAATGCCGAATTCACCAATGAATTGCTGACCTTATGCGGAGGTTGAAATCTTGCTTTCCCAACCACCTCTTGATTTAATATTTTAAATGATCTCTGAAAAATAGGAACTGCTTATTAATGGCTAAGTATTTCTTCTGAAAAGAAAATAACAATCCATAAGTATTCCTAAAAACTCCCTTAATTCAAGGGACTCATTCCCTAATCTCTACGCGTTCTTCCTTGCCATCTCTGATCGTAGTTACTGAAACGATCTTTCCATTCTCTCTATCAAATCGAAGATCGGGAACATTCCCTCTTGCACCTGGAGGTAATAATATTTCAAAAACATCCCCTTGCTTGCGTTTCAATTCCAGTTTCATGGGTACGGTAGGCCTTTTGGTAAACAACTTCCCATTTTCCCAACTGATAAGAGTTTCTCCGTAGGTACCGCTATACTCGGATAAATCTTCTGCAGCTTTTTCAGCAGTAGGTTTTTGAGAAGTTTCTTCAAGATTCTTTAAGGCTTCCCTAAGCTCCTTTTTCACCTCCTTATCGGTGCTTTCCTGTTCAAGATTGTTAAGCATTTCCTTTAAGGCTATCTCTAAGGCATCATCCGGATCACAGGGAAAGTCAGGATCAACCCCCTTTGCCCGCCAATTGGTCTGAGTCTTGGCATTCATCACCCGTCCTATGGGAATGAGTCCAACCAAATCCTGACCCAGTGGATAGATGGATGCACTATGCGCACCTCTGTAGCCTGATCCGGTATTTTCTCCGAAGAGGATCGCACGCTCAAAACTACTCATGCAATAAGCCATATTGGTAGCTGCCGAACCCGTAAAGCGATCTATCAGGATAAATATGGGTTTTGAAAGGTAGCGATCCAGGGGAAGTTCTTTATGCGTGCGGTGATGGGAAACCGAATCCCAGGCCAGATATTCCCGTGTGTACAGCAACTTGTTTTCCTCTTCAAAAAAGTAACTCATTAAATAGGGAATAAATCCTCCTACCCCTCCCCTATTTCCTCTCAGGTCAATGATCATTCCATCTGTATATGAGAGAAATTGCATAGCTGCATCCACCGTAGCTTTTGCCTCTTCCAGGGCTGGCATTTGTTCCAATTTCAAATAGCCAACATTGCCCTCTAGTACCTCAAGTTTCCGGAAGAAAAAATTGCGACGCACATTGGATAAACTACGATTGCCTATAGCCATATTTTGCATGTTCACATCTCCATCCCCTGATTGGAGGAGCTGAGCGGTTTTGAATAAAGAGGGATTATGAAGTACAGCGAAATGAGCATCTTGGGTAATGCCGCGAAGTAAAACCGTGAGATAGGAAGCAAAGCTATCCCTATTGTAATCCTTGGCAAATTCTGCGGACTTCCTGCTCTTCTTCAATTCCGCTAAAATAAGGGGCACGGAATCTTGAAGCACATAATTTTCAGAAATATGTTTGGAGAACTCTTCGAGTATGTCTTGCTTTTCTTTTGAAGTTAAATTTTGTCCCATTGCTGAAAAGGACAAACTAAAAAGTATGAAAAGGGAGATTTTTTGTAAGAGGACCATAGCTCAATATTTGCGGGATTATTCGATCAATTTTGAGCAAGAAAGAGCATTTATTTTAAAATATATGTTCAGAAAAGCTTCTTTTTTCCTTCTAAATGTTAAAAAATGTTAAGGATCCCAATTGCCAGGCCTGAATATGTATCTTAGGTAAAAGAAGATTGATTATGGCTACACAAAAAAGGGGAATTCTCAGATTCAGGAATCATAATATATTCATAGACACCCATGAAATTGAAATCCAAGGAAGAATACACAAACTTTCTCCCAAGGAAATGGAAGTCCTGGTCATGCTGGTGAAGAATAGTGATAAAACCCTGACCCGCAAAGAAATTTTGGAGCAGGTATGGGGAGATGAATTTGGAAATGACCTGGGGATAACCCAGATCGTTTCAAAACTGAGGCAATTGCTCGGAGATAAAGAAAAAACAATCATACGAACGATTCCTAAAAAGGGCTATCTCCTAAGTGCTGAAAAAGTCAAAGTGAAAAAATCCTTTCGGCCATCCCCACTCGCATTAGCATTACTAGTTGTTGGCCTACTAATTTCTGGCTTCATTATATATAAGCCTGTAAGTGTAAGAATACAGCTTGCAAAAGCTGCTGAGGAAAAATCAGTCGTTGAAAATGATGCTAAGGAAGAACCAAAAGTTATCAAAAGGAAAAGGATTAGGGTCTTGAAGTCCGCTGAATAAAGTTTTGCGCAGATAATTTATGTGGATTTATGAAGTCATTTGGGATCACTAGCTCGGGTCTATTCAGAAAAATAAGCCAAGCAATAAGTGTTTCGATCATGAAATGATCGATTACAGGAATAGCAGTCCCGAAAATCTATGCTAGCAAATACAGACTGACTCAGGCAATCGAAGTAGAGGGAAGGCTCCCTCTCGAAGCAAGATATCCGGCTCCCAGTATCCCAACTATCAGCGTCAGTTCAGAAAGGAGTTCAAACCATAAGGGATTGGTAAGTGCTCCTTCCATGAGCAAAGCTGTCGTTTCAAAAATGGTAAAGCCAGCCATGATAATTTGTGGAATCAGCTTTTTCGATTTACTGATTAGAAAGGCAACCCAACCTCCCAAAGCAGCAGAAGCTAAGGCTCCAATTCCTACTAAGGGAATTTTCCATAAGGGCGTAATCCCAAATTCAACTCTGCCCAGACTGAGGTCTTGTGTAAGAAGAAGTCCAAGGATCATTACAGCATAGCCAGCAACTACTGCCAATGCGATGAGGGCGATTTTGCGAATTTTTTCATTCATCTTAATGCGAGTAATAGGGTGAATATGCTCCTTCTTATTCTATATTATAAGATCCTTTAATCAGCACTTCAACTTATTTAGACCAGTTGATAGAAATTCTAGATGAGTTTTCCTCCAAATACATGCCTAGCTGACCTCAAATTCATCAATAAATACCCAGGCAGGCAGTCCGGCAGCATTATGCCAATCCGGAGCCACATCCATATTTCGACCGATGATTTTGATATAGCGGAATGTTCCGGGCGATACTTGAAGTTCAAAATACTGGATGTCATTGATCTTACTCTCTTTTGTCAGAGGTGCCTGATTATTTACCTTCCCCAGCAATTCAAAATTCACTCCGTCAAGCGAGCCATAATACAAGACTTCCTCCGGGAAAAAGACGATGTGATTGCTGACTTGTAAAAATGCCGCAGAGAATCGGCTAAGGCTTTGTGGTGATTCTAAATCTACTATGGCTTCCAGGTCATTCCCCTCAAAACCCAGCCAATTCGCATAAAAATTATTTCCTCCATATGCGCCATCGGTGAGCGTAAGAGGATTTTCGCCTGCATATTTTTTGGCTTTCGTAAATAGCTTCACCGACTTACCCGAAGCCAGATTGGAGGCCTGAGCTCGGTCCAGACTTTTTTGGTACATCTCCAGGTATTCAGCTACTGTAAAGCGCATCTCATTCATGGCTGTAATTTCTCCTCTTTCGGTAGTCTCCTTGAAACGATTGAGGCGATTTTCCAGGTCAAAAAAAGCATCGACGCCGGCAGCTTTCATGTCTCGCTTTGCATATTCCAAAATAGCATAATCTACACTTAGTCGAGCTTCCGCGACTCTCTCTGCAAGAGCCGCATTATTTGTCACCGCCTCCCGGGCTTTCTCAAAATAATTATCATACTCTTTTAGCAAATCCAGCTGCAAAAAACTTTCGAAAGCCTGCGAAGGATCACCATATAAGAAGAGGAAAAAACTACTATCCTTCCCCAGTTCTTCATGCACCCGATCAATATAAGATCGAACAAATGGAGCTGCTTCTTCATAGTAGCCTTTTAAAAAATCATCCATGATAAGCGATATATCAGCCTCTGGATTCCACAAGAGTTTTGCGGTTACATAGGAGCGGAGTTCAAACAATTCGCTGGGCTGATTGCTGTGTTGCTCAAAGATCCATTTGGCATTATTATCTGTGAATAATTGAATATTGGGTTGAAGGGTATGAAGGTTGGGGAAAGGAGCCAGGAAATTGGTGAACTGCGTTGTGTAATCCCATATCCTGATATTATCTGTCAATTTTGCCCAGGCCTGCAGATCCCTCGTAAAATCCTGACACTTCTCCCCTATTGCTGCACTCCGATCACATTCAATCGAACATAAAGTTATCAGCACATTCGCGGCGGGTTTTATATGTCTGGGAGCCTTGCGGGTATATTGATAAGCAAGGGTGGAAATACTTTTATCCGGAAACTCATGGGCAATTTTATTAACGAAATAAATCATCGAACCTGCAGGAGAATCTTCTCGCTCATGAATCGCCTCACAGGATTCACACTGACAGTACTGGGTATTGTCATCCTGGCTCACCGAAATAACATTCGATTCCGGATATGCCTGTAACAAGGCTTCAACACTGTCACTTACTATATGAAAAACGGCTTCATTGCTCAGGCAAAGTTGGGTGGTGAGTCGCCTTCCCTTCCTTAGCGCATAATATTCCGGATGTTCCTCATAAAATTGCTCAGCCGGAAGAAAGCGGTGAAAGGTATGTACCCTCGCTCTGGGCACATAGCCGGGGAAAGCTTCTGTAGTTACTTTCTGCTTTTCTGCAAATCGAGGGTTTTTATAATACAAACGGGAATGAACGGTCCTGACATGAATCGGGGGACTGTAATGATAATGTAGATCCTCCGGAAAAACGAATGAGCTTTGGCGGGGAATCCTCTCCACCTTCGGACTATAAAATCTAGCCCCCAATTCATTCTCCAAAAAAGTATAGACTGCATCCAATAGCGCTTCCGAACTCCCGGCCTTTAGGTACAGGTTTCCTCCTTCAACTCCATAAGAAATTCCATGCTCAGGCAGACTTTCATCCTTTCCTAAGAGAATCATGCCCTGAGATCCTTTTTCTCTGGAAATCGCTATATCACTCCCACTAATCCTATTCAGGTAGTGTTGTAATTCATTTGCAGCCTTTGTCTCGGCGACATGCTCATCCAGAACAATCGTGGTCAAAGGATGTGAGCCTACATAAAGGCCGGAAAGATGATTACAATTGCTGAAAAGCAGAATCAAGCAGATTAACAGGAAGTGAGTTGGACTTTTCATGAGGAATCTTTGAGCAGTATGAGACAAAAGGGCTTAGGATTCCAATATAGAAGGAAAATTGAAATACAATGCCTTTTCTCCTATCTATCCGGCATAATTCCTTTTTCGGCCATTTCTGCTGCCTGTCCACTGGGATCCGTGAGCCCATGTCCTCCTTTTCTATAATCTCTATGTCTGCTTTCTCGGTAATGGAGGTATTCATCCCAGTTATGATAGAGGTAATACAGATGTCCTAATTCATGAGAAAGAATGGAACCGGAGACACCCTTTTTCAGATGAATAGACAAAGCATTCTTTTTCTGGATCAGGCCGGGATAACTTTGGACAAAATTAGGGGAAGCAGAAGTAAACAAGCCTTTATAGGTAGCAAATAATGCCATACCTGCTACTGAACGACCTCTTCCTGAGAAAACCTTGGGATAGGATATAACATAAACGGGCAAGTCAGTGCCATCCAGATTTTGCAGAGAATTCATATAGCAGTAGAGTTCAGGAAGGTGCTCCTTTTGCTCCCGAATGACACGTTCTGTAGATAAGATCAACTCCAGCTGCTTTTTATACATCTTAAAAGCCCTTCCCAAACTTAAACGCCTCTGAAAAAAGAAAGTCCAGACCCTCCCTTTGCCTTTTTGGTTTTTGGCCACACTATTCCACCTCTTGAAAAACTCTTTTCTACTGATATCCATGGGGAGATCCAGAGAATCACTCAGATGCATAAATCTCTTCAACAAAGATTGGTATTGACTGCTTATTTCCTCTGCCTGATCAAGATTTCCATTGCGGATCAAATTCTCAGCATTCCGTTTTCGTATCTTTTTTAGAAATCGAAGAGGAGTCTTCGAATCGCTAAAAGGAGTTATTGAGTCATTGAGATATCGGTCAATCAGCTGCATCTCAACCAGACTATCATTGTCAACAGGAGGAAGATCTGAGACTTTCTCAAAAAAGAAGGCTCCCAGCTCAACATGTCTGGCTCCTTTTTTATTGGAAAGGTAAATGGAAATAAACAAGAGTACTACCAGCGTAATAAGCAGGGCAAGGTAAGTGTTACGTTTTTTCATTTTGGACAGTTTTAAAACATGAAAACTTATTCAGTTCTATGCCTGTCAATAGAAATGGTGCATACATTAGCATATGATAGCTTGCTTCTGTAGGCTTAAAAAAACGTTAGATTCGAAAAGGATAGAAAAGCGAAGGATAAGTAAAGATGGTTAGACTTAGCTTTATGCGTCTCTTATATGTAAATATTCTAGAGATTAGACTCTGCACCAAAACTAAATTCAAACATATTCATCTTTATAAAAAGGGGCTAGAAAGACTTTGTTTAGCAGTATTCTTAAGTTCACTTTTTCTCCATATTATTCAAAATGGTTTGCAGATGAAAAGGGAGAATACATATTAAATTGAACTGATTTAGTAGAAAGGGAAAGAAATGTCGCCCCTTCATTCACCTGAACAAAGTTATCGATCCAGACAAGGACTTCTTTTGCCCACCTTCCATTAGGATTTCTGCCCGATAAATATAAACTCCTTCAGTCAGGGCTTTGCCTTGATTCTTTCCTCCCCAACCTTCTTCTGGCGCATTAGGTGCTAAATTATGCTTACTAAACATGCGATTTCCCCATCGATTAAATACCGTCAATGACTCAATCAGCTCTAGTTCTTCCTCCCCGTACAGGGTAAAATAATCATTGATCCCATCTCCATTAGGAGAAAATGCCGTAGGGACATAGACGGAATAATAAGTCAGGCTTAAGTGAACAATACTATCGCAACCCATACGGGATGTCAGAACCCGGGTGTAATCTCCAGCTGTTGAAAAGCTAAAATCTCCCAATCTATAGATTTCCTGAGGGAAGATTTTCGCTTCTATCTCTACCTCTGGGATTTCCAGAACTTCCAGGGCTAAAGAAATAAGGCTATCACAGCCCCCTTCAGTCTTGAGGGTATCGAAATAGGTTCCGGGAGTCCCTAATGACTGCCTGTTGAATAAGAAAGATTCTCCTTCACAAATACTCTCCTCAAGGTATGTGTGAATTGGAGGCGGGATATAATCAAAAGGTTGAGTTACTCTGCACATGCTTCCATTCGTTACGGAAAGCTGATAAACTCCTGCCTCTATAGGCGCAGATAAATAGGCTTGGTTTTCTCCTATAAGGGCAATTCCATTTTTATACCATTGGTAATCGAGCTGAGGATAGTTGGGGACCTCCAGGAAAAAATCCTTGCTGCAAGGCTGATTATTGGTTTGAATCTTAAAATCAAAGGAAAACTCTTCCGCCAGGGTCAATTCATCCAAAAAATAGTAATGCGCCTTTGTATCTGTCCTGCGATCAACTGTAGGACAAGGTGGCCCAATCGCAATTCCAAAGATGTCTTCTGTAGGAGTGAAATTTAGAGACAGCTTTTTCCAGCCATTGAAAACACTTGAATAGACCTTACCCAATTCCGTCCAGCCAGGCGTATTTGTTGGACAGCCTACCAGCGCGATTCCCTGACCAAAGGGTAAATTATCACAGTTAGCGGTTCCGAATAAGGTGAAGTTTATAGGAGCAGGACTTGAATTCAGAGGGAAACTTGCATAAAATTCCAGTCTATAGGTTTTGCCCTTCTCTAAAGAATCCAACAAACAAGCCCCTATATATTCTTTATAGTTACTCCTCTTTGCAGGCTCTCCATTGAGGATGCCTACAAAGCCCTCTCCTCCAGGCAGAGGTTGGGGAACTGGTATATTGACGAAATTTCTGCTGCAGCTGTGAAAATAATCAGCTGTCGCAGGAGAAGCCTGAACCCAGGATACCGCACAATTCATTTCGCCTATCGTTTCGGGGCAACAATCTTTCTCCTCAAATGAAGGATTGGGAATCAAAGATAAGGGTTCCACAAGCGAGCAATCACAATCTTCATCATTCAGATCAATCAAGCCATCATTGTCATCGTCTATTGCATTATCACATATTTCATCCCCAGGCCTGTGAGGGAGATAGTTAGTTGACCCAAGGAAAAAAAGACTAAGGCTGATAATCAGAATACTAGCAAGATACTTCATTGTCTATTGGCTCAGGGAAAAGGCGAACATCCTGGATAAATCTTTGCTGGCATACCTAATATACAAATATTGAGGGCCTGATTTTATGGAAATATTCCTTAGGGAGATATTTTGTTCTTACAGATGGAGG